>NZ_CP044232.1:1216720-1520900 GCF_008727775.1 Microbacterium lushaniae
CGCACCCTCCGCGAAGACCCGGCTGATGCCGAGGTCGCGAGCCACCGTCTGCTCGTGCGCGCCGGCTACATCCGGCGCCAGGCGCCGGGCATCTTCGCGTGGCTGCCGCTGGGGCTGAAGGTCAAGGCGAAGATCGAGGCCATCATCCGCGAGGAGATGGCGAACGCCGGCGCCTACGAGGTGCACTTCCCCGCACTGCTCCCACGCGACCCGTACGAGGCGTCGGGCCGGTGGGAGGAATACGGCGACGGGATGTTCCGCCTGAAGGACCGCAAGGGCGCTGACTACCTGCTCGCCCCCACGCACGAAGAGGTCTTCACGCTGCTGGTGAAAGACCTGTACTCGTCGTACAAGGACCTTCCGCTGACGATCTACCAGATCCAGGACAAGTACCGCGACGAGGCGCGCCCGCGCGCCGGTCTCCTGCGCGGCCGCGAGTTCACGATGAAGGACGCCTACTCCTTCGACGCTTCGGACGAGGGCCTGGATGCGTCGTACCAGGCGCAGCGCGACGCGTACGAGCGCATCTACCGGCGTCTGGGACTCGAATACGTCATCGTCGACGCCGACGCCGGGGCGATGGGCGGATCCAAGTCCGAGGAGTTCCTGCACCCCACCCCCATCGGCGAGGACACGTTCGTGCGCTCGGCCGGCGGCTACGCGGCGAACGTCGAGGCCTTCACCACGCTCGTTCCCGAGTCCATCCCGTTCGACGGGCTGCCCGATCCGGTGATCTTCGACTCGCCCGACACCCCGACGATCCCGACGCTCGTCGCCCACTGCAACGCCGTGCTCGATCCGCCCGCCGACGGCGGGGAATGGACGGCCGCGCACACGCTGAAGAATGTCGTGCTTGCTCTCAAGCACCTCGATGGCACGCGGGAGCTCGTCATCGTGGGACTGCCCGGAGACCGCGACATCGACGACAAGCGCGTCGAGGTGGTCTTCGCGCCGGCCGAGGTCGAGCAGGCCACGGAGGAGGACTTCGAGCGCCATCCGTTCCTCGTGAAGGGATACATCGGCCCGTGGTCGCCCACCGGCCCGGTGCTCGGAGAGGAATCGGCCACCGGCATCCGCTACCTCCTCGACCCGCGCGTGGTGGACGGCACGAGCTGGATCACCGGGGCCAACATCGACCAGAAGCACGTGCACACCCTCGTCGCCGGCCGCGACTTCACCGCCGACGGCTTCGTCGAGGTCGCCACGGTGCGCGAGGGCGACCCGGCGCCGGACGGCTCGGGACCGGTGACCCTCGCGCGCGGCATGGAGATCGGCCATGTGTTCCAGCTGGGCCGGAAGTACGCCGACGCGCTGGGCCTGAAGGTGCTCGATGAGAACGGCAAGCTCGTCACCGTCACGATGGGCTCGTACGGCATCGGGGTCACCCGCATCCTCGCGATCATCGCCGAGCTCAACAACGACGACAAGGGCCTCATCTGGCCCGCGTCGGTCGCGCCGTTCGACGTGCACGTCGTTGCCACCGGCCGGGATGCGGCGGCCTTCGAGCTCGCCGAGAGCCTCAGCGCCGACCTCGAAGCGGCGGGCCTGGACGTGCTGTTCGATGACCGCCCGAAGGTGTCGCCCGGCGTGAAGTTCGGCGACGCCGAACTGGTCGGAGTGCCGCGCATCGTCATCGTCGGGCGCGGAGCCGCAGCCGGCGAGGTCGAGCTGTGGGACCGTCGCACGGGGGCCCGGGAGGTCGTCCCCGCCGCAGAGGCGGTCGGCCGCCTCACCGCCGTCTGACCGTGATCCCCGCCCCGCTGGTCCCGCTCGCCGATGGGAACCGCATCCCGCAGCTGGGAGTGGGCACGTACAAGGTGCCCGCGGACGTCACCGCCGAGCTCGTCGCCGATGCCCTGCGCTTCGGGTACCGCCACATCGACACCGCCAGCCTGTACGGCAACGAGGCGGAGGTGGGGGAGGGCCTGCGGCGCAGCGGCGTGCCGCGCGAGGACGTCTTCGTCACGACGAAGGTGTGGAACGACGACCAGGGCTATGACCGCACCCTCCGCGCGTTCGACGCCAGCACCGGACGCCTCGGGATGGATGCGGTCGACCTGTACCTCATCCACTGGCCCATCCCCAGCGCCGACCGCTACCTCGACACGTGGCGCGCCCTCGTGCGCCTGGCTGAGGAGGGGCGGGTGCGCTCGATCGGCGTGAGCAACTTCTCGCCCGTGCACATCCAGCGCCTCGTCCAGGAGACGGGGGTGAGCCCGGTGATCGACCAGGTCGAGCTGCACCCGCGTTTCCCGCAGTACGAGCTGCAGGCCTGGAACACCGCGCACGGCATCGTCACCGAATCGTGGGCGCCGCTGGCGCGCGGGGGCCTGCTGGATGAGCCGGTCCTGGACCGCATCGGTGCGGCGTACGGCAAGACGCCCGCGCAGGTGGTGATCCGGTGGCATCTGGACCGCGGTCTCGTGCTGTTCCCGAAGTCGACCTCGATCGCCCGGCTGCGGGAGAACGCCGACGTCTTCGACTTCACGCTCGACGACGCCGACCGTGCCGCGATCGCCGGCCTGGAGACGGGCGTCCGCACCGGACGCGACCCCGATCAGGACTGACGCTCACACCGAGAGCTTGGCGAAGCGCGCCCGCAGGATCGTGAACGCGCCGTAGGCGAGGAACCCCGCCCCCACCGCGACCCCCAGCAGCGGACCGGCCGGGAGCTGCAGGAGCGCCTGCACGGCGCCGTCGAGCCCGCCGGCCTGCCCGGGATCGACCTGCACGGCGGCGACGCCCAGGAGCACCCCGACGATGAAGAGCGCGATGCCCTTCGCGACGAAGCCCGCGACCCCGAGCCCCGCGACGGCGTGCCCCCAGGCGGTGCGGGGAAGCGTCACCTTCGAGCGGAACGAACGCCGCACGCCCATCACGACGAACGCCACACCGGCGATGGCGACCCCGAGGCCCACCGCGGCGAGCAGGAAGGGCCCGCCGGGCATCGAGAGCACGCCGGCGCTGGCGTCCTCCGCGGCGCGCTCGGCACTCGGGCGCGCTCCGAGGGCGACGGATGCGGCGACCGCTCCCACCGTGGCGAACACGACCGCCTGACCGATCTCGGCGGCGAGGATCCCCAGGCGCTGCGTGCGTCGTGCACGGCGCGCCCCGACGGCGGCGACGGCGTGCCACACCCCCAGGGCGATGAGCCCCACCGCGATCGCCCACAGCAGCGCGAATCCCCACGGCGCGGCCGCGACGGATCGGAAGGCGCCGGTCTGGTCGGCGGCCCCGGAGCCTCCGAAGGCCGCCGCGAGGACGATGATGCCGATGAGGGCGTGCATGACGCCGTTCGCCGCGTACCCGGCGCGCGCGAGCACGCGCAGCACCGGGTTGTGCTCGGCGCTCCGCGCTGCCGCGCGGACCTCGCTGCGCATGACGGCGACATTACCGGTCCGGCGGGCCGGCTCCTGACCGGTCGGGAGCGGCTGGGCAGGGCGCATATCATGGGGCGGATGTCCCCCCGCCGGCACCTGTCCTCCCCGTGGAGAGCGCTGCCCGACCTGATCGGGCGGGCCCCTGCCCGGGTGCTGCTGGTGGCCGGGATCCTCATCGTGATCCTCGGTGCGCTCATCGTGACGCGCCCCCTCACCTCCCTCGTCCTGCTCGGGGTGTACGTCGCCCTCAGCGCGATCGTCACCGGGCTCGCCGAACTCATCACCCGGCGATCGCAGCGATGGTGGACCCGGCTGTTCGCGGTGGCGTGGATCGCCGGCGGGCTGCTCGTACTGGTGTGGCTGGGGCGGAGCCTGGATCTGCTGCCGCCGGTGCTGGCCGTCTTCCTCGTGGTGGGCGGGCTGGCCTCCGTGGGTGACGCGGTGGCCCGCGGTCGTCCCAGCCAGCGTGTGCTGTCGGCGGCCTCCGGAGCGACGCAGATCGCGTTCGGCATCCTGTCGCTGACGTGGCCGGATGTCACCGTCCTGCTCGTGGCGATCGTCTTCGGAGTGCGCACCGTCGCGCTGGGGGTCTCGCTCATCGCCCGCGGCGTGCGCGGGATGCGTGCGGCCGGACGTCTCCGACGGGGCCTCCCGGCGGCCGCCCCGTCCGGTGCGCGTGCGCGGCGGGCGTCGGCGTGGACGGCCGTCGGACGGTACGCGCTCTCACTGCTGCTGGTGACCTCGGCGGCGGGAGGCTGGCTGCTGGATGACTGGCTCGCCGATGGCGCGCCGGTCGTCGACGCCTTCTACGATCCCCCCGACCGGCTGCCGCCCGGTCACGGCCGCCTGATCCGGTGGGACGGCTACCTCGGTCGCGCCCCCCAGGGCGGCGAGGTCAGCCGCATCCTCTACACCACCCGTGACGCCGTCAGCCGGCCGGCGGTGGCCAGCGCCCTGGTGATCGTGCCGAACGACCCACCGCCGGGCCCGCGCCCGGTGATCGTGTGGAACCACGGCACGACCGGCGTCGCGCAGGGGTGCGCGCCCAGCCTGCGCGACGCGTCGGCGACGCGGTGGGCCATCCCGGCGCTGGAGGAGGCCCTGGATGCCGGATGGGTCGTGGTCGCGTCGGACTACTCCGGTCAGGGTGCACCCGGCACCTTCCCGTATCTCATCGGCAAGGGCGAGGCGCGTTCGTCGCTGGATGCCGTCCTGGCGGCGGCGGAGCTTCCCGACCTGACCCTGTCGCCCGACACGGTCGTGTGGGGTCACTCACAGGGCGGCCACGCCGCGCTGTGGACCGCGACGATCGCGGAGGAGTACACCCCCGGCGTCAACGTCCTCGGCACCGCCGCCATCGCGCCTGCCGCCGACCCCCTCGCCCTCGCCGACGAGCTGCTGGACTCAGATGCCGGCGCCCTGCTCTCCGTGCTCACGTCGTGGGTGCTCGTGCCGTACTCCGAGACGTACGCCGACGTGCACCTGGACGACTACGTCGCCCCGGGCGCACGGGCCATCGTGCGCGAGATGACCCAGCGGTGCCCCACCGAGCCGGGCGTGGTGGTCTCGGTGGTGACCGCGCTGGGGGTGTCGGAGGATCGCCCCCTCTATGCCGCCGATCTGACCACCGGAGCGCTCGGGCGCAGACTTGCCGAGAACGCCGCGACCGGACCCACCGGCTCGCCCATCCTGGTGGCGTGGGGGCAGGAGGACGAGGTCCTCCCGCCCAGCCTGCAGGAGCGCTACGTCCAGGGGCTGTGCGAACAGGGGCAGCAGGTGCGGTGGCGGGCCTACCGCGACTACGACCATCTGCGCCCCATCCTGCCCGGCTCGCGGTTCCTCCCCGTCCTCATCCAGTGGACGGAGGGGCTGTTCGACCGATCGCCCCAGATCCTCGACGACTGCGGCCGGCGGTGAGCGGCTCAGGCCGCTCGCAGGCGGGGCACGGGCGGATCCGGTAACGTTCTGGGGTTGTCGGCGCGTTCTCGCGTCGGCGAGAGCTGAATACGGAGGCCCCACGGTGGACATCGATCTCGGACTGCTGAAGACGATCGAGCGGGAGAAGGAGATTCCCTTCGAGGAACTCGCGAGCATCATCGAACAGGCCATCCTGACTGCGTATGGCAAGCACACCTCGCCGACGGGAGCCGCACCCGAAGGGGCGCGCGCGGAAGTGAACCGCAAGACCGGCCACGTCGCCGTCTTCACGCCGGTGCTCGATGACGAGGGCGCCGTCATCGGCGAGGAGGAGCAGACTCCCGAGGACTTCGGGCGGATCGCCGCCTTCGCCGCGAAGCAGGTCATCAGCCAGCGCTTGCGCGACATCGCCGACGACGCCGTGCTGGGGGAGTTCCGCGGCAAGGAGGGCGACATCGTCGCCGGGGTCGTCCAGCAGGGCCCCAACCCCCGCATGGTCCACGTCGACCTCGGCACCGTCGAGGCGATCCTCCCGCCCGAGGAGCAGGCGCCGGGGGAGACCTACCCCCACGGATCCCGCCTCCGCGTGTACGTCACGTCCGTCTCGCGCGGCACGAAGGGCCCCTCGATCACCGTCTCGCGCACCCACCCCGGCCTCGTGCGGAAGCTGTTCGCACTCGAAGTGCCCGAGATCGCGTCGGGGCTCGTGGAGATCGTGTCCCTCGCGCGCGAGGCCGGTCACCGCACGAAGATCGCCGTCAAGGCCAACGACCCGACGATCAACGCGAAGGGCGCGTGCATCGGCGAACTGGGCCGGCGCGTGCGCGCCGTCACGGAGGAGCTCGGCGGCGAGAAGATCGACATCGTCGATTACGACCCCGAGCTGCCGCGTTTCGTGGCCAACGCCCTGTCGCCGGCGAAGGTCACCTCGAGCTTCGTCCTGGATCCGACCACCAAGGCCGTCCGCGCTCTCGTCCCGGATTACCAGCTGTCGCTGGCGATCGGCAAGGAAGGGCAGAACGCGCGCCTGGCGGCGAAGCTGACCGGCGCGAAGATCGACATCCAGCCCGACAGCATCCTCGAGGACGAGTGAGCCGGCACGGCTGTCGGTCGTCGGCCCGCCCTCACGTGTAGAATGGAACCGGAACGAACGTGCGTCGCATGTCGCACGCGAGCTCCCCGGTCCACGCTCCTTCGGGTCGTGGCCGTCGATTCGGTCCTCGTGCGCGATGACCGGGCGATGATGCCGGGGCGGGGCGCGTGGGTGCATGAGACGGATGCGTGCGTGGACCTCGCCTTACGGCGCCGCGCCTTCGTCCGCGCATTGCGTGTGTCGGGCCCGCTCGACACGCAGACCTTTCAACAGACCCTCCAGCGAAACGGCTGAACGGCTATGGACTCAAAGTGAACGGCTCGAAATGAGACCCGTCCGCATCTAACGGTCTGCCCTGTCCGGGGTAGGCCCCCAGACAGGAGAATTGTGGCAAAACCACGCGTGCACGAGATCGCTTCCGAGCTCGGCGTCGACAGTAAAGTCGCCCTCGCGAAGCTGAAGGAGCTCGGCGAGTTCGTCAAGAGCCCCTCATCCACCATCGAGCCGCCGGTCGCGCGCAAGCTGCGCGCCGCGCTCGCGTCCGAGGGTGGCGCTCCGGCAGCACCGGCACCCGCTGCCGCGCGTTCGGGAGCCAAGCCCGGCCCGGCACGTCCGGCCGCGCCGTCTCGCCCCGCGGCGTCCGCTCCGGAGGCCCCCGCCCAGCCGGCAGCCCCCGCCGCGCCTGCGGCCTCGGCACCGGCCGCGCCTGCGGCACCGGCTGCGCCCGCGCCTTCCGCGCCCGCTCCGGCTCCGTCGGCTCCGGCCGCGCCGGCTCCGGCCGCCCCGGCGGCTCCCGCCGACGCGGAGGCGGCTCCGGCAGCCCCCGCCGGTGGGCCCCGGCCCGGCCCCGGCGCACCGCAGCCGCCGCGTCCCGGCGGTGCACCGCGCCCCGGCAACAACCCGTTCTCCTCGCAGCAGGGGATGGGCCAGCGTCCGGCCGGTCCGCGTCCGGGCAACAACCCGTTCTCCTCGCAGCAGGGGATGGGCCAGCGTCCGACTCCCGGCAACATCCCGCGCCCCCAGGCACCGCGCCCCGGCGCCCCGCGCCCGGGCGCACCGCGCCCCGGCGGCGCAGGTCGTCCCGGCGGCGGCGGTCGTCCCGGCGCGCCGTTCCAGCAGCGCCCAGGCGGCCCCGGCCGTCCCGGCGGTGCCGGTGGCGGTGCCGCGGGTGGCTTCGCGGGTCGTCCCGCCGGTGGTTTCGCCGGTCGTCCCGGTGGCGGCGGTGGCCGCGGTCGTGGACCCGGCGGCGGCACCGCAGGTGCCTTCGGTAAGGGCGGCGGCAAGTCCAAGCAGCGCAAGTCGCGGCGGGCGAAGCGGCAGGAATTCGAGATGCGGTCGGCGCCGGTCGTCGGCGGCGTCAACGTCCAGAAGGGCAACGGCGAGATCATCCGCCTGCGCCGCGGCGCATCGATCTCCGACTTCGCCGACAAGCTCGAGGCGATCCGCGGCTACACCGTGCAGCCCGGCACGCTCGTGACCATCCTGTTCAACCTGGGCGAGATGGCCACCGCGACCGAATCGCTCGACGAGGCGACTTTCGAGGTGCTCGGCGAGGAGCTGGGCTACAAGATCCAGATGGTCTCGCCCGAGGACGAGGACAAAGAGCTCCTCGAGGGCTTCGGTCTCGACCTGGATGCCGAGCTGGAGGCCGAGAGCGAGGACGACCTCGAGATCCGTCCGCCGGTGGTGACCGTCATGGGTCACGTCGACCACGGTAAGACGCGACTGCTCGATGCGATCCGTCAGACCAACGTCGTCGCCGGTGAGGCCGGTGGCATCACCCAGCACATCGGTGCCTACCAGGTGTGGACCGAGCACGACGGCATCGAGCGCGCGATCACCTTCATCGACACCCCCGGTCACGAGGCGTTCACCGCCATGCGTGCCCGCGGTGCGCAGGTGACCGACATCGCGATCCTCGTGGTCGCCGCCGACGACGGCATCATGCCCCAGACGGTGGAGGCGCTCAACCACGCCCAGGCCGCAGGCGTGCCGGTCGTGGTCGCGGTGAACAAGGTCGACAAGCCCGACGCCAACCCGGCCAAGGTGCGCCAGCAGCTCACCGAGTACGGTCTCGTCGCCGAGGAGTACGGCGGCGACGTCATGTTCGTCGACGTGTCCGCTCGCGAGGGCACCAACATCCAGGCACTCCTGGATGCGGTGCTCCTCACCGCCGACGCGGGGCTGGACCTCACGGCCAACCCCAACAAGGCGGCACGCGGTGTGGCGATCGAAGCGAAGCTCGACAAGGGCCGCGGTTCGGTGGCGACGGTGCTCATCCAGTCCGGCACGCTCCGGGTCGGCGACGCGATCGTCGCCGGCACGGCCTACGGCCGCGTCCGGGCGATGGTCGACGAGAACGGCGACGCCGTCCTCGAGGCTGCGCCCTCCCGCCCCGTGCAGGTGCAGGGTCTGAACTCCGTGCCGCGCGCCGGTGACGTCTTCATCGTGACCGAAGAGGACCGTCTGGCCCGCCAGATCGCTGAGAAGCGTGAGGCAGCCGAGCGCAACGCCGCTCTGGCCAAGGCGCGCAAGCGCATCTCGCTCGAGGACTTCACCCGTGCTCTCGAAGAGGGCAAGGTCGAATCTCTCAACCTCATCATCAAGGGCGACGTGTCCGGTGCCGTCGAGGCGCTGGAGGAATCGCTCCTCAAGATCGAGGTCGACGACAGCGTGCAGCTGCGGATCATCCACCGCGGCGTCGGCGCGATCACCGAGTCGGACATCAACCTCGCCACGATCGACAACGCGATCGTCATCGGGTTCAACGTCCGCCCCGACACGAAGGCGCGCGAGCGCGCTGCCCGCGAGGGTGTGGACGTCCGGTTCTACTCGGTCATCTACAACGCGATCGACGACGTCGAGCAGTCGCTCAAGGGCCTGCTCAAGCCGGAGTTCGAAGAGGTGCAGTCCGGTGTCGCCGAGATCCGGGAGGTGTTCCGCTCCTCCAAGTTCGGCAACATCGCCGGTGTCATCGTGCGCTCCGGGACGATCACCCGCAACGCCAAGGCGCGCGTCATCCGCGACGGCGTCGTGGTGGCCGATGGCCTGGCCATCGAGTCGCTGCGCCGGTTCAAGGACGACGTCACCGAGGTGCGCACGGACTTCGAGGCCGGTATCGGACTCGGCAAGTTCAACGACATCCAGGTGGGCGACGAGATCGAGACCACTGAGATGGTCGAGAAGCCGCGCGGCTGATTCGACGGGGGCCCCGAGCTGCGGCTCGGGGCCTCTTCGGTTTCCGACCGGGCCGGGTTCGGCCACTGCTCCGGGGGTTGAGGATTCGGATGTCCCGCCTCCGCGAGAGCGGGGCCCCTACCCCGATCGCTCCGGCGGAACATCCGAATCCTCGCCGGGGCAGGAATTACCCACAGCGAACACGGTAGGAAACACCATCACGGTGTGAGAGAGAGTAGAGACATGGCATCCGAACGACAGGCACGAGTCGCCGACCGCATCCGCGTGGTCCTCGCGGAGCGGCTCGAGAAGGGGCTGCGCGACCCGCGCCTCGGGTTCGTCACCATCACCGACGTCAAGGTGACCGGCGACCTGCAGCACGCCTCGGTGTTCTACACCGTCATGGGCGATGAGGCCCTGCGCGCCGACACGGCAGCCGCCCTGAAGTCCGCGACCGGGATGCTGCGCTCCGAGGTGGGAAAGCACCTGAACACCCGGCTGACACCGTCGCTGGAGTTCTTCCTCGATGCGATCCCCGAGAACGCCGACCACATCGCCGCGCTCCTGCGCGAGGCCCGCGAGCGCGACGAGGCCGTCGCAGCCCTCGCCGCCGCCGGCACCTACGCCGGCGACGCCGACCCCTACCTCAAGCCCAAAGACCAGGTGGCAGCGGAGTCGGATGACGACGATGACGCCGCCGAGGACGAGGTCCCGGCCGAGGACGACGTTCCCCGGTCCTGATCCGGGGCGCGACCGCCGTCGTCACCGGGGGAGGCGAAGCAGTTCCTCGGATGCCTCGGCCAGGCCGTCGGCGATGAGCGAGTCGATCGCACGGTCGCGCTGCGCGGGGTCGGGCCACTGGGCGATGACCTCCGCCAGCGCCACCGGGCGTGGCGCGGCGTCGCGGAGCGTCCGCAGGACGGCGCCCCGGGCATGCCGGTCGCTGCCCTCGTAGCGAGCCTGCCGGCGCCTGCGGTCCTCCGTCACGGGGTAGCCCGCCGCGCGCCAGGCGCAGGCGGACGCGAGCGGACAGGCGTCGCATCGCGGCGCGCGCGCGGTGCACACCGTCGCCCCCAGCTCCATGGCCGCGGCGTTGACGACGGTGGAGGTCGCGACGTCCGCGGGGAGCAGCGCCTCCATCGCATCGAGGTCCCGGCGGGAGGGCGGGCCGGACTGGGCGCGTCCTTCGACGGCGCGGGCGAGCACGCGACGCGTGTTGGTGTCGACGACGGGATGCCGGTCGCCGTACGCGAAGACCGCCACGGCGCGGGCGGTGTAGTCGCCGATGCCGGTGAGCGACAGGAGGGTCTCCACGTCTCGCGGCACCACGCCGTCGTGGCGGTCGCGGATCTCCACGGCGGCGCGATGCAGCCACAGCGCACGCCGGGGGTAGCCCAGGTTCGCCCATTGGCGCACGGCCTCGGCCGGAGCATCCGCTGCCAGATCCGCCGGTGCCGGCCACCGCGACAGCCACGCCTGCAGGTGGGGGATGACGCGTGCGACGGGGGTCTGCTGCAGCATGAATTCGCTCACGAGCGTCCCCCACGCGCCGAAGCCGGGCCGTCGCCACGGCAGATCCCGCGCGGCGGTGGCGTACCAGGCGGCGAGCGGGGTGGCGAGGTCCTGCACCCGATCAGCCTAGGTGCCGCCGCCGCCCGCAGGCGGCACGGCCGGCCGTGCCGGGCACGTACGCTGGATGGGTGCGGCTTCCCACCACCCCGGCCACGACCCTCCTGCGCGGACTCCGCGACGAGGTGCGCCGGCATTACCGCGCCGGCCGCGTGATCGTGGCCGTGGACGGCGTGGACGGCGCCGGCAAGACGGTCTTCGCCGACCGTCTCGCGGAGGTGTTCGCGGAGCAGGGCGGGGCGGTCTTCCGCGCCTCGATCGACGGGTTCCACCGTCCGCGCGCCGAGCGGTACGCTCGCGGGCGCACCTCCCCGGAGGGGTACTACCGGGATTCCTTCGACTACGCCACGTTCCGACGCGTTCTGATCGACCCCTTCCGCACCGGCGGGAGCGCCGGCTTCCAGCTCGCGGCGCACGACGTCGCGCGGGATGCTCCGGTGGCGTCGGAGTGGGTCACCGCTCCGCGTGACGCGGTGCTCATCGTCGACGGCGTGTTCCTGCACCGGCCGGAGCTGCGCGGCCTGTGGGACTGGTCGGTGTGGCTGGAGGTGCCCTTCGACGTCTCCTACGCGCGGATGGCGGTGCGCGACGGCAGCGATCCCGATCCGGACGCTCCCACCAACGCGCGCTACCGGCAGGGTCAGGAGCTGTACCTGCGGGAGGCCGATCCTCGCCGGGCGGCGTCCGCCATCGTGGACAACTCCGATCTCGCCGCCCCAGTGCGTGTCTTCGGAGACTTCTGCTGATGGTCGCCAGCGGCATCCTGCTCGTCGACAAGCCCGGGGGCATGACCAGTCACGACGTCGTCGCCCGCGCCCGCCGGGCGCTGGGTACGCGGAAGATCGGCCACGCCGGCACGCTCGATCCCATGGCGACGGGCCTGCTCGTCCTGGGCGTGGAAGGCGCGACCCGGCTGCTCACCTTCCTGGTGGGGGCCGACAAGACCTACACCGCGACGATCCGTCTGGGGGAGAGCACCGACAGCGATGACGCCGATGGACTCACCACCTCCCGCGCGGATGCGGCGGCCCTCGCCGCGGTCGAGGACGCGGCGGTCGCCCGCGGGGTGGCGGCGCTGACCGGTGTCATCGCCCAAGTGCCCAGCCGCGTGTCCGCGATCAAGGTCGCCGGCCGTCGCGCGTACGACCTCGCCCGTGAGGGCGTCGAGGTGGAACTGGCCGCCCGGCAGGTGCGGGTGTCGCGGTTCGACGTGCTCGCCACGCGCCGCCTGGACGATCACGTCGACCTGGAGGTGAGCGTGGACTGCTCCAGCGGCACCTACATCCGCGCCCTCGCCCGCGACCTCGGCACCGCGCTCGGTGTCGGCGGGCACCTCACCGCCCTCCGGCGCGAGCGCGTGGGGCCGTTCGGCGTGGAGGACGCGACCGGGCTGGACGCGCTCACCCCCGAGCGGATGCTGTCGCCGGCCGCCGCGGCGACCGCGGTGCTGGGCGCCGTGCCGGTCACGGCGGAGGAGGCGCGCGACCTGCGGCACGGCAAGCGGCTCCCCGGCGCTGCCGATCGGATCCCCGGGGGGATCCGCGCCGCGGCGATCGATCCGGACGGCGCCCTCGTGGGCATCGTCGAGCCGCGCGGCACCGACCTGAAGAGCGCCATGAACATGCCCGAGGAGAAGCGTCCATGATCCTGTGGTTCACCATCGCACAGGTGGCCGTCGCCGGCGTGGCCGGCGTCGTGGCGATCGTGGCGGGCCTCGCCGGCCGCCGGCCCGGCGACGTGACCGTGGGCGGGCTGGCGCTGATCGAGGTGCTCCTGCTCGCCCAGATCGTCACGGCGGTCATCGCGCCCCTCGCCGGCAACCCGCCCACGGGGAGCCTCCTGGAGTTCTGGGTGTACCTGGTCTCGGCGGCCCTGCTGCCCCCGGTCGGGGTGGCATGGGCGCTGGTCGAGCGCAGCCGCTGGAGCACCGTCATCATGGGCGTCGCAGCCCTCGCGGTGGCCGTCATGGTGTGGCGCATGCACGTCATCTGGACCGTCCAGGTCGCGTGAGCGGGGGAGCCCGGGGCTTGGTCGCGCCTAGGATTGAGGGGTCATGGCAACCCGAACTCCCCGCCGGATGACCGGCATCGGCCGCGTCCTGGTCATCGTCTACCTCATCATGGCCCTCGCCGCCACCGGACGCTCCTTCGTGCAGATCGTGAGCGAGTTCGACCAGGCGCCCCTGGCCTACACGCTGTCGGCGGTGAGCGCGCTCGTCTACATCCTCGCCACGCTCGCCCTCGTGTTCGCGGGGCGCCGCACGTGGTACGTCGTGGCATGGGTCGCGATCGCCTTCGAGCTGGTCGGCGTGCTCGTGGTGGGCACCCTCAGCATCGTGCTCCCCGAGCTGTTCCAGCATCCGACTGTGTGGTCGCTGTTCGGAAACGGCTACCTCTTCATCCCGCTGGTGCTGCCCTTCCTCGGGCTGTGGTGGCTCGCCGCCCACCGCGGCCACGCCGGCCGCGCCGAGCCCGCGCCCCAGACGGCGGGGGCGGCCTCGTGATCGTCTTCCGCGACCCCGCCGAGATCCCGCCCGGATTCGGGCCCTCGGTCGTGGCGATCGGCAAGTTCGACGGCGTGCACACGGGCCATCGCGCCGTGATCGACCGCGCGCGCGTGGATGCCGCCAGCGGGGCGCGCGTGGTGGCGGTGACCTTCGATCGCAACCCGCTGCGTCTGCTGCGACCCGAGCTGAGCCCGCCCGAGCTCATCGGCGTGCACCAGAAGCTGAGCCTGCTCGAGCGCGCGGGCGTGGATGCGACGCTGCTGCTGACCTTCGACGAGGCCCTGGCGAGCCTGACGGCGGAGGAGTTCGTCCGTCACGTGCTGGTGCAGGCGCTGGGGGTGCGCACCGTTCTGGTGGGCCAGGACTTCCGCTTCGGCAGAGGAGGTGCGGGAGACCCCGCGCTGCTGCGCGCGATGGGGGCCGAATACGGCTTCGTCGTCGACGTCGTCGACGACGTGCGCGCGATCGACGACGACCGCCGGGTGTCGTCGACCTGGATCCGCGAGCTGCTCGCCGAGGGCGATGTGGCGCGCGCCGCCAAGCTCCTCGGACGCGCTCCGTCGGTGTGGGGAGAAGTCGTGCACGGCCTCAAGCGCGGCCGCGAGCTGGGCTTTCCCACCGCCAATCTGTCACCGCGACTGGAGGGCTTCGTCCCCGCCGACGGTGTGTACGCCGGGTGGCTCATCGACCAGCGCTCCGAAGACGGCCTGCGCCCGGGGACCCGCTACGCCGCCGCCATCAGCGTGGGACTGAATCCCACGTTCGACGACGTGCCAGTGCGTCAGGTCGAGGCCTACGTCCTGGACGAGACGGACCTCGACCTGTACGGCCATCTGGTGGAGGTGCGCTTCGTCACGCGCATCCGGGGGATGGTCGCCTTCGACGGCATCGAGGCGCTCAAAGTGCAGATGACCGACGACGTCGCGCGCGTGCGCGCCGTGCTGTCCGAGCCCCAGGAGCGCGGAGCTCAGTAGGACGAGTCATCCCGCGCGCCGGTGGGGCCCGCGCCGCCGCCGATGGCGCGCAGCTCGCCCAGGATGGTCGCACTGGCGCTCGTGCCCAGGCGCGTCGCTCCCGCATCCAGCATCGCCAGCGCCGTCTCCAGTCCGCGCACGCCGCCGGAGGCCTTCACCTGCACCCGGGGGCCGACGTTCGCGCGCATGAGGCGCACGTGCTCGACCGTCGCGCCGCCGCCGCCGAATCCGGTCGAGGTCTTCACGAAGGCGGCCCCGCCCGCCTCGGTCAGGCGGCTGCCACGGGCGATCTGTTCGTCGTCGAGGTAGGAGGTCTCCAGGATCACCTTCGCGATGCGGCCGTGTGCGGCATCCACGACGGCTCGGATGTCGTCGACGACGGCGTCGTCGAACCCCGACCGGAGGAACCCGATGTTGACGACCATGTCGACCTCGCTCGCTCCGTCGGCGAGGGCCTGGGTCACCTCGGCCACCTTCGCGACGGTCGAGGTGGTGCCGTGCGGGAAGCCGATCACGGTGCCCACGGCCACGCCCGTCCCCTCGAGCCGGCGGACGGCGTGGGCGATGTCGGACGGACGCACGCACACGCTGAACACGCCCCACTGCGCCGCGATGTCCAGTTCGGCGTCGACCTGCGGACGGGTCATCTCGGGCTTGAGGATGGCGTGGTCGATGGTCGCGGCGAGGTCGCGTTCGCTGATGGCGGGCATGCCCCCAGCCTAGGCGGACGTGCGGTCCGGCGACGGGGCGGGGGCGCGGTCGCGGATGCCGAGGAACGACACGATCCCGCCGGCTGCCAGCAGCACCGCGGTGACCACCGCCGCACGGTGGAAGCCGGGCAGATCCAGCGCGCCGCCCACGATCGTGGCGAGGAGGGCGATCACGATGAGCCCCGCCACCCGCGCGACGGCGTTGTTGACGGCGGAGGCGATGCCCGAGCGGCTCTCCTCGATGGAGCCGAGGATCGTCGAGGTCAGGGGCGCGACGGTGAGGGTGAGCCCGACGCCGAACACCAGCACGCTGGGCAGCACCTGCCACCAGTACGAGAAGTCCTCCGACACCGTCAGCAGCAGCAGGACGCCCGCGGCCATGACCAGCGGGCCCGCCGTCATGAAGACCCGTGATCCCCACCGCCCCGCGAGGGCTCCCACGCGCGAGCTGAACAGGATCATCAGGATCGTGACGGGGAGGGTGGCCAGGCCCGCGAGGGTGGCCGGCAGTCCCGCACCCTGCTGCAGGTAGACCCCCATGACGAACCCGTTGAGCGACAGCGCGGCGTAGACGAAGGCGGTCGCGAGGTTGCCGGTCCAGAAGTTGCGCACGCGGAAGAGGCTCAGCGGCATCATCGGCTGCCGCGCGAACCGCTGGCGCACCAGGAACGCCGTGAAGGACGCGATCCCGAGCGTGAGCGATCCCCAGATCGCCGGCGACCCCCATCCGAGGGTGGACTGCTCGATGAGGGCGAACACGCCCGCCCCCAGCCCCACGGCACACAGCGCGGCGCCGAGCAGGTCGACCGTCGCGCCGGGCCGGCGCTGGTCCCGGTGTCCGAGGCGCACGATCAGCCACAGCGTGATCGCCAGGGGCAGGACGTTGATCAGGAACGCCAGCCGCCACGACGCGAAGTCCACGAAGAGGCCGCCCAGGACCGGGCCGGCGATCATGGCGGCGGTGGTCGCCGCCGTCCAGATCCCGATCGCCCGTGCCTGCGCGGCATCCCGGAAGTTGGCGGTGATGAGCGCGAGGGAGCTGGGCACCAGCAGCGCCCCGGCCACGCCCTGCAGGGCCCGCGCCACGATGAGGAACTCCGGTGTCGGAGCCGCCGCGATCGCGACCGAGGTCACCCCGAACCCGATGAGCCCGATGGTGAGGACCCGCAGGCGTCCGAGCACGTCGCTGAGGGAGCCGGCCACCAGGATGAGCGCGCCCAGGGTGATGAGGTAGGCGTCGACCACCCACTGCTGGGTGGTGAGGCCGCCGCCGAGCTCCTCCTGGATCGCGGGGAGTGCGACGGTGACGACCGTGCCGTCCAGGAACGACACGAACGAACCGAGGATCGCGATCCACAGGACCAGCCGCTGGTCGCGCGTCATGGGCTCCGCCATGGGCACCACCCTAGGCCTCGGCATCCTCCCGCGGGCGGTGCTGCCGACGGCGGTGGGGGAGCGTCCGGGTGCGATGTGCAGGACGCGTGCGACGCGCCCGCCGGGCGCCGCGACCTCGGGGACGCCGAGTACGTGCGCGGTGAGACGCACGCCCTCCGCGACGGCCTGTGGGTGGCGACCGGTTGGCTCAACATCGCCCCCGACGGGTACTCCGAAGACATCCTCGACACAGTCGGCGGGTGAGGCGCCCCCGAGGCGCTAGACTGGTTGGCGGAATCCCCTCCTCCGCCGACGCAGTTCGCTGAGCGAACGCCTCCGACCGGCTGAGGGGCCGCCCCGCGGGAGTCACGGTTCACGCCGCCCCCCGGGATCGCACACCGACCGGATCTGTCGTCGTCGACGCCGAACCGGATGACACGCTCAGGAGGAGCATGCCGACCACGGCGACCGCCGCTTCCAGCTCCACGCAGAAGCGCAGGAAATCCTCGTCCGCACGCCGCGACGACGAGGCCCCACTCATCCCCATCCTCGCCCGCAAGGTGCGCGAGGTGGAGGCCAAGGCCCAGCGCGGCAAGCTCGGCCCCACCAACCGCGTCAAGTTCCAGGTGATCGCCTTCCTCGTCCGCGAGGAGCGGGCGCGTGTGAAGGCCGATTCCGAGATCGGCGACGCCACCCGGTCCGAGCTGCTCAAGCGGCTCGACGGGGTCGCGACGATCCTCGCCAAGACCGCCGCGCGGGACACGTCGCTCATCCAGCTGCTGGACGCCGACCAGGTCGCCTCGCCGGTGGCCCGCCGGATGCGTCGCGACTGGCTCCTGGAGTCGGGAGCCGAGCTGCCCCCGGACGAGCTGATCATCACCGACGTCGCTCCCGCCGCGCAGCAGGTCGTTCCGGCCGCCCTGGCCGAACGACAGGTCGTGCCCCCCGCCGTTGAGGCGCGGATGATGGCGAACCCGTTCCTCGCCCCCGACCTCACCGCTCGCTCTCCGCAGCCCGCACCGCGTCGCCGGCTCGATGGCTGGGAGCTCATGGGCCCGCTGTACAAGGCGTTCGAGACCGGCGCGGGCGGGTCTGCTGCGTCCATGGACCTGCCCGACGTGCCCGAGTTCGACCGGCTCTCGCCCAAGGGGCTGGACGTCATGCCGCACCAGTCACGGTTCCTGGAAGCCGTGCGCGCGGGGCACCGGACCTTCCTCCTCGCCGACGAGCCGGGCCTGGGAAAGACCGCAGAGTCGGTGCTGGCCGCATCCGTCGCCGGCGCGTACCCCCTGCTCGCCGTCGTCCCCAACGTCGTGAAGATGAACTGGGCGCGCGAAGTGCACCGGTGGACTCCGCAGCGGCGCGCAACCGTCATCTCCGGGGACGGCGAGGACATGGACGCCTTCGCCGACGTGTTCATCGTCAACTACGAGATCCTCGACCGTCACCTGTCCTGGCTGAGCTCGATCGGCCTGAAGGGCATGGTCGTCGACGAGGCGCACTTCATCAAGAACCTCTCCTCGCAGCGCTCGCAGAACGTGCTCGCGCTGGCCGGCCGCATCCGCGAAGAGGTCCGCGACCCGCTGCTGCTGGCGCTGACGGGCACACCGCTGATCAACGACGTCGAGGACTTCGACGCGATCTGGCGGTTCCTCGGGTGGACCAACGGCGAGAAGCCCGGCCCGGAGCTGATGGAGAAGCTCGACGCGACCGGCCTCACGCCCGCCGACAAGGCCTTCTATCCGCAGGCGCGCAGCGCCGTGATCGACATGGGCATCGTGCGGCGCAAGAAGAAGGACGTCGCCGCCGACCTGCCCGACAAGCTCATCGCCGACCTGCCCGTCGAGCTCGACGACGAGGAGGGGCGCTCGATCCGCCGTGCCGAGCGCGAGCTGGCCGACCGGCTCGCGGCGAAGTACCGCCGCATCCTGGAGGCGCGTGGAAACCGCGGGCTGGCCGCGGGCGAGATCGACCACGACATCGTGCGCCTGGTCGCCCAGAACGAACTCGACGAGTCCAAGGCCGCGGGCTCGGGCGCCGAGAACGTCTTCACGATGGTCCGCCGCATCGGCAAGGCCAAGGCGCAGCTGGCCGCCGATTACGCCGTGCAGCTGCAGCGGTCGGTGGGCAAGGTCGTGTTCTTCGCCAAGCACATCGACGTGATGGATGCCGCGGAGGCCCACTTCGCCGCATCCGGCGTGCGCACGGTGTCCCTTCGCGGCGATCAGAGCACGCCCGCACGCCAGGAGGCGATCGACGCGTTCAACAACGACCCGGGCGTGGGCATTGCGGTGTGTTCGCTCACCGCAGCCGGTGTCGGTGTGAACATGCAGGCCGCGTCCAACGTCGTGCTGGCCGAGCTGAGCTGGACCGCCGCCGAGCAGACGCAGGCGATCGACCGGGTGCACCGCATCGGACAGGGCGAGCCGGTCACGGCGTGGCGCATCATCGCCGCGCACACGATCGACACGAAGATCGCCGAGCTCATCGACTCCAAGCAGGGACTCGCGCTGCGTGCCCTGGACGGGGTCGCGATGGATGCTGCATCCAGCGATTCCGTGCAGCTCAGCGCCCTCACCCACCTGCTGCGGCAGGCTCTCGGCGGCGACTGAGGAGCCACCCGGGCCGTGTGGCAGCGGCCCGGTGCGGCCGCTAGGGTCAGGGTGGCAGCGTCGCCGCGACTTCACTCCGATACAGCGAGGACTTCAGCTATGAAGATCGGCATTCTGACCAGCGGCGGGGACTGCCCCGGCCTGAACGCGGTCATCCGCGGCACGGTGCTCAAGGGCACCACCAACTACGGCATCGAGTTCGTCGGAATCCGCGACGGATGGCGCGGCGTCGTCGACGCCGACTTCTTCCCGCTGACCCGCCACGAGGTGAAGGGCCTGTCCAAGGTCGGCGGGACGATCCTCGGCACCAGCCGCACCAATCCGTACGAGGGGCCGCGCGGGGGAGCCGAGAACATCGCCAAGACGCTGTACGGCCACCGCATCGACGGCATCGTGGCCATCGGCGGCGAGGGCACGCTCGCGGCGGCCGACCGGCTCGCCAAGGACGGCATCAACGTCCTCGGCGTCCCCAAGACGATCGACAACGACCTGCGCGCCACCGACTACTCCTTCGGCTTCGACACCGCCGTGAACATCGCCACCGACGCGATGGACCGGTTGCGCACGACGGGCGACTCGCATCAGCGGTGCATGGTCGCCGAGGTGATGGGCCGTCACGTCGGGTGGATCGCGCTGCACGCCGGCATCGCCGCCGGCGCCCACGTCATCTGCATCCCCGAGGTCCCGATGTCGATCGAGGAGATCTGCGCGCAGGTCTCACGCGCGCACGATCGAGGTCGCGCGCCGCTCGTCGTCGTCTCGGAGGGGTTCACCCTCAAGGGCATGGAGGAGGCGTACAGCGACAAGGGCCTCGACGCCTTCAACCGGCCGCGCCTGGGCGGGATCAGCGAGGTGCTCGCCCCCGAGATCGAACGGATCACCGGCATCGAGACCCGTTCCACGGTGCTCGGCCACATCCAGCGCGGCGGCTCGCCCTCCGCGTTCGACCGGGTCCTGGCCACGCGCCTGGGCCTGCACGCCGCCGATGCCCTGATGGACCAGGCGTGGGGGCAGATGGTCGCGATGCGCGGCACCGACATCGTGCGCGTGCCCTTCGCCGATGCCCTCGGCGAGCTCAACAGCGTCCCGTACTACCGCTACGAAGAGGCCGCCGCCCTCTTCGGCTGACCCCCCGCCCCCCCGCCCCGCGCCCCCGCCACTCTTCGCCGAGTCAAGGGATCGGCGTCGAAACCGAGTGCGACGCCCTCGGCTTCGGCGCGTTTCCCTTGACTCGGCGATCGAGCGAGCGCGGGTTTGGACCCAGTGAGGCGAGCATGCCGGGGGAGCGGGGCCGCACGGGGGTGAGGCCGCCGGCTGCGAGCTTGGCGTCGAGCGGTTTCCAGCGGATGCAGTCGCCCCAGTCCCACCGGATGAATCCGTGCTCGTGTCTGCGCAGGCGGTCCTCCCGGAGCTTCTCACGCACGAAGTGCGCCCTCGCCGAGTCGACGTCAACGGCGTCGTACTTGCCGTAGCCGTCGGATTCGCCGATTCTCCGCAGCCGCCGCCAGTAGAAGTCCGCCCGGTCGCGGGCGCCTTCGTAGCGGAACTCCTGCTGCAGTTCGGGCTCCTCGTAACCGAGCCACTCGATGGCGGCGCGCGAGACCGACTCGCCGGGGGACTCGGCGATCGGGGTCGCCCGATCCTGCACCCAGTCCAGACGGCGCAGGCCGCGACGGTTCGCCTGCGCGCGTCCGTGGTCCGCCACGGCGAGCGTCCGCCCCTGGGCGGCAAGGGATCGCAACGCGGCATCTGCGGTGGCCAGGGCGAATGCCGGGGGAGGACGCGGCACAGATCCACCGTCGTGTCGGCGAGGGAGGTCAGCAGCGCGCCGCCGATCAGAGCCGGCTCCCGCTGATCCTGCGACGCGTGCACCGCGACGTCGCCCTCGCGCCACGAGTGGCCGTCGGGGCTCAGGAGGTGGATGTCCCTCGGCTCACCGAATACGGGCAGCCCGCCCAGAAGGACGGCTGCCGACTCCAGGCAGAACACCGGAGAACTCCACGTCCGTGCGACCGCTTCCACGCGCAGCCGATACCGTTCCCACGGCGCGAGCGCCTCCCATTCGCTCGCGCGGACGTATGCGCCGGCGCGGAGGCGATGCAGCTCCCGGTCGCGGTCCAGCCGGCGCACGTCATCAGGCTGCTCGCGCGTGAGCAGCAGGAGCGGGGTCGTGGTTCCGATCACGTCCCCAGCTTCGCGGCGTCATCCCGGCCGGCGCCGCGGTCCGCAGCAGCCTGTGCACATCCCGCATCCGTCACCCGCCTGTGGAGGACGCCCGCGTCGTCCGGCGAGACCAGGGATTCGCGCCGAGACGGCGGGCGTCGCCCTCGGTCTCGGCGCGAATCCCCGGTTTCGGCGGATGCCGGGGCGGAGGCGGGGCGAGGCGGGCGGGTCAGGCGGGGAGGCCGACCACGTCGAGGAGCCACGCGAGCTCGAACGCGCGCTCCTTCCACGCGTTGTAGCGGCCGCTCACACCCCCGTGCCCGGCGACCATCTCGCACTTGAGCATCGCGTCGGCGCCCACCTCCCGCAGGCGCGCGACCCACTTGGCCGGCTCGACGTACAGCACGCGGGTGTCGTTGAGGGACGTCACGGCGAGGATGCGGGGATACCGCACGCCCTCGCGCACATTCTCGTACGGCGTGTACGACTTCATGTACGCATAGACGTCGGGATCGTGCAGCGGGTCGCCCCACTCGTCCCACTCGATGACCGTCAGCGGCAGCGAGGGATCCAGGATCGTGGTCAGGGCGTCCACGAACGGCACGTCGGCGAGGATCCCCGCGAACAGCTCGGGGGCCAGGTTGGCGACGGCGCCCATCAGCAGCCCGCCCGCGCTGCCGCCCTCCGCGACCATCCGGTCGGGTGTGGTGTAGCCGGCCTCGACCAGGTGCCGCGCGCAGTCGACGAAGTCGGTGAAGGTGTGGCGCTTGGCCAGCAGCTTGCCGTCTTCGTACCACTGACGGCCCATCTCCCCGCCGCCGCGCACGTGCGCGACGGCGAAGACGACGCCGCGGTCGAGCTCCGACAGCCGCGCCACGGAGAAACCGGGCTCGATCGAGTGCTCGTAGGAGCCGTACCCGTACAGGTGCAGAGCGCGGGGCGCAGCGCCGGCGTCGCCGAACGAGCGCTTCCACACCACCGACACCGGCACGCGGGTCCCGTCCTGCGCGGTCGCCCACACGCGCTCCTGCGCATAGTCGGCGGGATCGTAGCCGCCCAGCACCGGCTGGCGCTTGCGCAGCAGCAGCTCGCCGGTGGCGACGTCGTAGTCGAAGATCGTGCCCGGCGTCACGAACGAGCCGTATCCCAGCCGCACCAGAGGAGGCGCCCACTCGGGGTTCCCCGCCGTGCCGACGCTGTACAGCGGCTCGTCGAACCCGACCTCCCGCAGCGTCCCGTCGGCGTAATCCAGCAGGGCCACGCGCGCGAGGCCCTCGCGGCGGTAGGCGGCCACGCCCCAGTCGCGGAATGTGTCCAGGTCCAGCAGACGCCGGCCGGGCTCGTGCGGGAGCACGACCGAGCGCTCACCCTGGGGGTCGGATGCGTCCACCCGGACGAGCTCGAAATCCAGCGCCCCGTCGTTGTGCAGCACGAACAGGACGTCGTGTCCGTCCACGACGGCGTGGGATGCGGAGTACTCGACCCCTTCACGGCGTGGCCACACCACGCGCGGCTCCGACCGCAGGTCGTCGGCGTCGACGAGCCACTCCTCGCTCGTGATCGAGGAGCCGACCTCGATCATGAGGTAGCGGCGGCTGCGTGTGAACCCGGCGCCGACCCAGTAGCGCTCATCCGGCTCGGTGAACAGCTTCACGTCGTCGGCGACGGGGGTGCCGAGTTCGTGGAGCCACACGGTGTCGGGCCGCCACGCCTCATCCACCGTCGTGTACACGACGAAGCGCCCGTCGGGGGAGAATCCGGCCCCCGCGAAGGTGCCGGGGATCTCGTCGGGGAGGTTCTCGCCGGTGGCGAGGTCGCGCACGCGCACGGTGTAGCGCTCGTCGCCGGCGACGTCGACGCCGTAGAGCAGCCGCGTGCCGTCCTCGGAGACGTCGAAGCTGCCGAGCGAGAAGAAGTCGTGTCCGTCGGCTTCGACGTTGGCGTCCAGCAGGATCTGCTCGCCGGGCACTTCCGCGTCGGGGGCGAGCTCCGGCGGGGTCCAGTCGTCGGGGGAGGCGATGGGCGCGCGGCACTGGATGCCGTACTGGCTGCCCTCCACGGTGCGGCCGTAGTACCACCACTGCCCCTGCCGGGTGGGCACCGACAGGTCGGTCTCCAGGGTGCGGCCCTTGATCTCCGTGAAGATCTGCTCCCGCAGCCCGGACAGGTGCGCCGTGCGGGCCTGCGTGAAGGCGTTCTCGGCCTCCAGATGCGCGATCACGGCCGGGTCGTCCTTGGCCCGCAGCCACTCGTACGGATCCTCGAAGGTGTCACCGTGGTGCGTGCGGGCGATGGGCTTGCGCTCGGTCTGCGGGGCGAGGGGGGATGCGGCGGTGTCGGTCACGCTCCCACGGTAGTGGAGGCTGTCACGACCCGGCCCAACGGCGAGTTTGACCCACGGGGGCGAGGGTGTCAGGATTCTGCGGTGCCCGGATAAACGGCACACGACTAGACGGTGAACTGTTCGTTCGTCACACGGCCGCATCGCCGGCCGCCCCCACATCCCCTTACGGAAAGCGAACGGTGGAGACCGCAACTCTCGTCATCGTGCTGGTGATCCTGCTGGCACTGTTCTTCGACTTCACCAACGGGTTCCACGACACCGCGAACGCGATGGCCACCCCCATCGCCACCGGCGCACTCAAGCCGCGCGTGGCGGTACTGCTGGCAGCCGTGCTGAACCTGGTCGGGGCGTTCTTGTCCACCGAGGTCGCCAAGACCATATCGGGCGGCATGATCCGGGAGGAGGAGATCTCCGTCACGATCTTCCCGGCGATCATCTTCGCCGGCCTCATCGGCGCCATCACGTGGAACATGCTCACGTGGCTGCTGGGTCTTCCCTCCAGTTCGTCGCACGCGCTGTTCGGCGGCCTCATCGGGGCGACGCTGGTGGGTGTGGGGACGACGGCGATCGACTTCGGCGTGGTGATGTCCAAGGTCATCCTGCCCGCCCTCATCGCACCGTTGACGGCGGGTGTCATCGCCTTCGTGGTGACCAAGATCGCCTACGCCGTCACGCGCCGCTACGACGCCAAGCCGGACGGCCGCGACGGCTTCCGCTGGGGTCAGATCTTCACGTCCAGCCTCGTCGCCCTCGCCCACGGCACGAACGACGCGCAGAAGACCATGGGTGTCATCACGCTCGCACTGATCACGGTCGGATGGCAGTCCACCGCGCACCCCGAACCGCAGCTGTGGGTCGTGGTGGCGTGTGCGGTCACGATCGCCCTGGGCACCTACATGGGCGGATGGCGCATCATCCGCACACTCGGCAAGGGCCTCACCGACGTCAAGCCCGCGCAGGGCTTCTCGGCCGAGACCTCCACGGCCGCCACGATCCTCGCCTCCAGCGCACTGGGCTTCGCACTGTCGACCACGCAGGTGGCCTCCGGCTCCGTGATCGGATCCGGCCTGGGCCGCCGCGGCTCCATCGTGCGATGGGGCACCGTGGGACGCATCATGATCGGATGGCTGCTGACTCTGCCCGCCGCCGGCGCCGTGGGCGCCTTCGCGGCGCTCATCGTGGTGTGGCTGGGCCCGTGGGGCATCGCCTTCGACGCGGTGCTGGCGCTGGCGATCATCCTGGGCCTGTTCCTGCGATCGCGCCGCAACCGGGTGGATTCCTCCAACGCCATGAGCGAGGTGGCGGGGTCGGGCCATGCCGTGAAGGTCACGCCCAACCCGCCCCCCACGCGCCGTCAGCGCCGGCGGGCGAACGCGTCGGCACAGGAACGCCCCGAGAGCACGGATGAGGGGGACCGGTCATGATCGCCGTCGACTGGACCTCGTTCCTGCAGGTGTTCGCCGCAGCTCTGCTGGGCGCCGTGCTGGTGGTGTTCTTCTACGCGATGGGACTGCGGCTGCTCGTGCGCGCCGGGCGCGTCCCCGTGGTCGCGCCGGCGACGTTCACCGACGCGATCGCCGTGGTCACCGACAAGCAGCGCCGCCGTGCCGAGAAGGCCGCCGCCAAGGCGGCGAAGAAGAACCCGCTCACCCCCGGTCAGAAGCGCGTCGCGCTGTACGGCGCGTACGCCTGCTTCTCCGTGTGCGCGCTGGCGGTGCTCGCCGGGCTCATCCTCATCGTCGTCGGGCACTGAGGCCGTCCGCGCCCCGTCCTAGGGTGGAGCCATGCACGCAGCGGTCCGTTTCGGTCAGCACCCGCCCGCCCGGCGGGTGATCGTCCACGTCAGCGACACCCACCTGCTCGCCGGTGACCGGCCGCTGGGCGGCCGGTACGACACCGCGGGTCACCTCACCCGCACGCTCGAAGCCGTCGAGGCGCTGGGAGTGCGACCCGACGCGATCGTGTTCACCGGCGACCTCACCGACCTCGGCGAGCCCGAGGCGTACCGCACGCTCCGGGCCACGGTCGAGCCGGTGGCCGCGCGGCTGGGCGCGCCGGTGGTGTGGGTGGCGGGCAACCACGATGAGCGACCGGCGCTGCGCCGCGAACTGCTCGGCCTCGAGCCCACCGAGGAGCCGGTCACCGGCGTGTGGGATCTGGGCGGGCTGCGCCTGATCGCGCTGGACACCTCCGTGCCGGGCTGGCATCACGGCGACCTGGATGCCGCGCAGCTGGCCTGGCTGCGCGACGTGCTCGCCACGCCCGCCGAACGGGGCACGATCCTCGCGCTGCATCACCCGCCGCTGCCCTCCCACATCCCGCTGTTCGACATCCTCGAGCTGCGCGACCAGGAGGGGCTCGCGGCTGCGATCGCGGGCTCCGACGTGCGGCAGATCCTCGCCGGTCACCTGCACTACTCCACCAGCGGGATGTTCGCCGGCGTCCCGGTGAGCGTCGCGGCGGCCACGTGCTACACGATGGACCTCGCCCGCCCGGCGGAGGAGGTCAACGGGATGGACGCGGGGCAGTCCTTCCACCTCGTCCACGTGTACGACGACACGATCACCTCCGCGGTGGTCCCGGTCGTCGACGCCGACACCGCCGGATCCTTCACGGCGGAGTGGGTGGCGGAGATGGCCGCCCTCAGCGCCCAGGAGCGCCTCGAGGCGTTCTCGCGCAAGCCGCCGCGCGCCGAGTCCTGAGGCCGTCAGGTGCCGCGCCCCCGGCCCGGCCGGGGCGGAGGCGAGGGGACGCGGCGGGTAGGCTCGGAGTACCCCGCCCGCCGTGAAACGACCCACGAGGACACCACACATGGCACTGGACGCAGCGACGCGTACCCGCATCGAAACCGATTCCCTCGGCTCCCTGGAGATCCCCGCCGATGCCTACTGGGGCATCCACACGGCTCGGGCCCTGGAGAACTTCCCGATCTCCAAGCGGCCGATCTCGGTCTACCCCAACCTCGTGCGCGCACTCGCGATGGTCAAGCAGGCCTCCGCGCGCGCCAACCGGGAGATCGGCGTTCTCGATCCGGCGAAGGCCGATCTCATCGACGCCGCCGCCCAGCGCGTGATCGACGGCGAGTTCCACGACCAGTTCGTCGTGGGCGTCATCCAGGGCGGCGCCGGCACCTCCACGAACATGAACGCCAACGAGGTCATCACCAACGTGGCGCTGGAGATGGCGGGGCGTGCGAAGGGCGACTACGGCTTCCTCTCGCCCATCGACGACACCAACCGCAGCCAGTCCACCAACGACGTGTACCCGACGGCGATCAAGGTGGGGCTGTCGCTGACGCTCCTGACCCTCCTGAGCGAACTCGACCTGCTGCGCAAGGCGTTCCTGAACAAGGCCGCGGAGTTCCGCGACGTGCTGAAGGTCGGCCGCACGCAGCTGCAGGATGCCGTGCCCATGACGCTCGGCCAGGAGTTCAACGGCTTCGCCACCACACTGGGGGAGGACTACAACCGCCTCACCGAGAACGCCTACCTCATGTACGAGATCAACATGGGCGCCACCGCGATCGGCACCGGCATCACGACGCATCCGGCCTACGGCGCCGCGGTGCTCCGGCACCTCCGCGAGATCACGGGGCTCGACCTGGAGACGGCGACCGACCTCGTCGAGTCCACGAGCGACACGGGGTCGTTCATGTCGTTCTCCTCCTCCCTCAAGCGCAACGCCATCAAGCTCTCCAAGATCTGCAACGACCTGCGGCTGCTCTCCAGCGGTCCGCAGGCGGGCTTCGGGGAGATCAACCTGCCCGCCCGTCAGGCGGGGTCGAGCATCATGCCGGGCAAGGTCAATCCCGTCATCCCCGAAGTCGTGAACCAGGTCGCCTTCGCCGTGGCCGGCGCCGATCTCACCGTGACGATGGCCGTGGAGGGCGGGCAGCTGCAGCTCAACGCGTTCGAGCCCGTGATCGCGCACTCCATCTTCCAGTCGCTGACGTGGATGCAGCAGGCCATGTGGACGCTGCGGGTCAACTGCGTGGAGGGCATCACCGCCAACCGCGAGCGGCTGGGGGCGATGGTCGGCGCCTCCGTCGGCGTCGTCACCGCCCTCACACCCTTCATCGGCTACGCGGCGGCGGCGGCGCTGGCCAAGACCGCCCTGCTGACAGGGCACAACGTCGCAGACCTCGTCGTGGAGGCGGGCCTGATGTCGCGCGAGGAGGTCGCCAAGCAGCTCTCGCCCATGCGGCTGTCGGGACTGGAGGCGATCACCGAGGCGCTGCCGGTCATCCACGCCGCTGAGAACGTCGTCGCCCGCGCCGAGGACTGACGCCGGGCTCAGTCCAGGATGCGGCAGTGCGTCGTGAGCTCTCCGATGCCGTCGACGCCGACGGTGACCGTCGAGCGGTCGCGGAGGAAGATCTGCGGGTCGCGGGAGTAGCCCGCCCCGCCGGGGCTCCCGGTGGAGATCAGCGTGCCCGGCAGCAGCGTGACCGAGCGCGACAGGTGGGAGATGAGCGCCGCCACCGAGCGGACCATCTGCCCCGTCGAGGCGTCCTGCACGCGGTGCCCGTCCACGACGGTCCAGATGTGCAGATCCTGCGGGTCGGGGATCTCGTCGGCGGTCACGACGAACGGACCCGTCGGGGTGAACCCGTCGAAGGACTTGCACCGCGACCACTGCGCCTCGGAGAACTGGATGTCGCGTGCGGTGATGTCATTGACCACCGTGTACCCCCACACGTGGGCGAGGGCGTCCTCGACGGCGACGTCCTTGGCCGGCCGGCCGATGATCACGCCGAGTTCGGCTTCGTAATCGACCGACTGGCTGAGGCTGCGCGGCCACGAGGTGGTGGCGTCGTGAGCGGTGAGGGAGTTCGGCCACAGCACGAACACGGTCGGGGTGGCGTCGGTCTTCAGCCCGAGTTCGCCCGAGTGGGCGGCGTAGTTCAGGCCCACGGCGAGGACGACCGGCGGCGCGAGGACGGCGGAGGCGAAGGTGGGCTGACCCAGCGGATGCCACGACGCACCCTCCTGCGCATCCCGTACGCGATCAAGCAGCTCATCGCCCCCGCCGATCAGCTCCTCGAGCGTGCGGGGAGCCCCCGGGAACAGTTCGTCGACGAAGGTGCTCTCGCCCTCGCGCACGATGATCAGACGGGGCGCGCTCGACGCCGAGGGGACCACATGGGCGAAACGCATCCCTCCACGCTACCGGTCGCGACAGGCTGATCAGCGCGGCAGGGAAGGGGCCGCTCGCGCCCCTAGGCTGAGCGCATGTCGTATCCTTCGCCGCTGTCGCAGCCGCATCCCGGCGCCGGCGCAGCCATCCGCCCCGCGCCCGCGGCTCCCGCTCCCGCGACCGCCCCCCGTCGGCCCCGCGGCACCGGTGCCGCCCTGATCTGGGTGGGCGGCGTCCTGGTGCTTCTGCTCCTGGGGCTCGTGGCCTACTTCGTACGCTTCCTCGGGCCCGGAGCATCCGTGGTGGGCATGGTCCTCGCCGCCGTCCCCTTCGTCGGCGTGTGGCTCGCGGTGCGCATCGTGGACCGCTGGGAGCCCGAGCCGCGCGGACTGGTCGTCTTCGCCATCGCGTGGGGAGCGATCGCGTCGGTGGCCATCGCGCTGGGCGTCGACCTCGTGCTGGTGCTGCTGTTCGGCGTGGGCGATTCCTGGGTGGGTTCGGTCGTGCAGGCGCCCGTCGTGGAGGAGATCGCGAAGGGCCTCGGTGTGGTGCTCATCTACGCCACCGCCCGCCGTGCCTTCAACGGGCCGGTGGACGGCGTGGTCTACGGGGCGCTGGTGGGAGCGGGATTCGCCTTCACCGAGAACATCCAGTACTTCGCCGTGAGCCTGCTGGAAGGCGGAGTGGCCGAGGTCACGCTGACCTTCTTCCTGCGGGCGGTGCTGTCCCCGTTCGCCCACGTCATGTTCACCGCGATGACCGGGTTCGCCCTGGGCCTGGCCGCCCGCCGCGCAGCCGGTGCGGGCACCACGCTCGGGTACTTCCTCGCGGGGCTCGTCGTGGCCATCGCGCTGCATGCGCTGTGGAACGGATCGGCGGTGTTCGCAGACTTCTTCGGGATGTACATCACGCTCCAGGTTCCGCTGTTCGTGGTCTTCATCCTCGGGATCGTGCTGCTGCGGCGCGAGGAGGCACGACTGACCCGCGCCCGGCTGGGCGAATACGCCGCGGCCGGGTGGTTCACGCCCCAGGAGGTGGACATGCTCGCCACCGGCCCGGGCCGCCGTGCCGCGCTCGCCTGGGCGCGCACGCTCCGCGGTGACCGCCGGCCGCTGATGCGCTCGTTCATCGCCGACGCCACGGCGCTCGCCGCCGCCCGGGAGCGCGCCCTCACGGGCCGCGACCCGCACGCCGCCGCGGTCGAGCGGGAGCTCCTCACGCGTGCCTCGCACACCCGCATGGCGCTGTTCGCGCCCTGACCGCGGGGGCCGCGCGGCCGGCCGGAACAGGACTCAGCGCCCGGTGCCGCGGCGATGCCTGCGTGTCTCCCGGGCGCTGAGTTGGCCTGCTCTCAGGATCGCGCGGGGCCCCGGGAGTGTCAAGGGGTGCCGCCGCCGGGCGCACGGGCGTGCTTGGATGAATGCATGACCGATCGCACCAAGCCCGAATTCGACGCGCCCCAGGGGCCCGCTCCCACCGACCTCGTCATCCGTGACCTCATCGTCGGCGACGGGCCCGAGGCCAAGCCCGGCGACACCGTGACCGTGCACTACGCCGGCGTGGAGTTCGACTCCGGCGAGGAGTTCGACTCCTCGTGGGGTCGCGGCGAGAGCATCCAGTTCCCGCTGCGCGGCCTCATCCAGGGGTGGCAGGACGGCATCCCCGGCATGAAGGTCGGTGGGCGCCGCGAGCTCATCATCCCGCCGCACCTCGCGTACGGCCCGGCCGGCGGCCACTTCCTCGGCGGCAAGACCCTGATCTTCATCATCGACCTGCTCGCCGTCGGCTGAGCCCGACGTGACGATGGGGTCGGATGCTGCGGCGTCCGGCCCCATCGGCGTCTCCGTGCCCGCCGGCGGATCGTGCGGACCCTACCGCCGCCGTTGCGGCTGATCCTAGGCTCGCGTGCGGAGGGCGGCGTCCTGGCCGCCCGGCGAGGGGCCGGCGCGATGAACTATGGGATCAGCATCCTCTTCCGGGCGATCCCTCTCCTCATGGGCGCGGTCTGCCTGAGCTTCGGCTGGTACGTCTTCGCGGGCGGCGACGACGCCGCCCACCGCACCGCGGGGCACGTGCTCATCTCGCTCACCGCCATCTGCATCGCCCTGTTCACGACCGCGGCGATGATCATCCGGCAGCTCACGCACACGTTCGCACCGGTGTGGAAGGTCGTGCTGCCGCTCGTCGGTTACGGGGTCGCGGCGGCCACCGCGGTGTGGGGCCTGGTGCTCCGCAGCGGCCCGACGAACGCCGACTTCGTCGCAGGGCACGTGATGTTCGGCGTCGGGCTCATCGCGGCGTGCGTCACGACGGTCGCCGTCGCCTCGAGTGCCTTCACCCTCATCACCAAGAACGCCGCGGGGCGGCCCGAGGACGGCCCGCCCGACGAAGCCTACGGCCGGGCCGTCGCGGTGGGGCTCGTGTGCATCCCGGCCGCCGCCGCGGTCGTCCTGGTCGTGTGGGCCGGGATCCTGCTGGCGGACTCCGCCGATGCTCCACGGTACGTCGCCGGGCACGTCATGATCGGCCTCGCGGCCATCTGCGCGAGCCTCATCTCGCTCGTGGCCACGGTGAGTCGCCAGGTGCGCAACGAGTTCGGGGAGCGCGAGCGCTGGGTGTGGTCGATCTGGGTACTCGTGATGGGCAGCGCCGCGATCGTGTGGGGCCTGTTCGTGCTGTTCGGATCCGACCGAGGCGACCGGATCCCGCCCGGGTGCATCCTCATCGGACTGGGGCTCATCTGCTTCAGCATCATCTCGAAGGTGTTCCTGCTGGCCTCGGTGTGGCGACGCGAATTCGCCCTCGCCAACCGCGTGCCGCTCATCCCGGTGTTCACGTGTCTTGCGTGCCTGTTCTTCGCCGCTTTCCTCGCCGAGGCGGCCACCACCGATCCGGACTTCTTCATCCCTGCGCGCGTGCTCACGGGGCTCGGCGCGGTGTGCTTCACGTTGTTCTCGATCGTGTCCATCCTGGAGGCGGGCACGTCGAAGAAGTCGTGACCGGCGTCACACGACGCTGCGCGGGCGCAACCGGATCCGCTCCTGCACGAGCAGGATGCCCAGCACCACGATGACCGCGCCGGCCGGCTCGTTCCACGAGAGGGTCTCGCCGAGCACGGCGATGCCGAGGATCACCCCGACCACGGGCGTGATGTACGTCACAGTCGAGGCCCGCGTCGGCCCCCAGGCCGCGAGCGTGTTCTGATTCCAGATGTAGGCGAAGCCGGTGCCGAGGCATCCCAGCAGCACGACGCTGATCAGAACCCACGGGTCCCAGCGCACGGGCTCGAGGAAGACCACCGGCGAGAGCACGAGCATGACCGCCGCCCCGATGCCGATGTACCCGCCGGCCAGCGCGATCCCCGACAGCCCCGTGGTGGCGAGGAAGCGTCGCATGTATGCCAGGCTGAATCCGTAGCACGCGGTGGCTCCGAGGATCGCGACCTGCGCGATGGTGCTCTCCGCACCCAGGTCCGCGCCGGGGGCGATGATCAGGATCACCCCTGCCACACCGATGCCGATGCCGGCGAGCTGGCCCGCGTGCAGCCGCTCGACGCGGAACGCCGCCCACGCCATGAGGGCGGTCATGAGCGGTGTCGTGGCGTTGAAGATGCTGGCAAGGCTCGATGTGACGTACTGCTGGGCCCACGCGAACAGCAGATAAGGGATGATGCAGAAGGTCATCGCCACGACGCCGAGGTGCGCCCACACGCGCGGCGAGCGTGGGACCCGCTCGCGACGGATGAGCACGATCGCCGCGAGCACGACGCCTCCGAACACGAGCCGCGACCACACGACCTGCGCCGGGGTCATCCCGGTCAGCGCGACGGCGATGAACAGGAAGCTCGCCCCCCACACGATGCCGGCGAGGACGAACTGCACGCTCACCGCGAGCGGCGAGGGGGTGCGCACGAGCGGGGGAGCAGCCACCCGCCGACGATAGCGCCGCCCTGCGTCGTCGCCGGAGGGTGAGGACTGCGACGTCCGTAATCCGACGACGATCGGCCGTCGTCCGCTGTCAGGGCACGGGATGGGCGGCGTCGTAGTGGCGGAAGCGGGGGTTCAGGCGCACGAGCACGCCCACCAGGGCCAGGATCACGAACCCGCCCAGCAGCGGCGGGAACCACAGCGTCGTCACGGCTGCGAGCGCCCCCGCGTACAGCGCGCCCAGGCGCGGTCCGCCGGCGACGACGACGATGAACACGCCCTGGAGGCGCCCGCGGATGCTGTCGGGAACGGCGGCCTGGAGCATGGTGGAGCGGAAGATGGCGCTGACGTTGTCGGCCGCGCCTGCCAGGGCCAGCGCGATCATCCCCGCGACGATGAGGGGCATGTTCGCCGACTCGGCGTCGACGCGGTCGGGGGCGAACGCGCCGAGGGCAGCGGCCACGAGCACGAGGGCGAACAGCAGCATCGCCGCGCCGTACACGAGGATCGCCCGCTCGATGCCCAGGCCCTGTCGGCGCACGCGTCCGACCGGCCCGGAGAACAGGCTCGACAGCAGCACGCCCCCCGCGATGGCGGAGGTCAGCGCGCCCGTGGTGATCGCGCCTCCGCCCAGCAGCACCGCCCCGATCGCGGGGAACAGCGCGAGGGGCTGGCCGAACGTCATGGCGACGATGTCGAGGACGAACTGCAGACGGATGTTGGGCGCCCGGCGCAGGAACCGCCAGCCATCGCGCAGCGACTCCAGGCCGGCCTTGACGACGTCGCCCTCGGGGGCGATCTTCGGGAGCGTCCACAGGCCGAGGAAGAGCCCCAGCATGAGCACGACGTCGATGGTGTACGTCCAGGCGTACCCGGTGAAGGCCACCAGGAGCCCGGCGAGGGCGGGGCCGCCCATGACCATGATGCCGGCGGAGATGCCCTGCAGTGCGGCGGCGGCGGGGAGCTGCTCGCGGGGGATCAGACGAGGCACGATCGCCGCGCGCGTGGCCATGACCACCGAATTGGCCGCGGAGTTGACCACGCTCAGCGCGTACAGCCACCACACCGTCTCGCCCCCGGTCCACGCCAGCACCGACAGCAGCACGGTCGACGCGAAGGTCACCGACGCGGCGATCAGGGCCACGGAGCGGCGGTCGAAGGAGTCAGCCAGCATCCCGCCGTACAGGCCGGCGACGATCATCGGGAGCAGCCCGGCGACGGCGATCATGGCGACGGCGAAGGTGTCGCCGGTGAGCTCGTACACGTGCAGCATGACGGCCACCACCGTGAGCTGGCCGCCCAGGCCCGCCAGTGCGGACCCCACCCACAGCCGTGCGAAGGCGGGTGTGCGCAGGGGACGGAGATCGACGAGATGATCTCGCTGCAGCATCCGTCGGCGCGCCGGGCGGGGGCGGGTGCTCACGGTCGCCGCACGCGGACGGCGGGGGAGTCTCGACGCATCCGTCCAGGCTAGCCCGGTCGCCGGCGCGAGCGTTCGCCCATGCCGCCGTGCGCTGGTAGACTTGTTCGGTTGCCGTTGGATCGGCCGCGGAGAAAGAGAGCCCACGGATCAGCCGTCGGGCGCCGCGCAACAAGCAGGAAGGGGATCCCATCTATGCCACTCGAGTCTGACGCTAAGAAGGCGATCATCGAAGAGTACGCGACGCACCCCGGTGACACCGGATCCCCCGAGGTGCAGGTCGCGATGCTGACGCAGCGCATCAAGGACCTCACCGAGCACCTCAAGGAGCACAAGCACGACCACCACTCACGTCGTGGTCTGTTCTTGATGGTGGGTCAGCGCCGTCGTCTGCTCGGCTACCTCCAGGACATCGACATCGCGCGCTACCGCTCGCTGATCGAGCGTCTGGGGCTCCGCCGCTAAGGCACCGCCACCCGGCGTATATCGCACTTCTCGAGGGCCGTTCCAGGTGTGGGGCGGCCCTCGTTTTCGTTCCCGCCGTCCGCGCCCGCATCCGCATCCGCATCCGCATCCGTATCCGTATCCGCGAGACTGCACGCCGCCGACGAGACCGCGACATGATGTCGCGGTCTCGTCACGGGGATGCAGTCTCGCGGATGGCGGGGGGCGGGGCGGCGGACCGGGGAGGGGCGGCGGAGAGGTCAGGGGGTGGCGGTGCGGGCGGCCGCCAGGTCGGGGTGGTGGATCGCGGCCACGTCGGGGTGGGCGCGCAGCCGCGACTTCAGGGCGTTCTCGCCGTAGGTGGCGTGGATCGGGTTGTCCGGGTCGTCGGTGACACCGCGCGCCTGGGTGGCGAGCTCGGCGGGCAGCTCGATGATCGGCAGGCGCGCGTCCAGCGCCGGGTTGAAGAAGAACGGCACCGAGATGCGCTCGTCGGGGTAGCGCGGGGAGATCACGCGGTGGTTGGTCGCGGTGAGGTAACCCTGCGTGGCGTACTCGAGCAGCTCCCCGATGTTCACCACGAACGCGCCGGGCACCGGCGGAGCATCCACCCATTCGCCGTCGCGCTGCACCTGCAGGCCGCCCTTGCCCGGCTCGACCCACAGCAGGGTGAGCACGCCCGAGTCCTTATGGGCACCGACGCCCTGGGCCCACGGGTCCTCCTTGCCGGGGTAGCGGACGATCTTGATGAGGGTCTGGGGCTCACCGAAGTGGCGGTCGAAGTACGACTCCTCCGCCCCCAGTGACAGCGCCCACGCCCGCAGCAGCTTGCGGGCGACGCCGGTGAGGTGGTCGTGCCATTCGCTGACGATCTCCCGCAGCTCCGGCTGGGCGTCGGGCCACAGGTTGGGCCCGATCAGGCGCGCGTAGTCCGGCGCGTCCGCATCCGTCACCGGCTCGCGCTCGGGGCCGACGTCGATCTGCTCGCGCCAGTCGACCTTGCCCTGCGTGCGTTCTCCGCCGACACGGGTGTATCCCCGGAAGTGGGGGCTCTGGACGTTCTCGATCGCGAGCTTGTCCGCCTCGGGGAGGGCGAAGAAGTCCTTCGCGCCCTGCAGGAGCCGAGCCTCCAGCTCGGGGGTGACGCCCGTGCCGGTGAGGTAGAAGAAACCCACGTCGTGGGTGGCGGCGCGCAGGTCGTCGCGGAAGCGCGCCGCGGCCTGCGGACCCTGGTCGAGGAGGGACAGATCCAGCACGGGGAGGTTGAGGTCGGACATGCCCCGAGGCTAGATCGGGGTCCGAGCGCGGCGCGCGAATGTTGCGTCGCGTTACCGGCCTCCTTCGCTCCCGCCCTGCGACTTCCCGCGCGGCGTGCCCTCGCGCGGGCGCCGCGAACCGGTGGGGTCGTTGCGCCAGCCATCGCGGGAGGCGAGGGCGGGGTCGGCGAACAGCCACCCGGGGCGGGGTTCGATGAGTGGGCGGAACACGCGGCGGACGGGGCGGGTCGCCAGGGCCAGCGCGATGAGCACGCTGGCCACGATCACCAGCGGGAGCCACAGCCATGTCGGCTCGGCGTCACGGAGGATCCCCGACTCGCGGAACGGGTACAGCACGAACGAGTGCAGCAGGTAGACGTACATCGTGTACTGGCCGAAGCGGGTCCACCACATCTGGCGGCGGGGGAGCAGCGCGAAGAACGCCGTGCACAGCAGGAGCGCGACCGCCAGCAGCAGCATCCGCACCCCGCCTGCCCACCACTGCGGGCCCACCATCTCGCCGTATGCGGTGTCGTAGAACAGCCATGAGCGCAGGTCGACGTCGCGCCAGACGTCCACGAAGTACCAGCAGGCCAGCGCCGCCGCCACGAAGGTCGCGATCGATCCCGTGATCACCCACCACGGGCGCCGGCGCAGCAGCCCCAGGCGCTCGACGATGTCGTTCTCCCGCAGCCACCAGCCCAGCGTGAAGAACGGCAGCAGTCCCAGCGTGCGCGTGAGTGCGAAGGTCGAGTCGATGTTGGGCAGGTAGCCCACGCCGACGGAGATGACGACCGTCCACAGAAGGGGCCAGCGCAGGAGGGCGAGGTAGGGGAGCACGACCCGGAAGATCCCCAGCGCCACCAGGAACCACAGCGTCCACGACGGCTGGGTCGGATTGGGGTTCGCCTGACCCTCCACGAGCCACTTGGTCAGCGTCCACAGCGCCTCGAAGATCGCGTACGGCACCAGGATGTCGGTCAGCACCCGCGCCATCTGGAGGCGCGTGGGGGTGCCGGCCTTGGAGAAGTACCCGGAGATCAGTGCGAAGGCGGGCATGTGGAACGCATAGATCAGGAGGTACAGGCCCAGCGCGATGTCGGAGTCGTAGGTGAGGCGCTGCACGGCGTGCCCCAGCACGACCACCACGATGCACGCGAAGCGGGCGTTGTCCCAGAAGGGAACGCGCCGCCGTGGCCGCACGGCGGGCGTCGCGCCGGTGGTCGGATCAGGATTCCCAGGGGCGGTCGCGTCGCTCATGTCGGCGCCACCCTATCTCGGCCCTGGCGAGCCGACGAGCCCTCCTGGTCCGAGCGCGGGATAGTGTACGGCGGGATGACCACCCTCGACGATGCCGTGCAGCGCGACCACGCGCTGTCCGATCTCGACTGGCGACAACTGCCGGTCGGAGCCGTCAGCGATGTCTTCGCGGCGCCCAGCGGCGGACTGGCCCGCGTGGCGATGGGATCGGGGGAGCGAGGCCGCGTCGTGCTCGTTCCGGGGGCGACCGGCTCCAAAGAGGACTTCACCCTCATGCTGCCGCTGCTGGCGGAGGCGGGATACCGCGTCGAGGCGTTCGACCTCGCCGGCCAGTACGAGTCCTACCGGGCCGGCCCCGAGCGGCTGTCGCCGCCGCGGCGGCACTACGACTACGACCTCTTCGTCGAGGATCTGATCGCGGTGCTCGAAGACGGCGCCACACCCGCCCACGTGCTGGGCTACTCCTTCGCCGGGCTCGTCGGGCAGATCGCGCTCGCGCGGCGCAGCGACCTGTTCGCGTCGCTGACCCTGCTGTCCACGCCCCCCGCCACCGGCAACGTCTTCCGCGGCATCAAGCGCATCGGACGACTGACCCCCCTGGCCACGCCGCGCCGTGGCGCGACGCTCATGCTGTGGGGCATCCGCAACAACCTCAACGGCGTGCCGCCGCGCCGGCTGGCGTTCGTCCGCGAGCGGTTCGCCCTGACCCGGCGCGAGAGCGTCGATGACATGGTCGATCTGATGATGCACATGCCCGATGTGGTGGATGAGCTGCGGGATGCGGGGGTGCCGCTGCTGTCCGCGGTCGGGAAGCACGACCTGTGGCCGACGGGGCAGCACAGGGCCTATGCGGTGCGCATCGGCGCGCGCTTCGCCGTCTACGACACCGGCCACAGCCCCTGCGAGACCGCTCCGCACCAGGTCGTGCACGACATGCTGGAGCTGTTCGCCACCGCGTGAGCGGGAATACCCTGGGGACCCCCGCGTTGCACCGGGTATATTCACCCGCATAGAAGTGTGGGTGGCGATTTGGGAGAAGACGTGAACGAGACATCCTGGCCCGGCATGCAGTTCGGCATCATGACGGTGAGCGACATCACCGAGGATCCGACGACCGGTCGCACCCCCAGCGAAGCCGAGCGCATCCAGGCGACGCTTCAGATCGCCCGCCATGCCGAGGAGGTCGGTCTCGACGTCTTCGCGCTCGGCGAGCACCACAATCCGCCGTTCTGGTCGTCCTCGCCGACGACGACCCTCGCGTACATCGCGGCTCAGACCGAGCGGCTGATCCTCACGACCTCCACGACGCTCATCACCACGAACGACCCGGTCAAGATCGCCGAGGACTTCGCGATGCTGCAGCACGTCGCAGGCGGGCGGGTCGACCTCATGCTCGGGCGCGGCAACACGGGCCCGGTGTACCCCTGGTTCGGCAAGGACATCCGCCAGGGCCTGCCGCTGACGATCGAGAACTACGACCTGCTGCACCGCCTGTGGAGCGAAGACGTCGTGGACTGGGAGGGGAAGTTCCGCACGCCGTTGCAGGGCTTCACCTCGACGCCCCGCCCGCTGGACGGCGTGCCTCCGTTCGTGTGGCACGGATCCATCCGCACGCCCGAGATCGCCGAGCAGGCCGCCTATTACGGCAACGGATTCTTCGCCAACAACATCTTCTGGCCGAAGGAGCACTACCAGCGCCTCATCACGCTGTACCGCGAGCGCTTCGCCCACTATGACCACGGCACGCCCGAGCAGGCGATCGTGGGCCTGGGCGGACAGGTGTTCATGCGTGCGAACTCGCAGGACGCCGTGCGGGAGTTCCGCCCCTACTTCGACAACGCCCCCGTCTACGGACACGGTCCGAGCCTGGAGGACTTCACCGAGATGACCCCGCTGACCGTCGGCTCCCCTCAGCAGGTCATCGACCGCTACGCCGCCATGCGCGACACCTTCGGCGACTACCAGCGTCAGCTGTTCCTGATGGATCACGCCGGCCTGCCGCTGAAGACGGTGCTCGAGCAGCTCGACATCCTCGGCGGCGAGGTCGTGCCGGTGCTCCGCCGGGAGCTCGCGCAGAACCGCCCCGCGTCGGTGCCGGATGCGCCCACCCATGCCAACCTCGTCGCGGCCGCGTACGGTGACGGCGTGCCCCGCGAAGCGCGTCCCAAGGCCAACCGCGGCGACAACCTCACCGACGGCTCGCCCTACCGTGACGCCGCCGCATCCGCCGGGAGCGCCTTCGGCGCCGCGGCCGCGCGGACGGGGGCCTGACATGGCCGTTCGCCGGATCGCCGTCGTGACGGCGGGACTGTCCAACCCCTCGTCCACTCGCATGCTCGCCGACCGCCTGGCCGCCGCATCCGTGTCCGCCCTGCGCGCCACGACGACGACGGCGGACCCGGACGGCATCGAGGCGGAAGTCGACGTGTTCGAGCTGCGCGACTACGCGCACGACATCACGAACAACCTCCTCACCGGTTTCGCCGCGCCGGGCCTCGAGTCCATGGTCAACGCCGTCGTGTCGGCGGACGCGATCATCGCGGTCACGCCGATCTTCTCCACGAGCTACTCGGGCCTGTTCAAGTCGTTCATCGACATCCTCGACCCCGACGCCCTCACCGGTGTCCCCGTCCTGCTCGGCGCGAACGCGGGCACGGCGCGGCACTCGCTCGCGATCGACTACGCGCTGCGACCGCTGTTCACGTACCTGCACGCCAACCCGGTGCCCACCGGCGTGTTCGCCGCATCCGGTGACTGGGGTGCCGGCGAGGACGAAGTGGCGCCGCTGGGCGCACGCGTCGACCGGGCTGCCCGCGAACTCGCCGCGGCGGTCGCCGCGCGCACTGCGGTGCGCGACGAGGACCCGTACGACCCCGCGTCGTACCTGGGGGAGGGTCGCTCCTTCGGGCATCTGCTCGGCGGGCTCGCGGGGGAGTAGGCCGGGCGTGGAGCGGATCGTCAAGGAACGCGCCGACGCGCCGCCGGGATTCTTCGAAGCCGAGGCGGCGGGACTGCGGTGGCTCGCCGCAGCCGGGGGCGTGCGCGTGGCGCGGGTGCTGTCGGTGAGCCCGGGGCGCATCGAGCTGGAGCGCATCCCCGGCGGGCGGGCGGATGCGGTGGCCGCCGCCGCGTTCGGCCGGGCACTGGCCGGAACCCACGCGGCCGGGGCCGCGGCGTTCGGCGCGCCGCCGGAGGGATGGAGCGGCCCGAACTTCATCGGCCGCCGGCGCCAGAGTGCGGAGCCCACCGCGACGTGGGGTGCCTTCTACGCCGCGCAGCGCGTGCTGCCCTTCCTGGCGCCAGCCGTGGCGGCGGGGAACCTCCGCCCCGAGGACGCTGCGACCGTGCAGCGCGCGTGCGCGGTGGTCGCGGCGGGGGCGTTCGACGACGACGAAGAACCCGCACGAGTGCATGGGGATCTGTGGAACGGGAACGTGCTGTGGTCGGGCGAGGAGGTCGTGCTCATCGACCCCGCCGCCCACGGCGGGCATCGTGAGACCGATCTGGCGATGCTCGATCTGTTCGGCTGCCCGTTCCTGGATGTGATCCGCGACGCCTACGACGCCCGCGCCCCGTTGCGGGCGGGGTGGGAGGACCGCATACCGGTGCACCAGCTGCATCCGCTCGCCGTGCACGCCGCCGGCCACGGCCCCTCGTACGGCCGTGCTCTCACGGAGGCAGCCGTGCACACCCTGGCCCTCGCCGGGTGACGTGCGCGCCGGATGCGCGCGTACAGCCGGAGGGTCAGCCGCTCTTGCGGCGGAACTCGCGCTTGGAGCTGACCGCGCCGTGCGTGCCGTGGACGGAGGAGTCGCCGTCCAGGTGAGCCTCGCCCGATCGGCTGGCGGCGTTCTTCTTGTCGAGCGCCTCGCGGAACTTTCGCTTCATCTCGTCGGATGCGCTGCCCGCAGGCTTGTCCTCAGTGCTCATGTCTCCACCCTAAGCGCGCCGCCGCGGTCAGTACCACCCGGTGCGCTGGGAGTGGTCCCACGCGCCGCACGGGCTGGCGTGCCTGGCCTTGATGTACGCCAGTCCCCACGAGATCTGCGTCGCGGCGTTGGTGCGCCAGTCCGGCCCGGCCGAGGCCATCTTCTCCGCCGGCAGCGCCTGCGGGATCCCGTACGCGCCGCTCGAGCGGTTCAGCGCCTCCGCGCGCCAGCCCGACTCGCGGTTCCACAGTCGCACCAGACACGAGAACTGCTCCTCGCCCCAGCCGTACCGCGAGATCGCCGTGCGCGCATGGGCCTGAGCCTCGGCGGGCGACATCACCGGCCCCGCCGCGGGCGGAAGAGGAGCCGGTGCCGGCGGCGGGGTGGGCGCGGGGGTCACCGCGTCCTCGCGGCCACCTCCGCCCGCTCCGGCGCCGGCGGGGGCCGTGGCATCCGCCTCCGCCCGCTCGTCCAGGCGCGCCTGCTTCTCCCGGGCGGGCGTGGTGCCGCGCACCGCGGCCAGGCGGGAGTAAGCGGTGTCGAGGGCGGATGCGGCGGCGACGGCGACCGCTTCCGCTTCCGCCTCGGCGGAGGCGGCTGCAGCAGCGGCCTCCGCGGCGACGGCGAGGCGCTCCCGCTCCTCGGCGGCCGTGCCGGCCTGATCGTGGAGTGAGGCGGCCATCTCCGCCGCCGAGCGAGCGGCATGGGCCGACCGGGCTGAGGCTTCGCCCACCCGCTCCAAGACCGCGAGGCGCCCGAGGAGCGCCTCGGGGTCGGACATCGTCAGCAGCTGGGCGAGGATCGGTCCGTCGCCGGCGGAGCGGTACAGGCCCGAGGCCACCGCCCCCAATCGTGCACGGCGGACCGTCGCCTCCAGCTCTGCGGCCGCCGACTGCTCGGCCAGTGCGGAGGCGCGGGCGGATGCCGCATCCGCCTCCGCCCTGGCCCGTGCGGCCGCCTCCGCCGCCGCGAGCGCGCGCACCGACGCGGTCGCCGACGCGGACTCGGCTGCGCCGACCTGAGCCTGCAGCTCGCCCACGGCCCAGGCTCGCACCGGCCGTGGAACCGCCGCGGATGCCGCGGTCGCGGGCAGGACGAGGGTCAGGACGACGGCGCACGCGAGGCCGATGTGGCGGATGTGACCGGCGTGACCCATGAGGTCACGTTAGGGGACCGCGCCCGCGGGCGCACCTGCCAGGATGCGCTCGGCGTTCAGGTGCCTGCGAGCACCGTCCTGTTAGGCTGTGGGGTGTTGCCGATTCCGGCAGCCGCTCAATTTCATACGAGCTGTGGAGCAGGCCGGCAGACGCTGGTCCCCTGTGGTGGATCCCCATCCGTGTCGGATGGTGGTCGTCTACTGGTGACCAGTCGCCCGGCAGCGCAGCGACTGTCGTCGTCGCGCACCCTTCTGCCTGTTCCTGCTCCTTCGAATGCCTCGCCGTCATACGGGCGTGCGAGTCTAAACAAAGAAGGAGGGACCTCTTGGAAGGTCCAGAAATCACCGCAGCCGAAGCCGTTCTCGACAACGGCCGATTCGGCACCCGCACCGTCCGGTTCGAGACCGGTCGTCTCGCGCAGCAGGCGCAGGGCGCCGTCGCCGCCTACCTCGACGAGGAGACGATGCTCCTCTCGGCCACCAGCGCCGGCAAGCACCCGCGTGAAGGCTTCGACTTCTTCCCGCTGACCGTCGACGTCGAAGAGCGCTCGTACGCCGCCGGCAAGATCCCCGGCTCGTTCTTCCGCCGCGAGGGCCGCCCCTCCACCGAGGCGATCCTGGTGTGCCGTCTGATCGACCGTCCGCTGCGTCCGTCCTTCGTCGAGGGCCTGCGCAACGAGGTCCAGATCGTCGTCACGGTGCTCTCCATCGCGCCCGGCGAGTTCTACGACGCCCTGGCCATCAACGCCGCGTCGCTGTCCACCCAGATCTCGGGTCTGCCGTTCTCCGGCCCGATCGCCGGTGTGCGCCTGGCGCTCATGCCCGGCTCCGGCGAGCAGGCCGACCAGTGGATCGCGTTCCCCACCGCCGCGCAGCTGGAGGAGGCCGTCTTCGACCTCATCGTCGCCGGCCGTGTCGTCACCGATGCCGACGGCAAGGACGATGTCGCGATCATGATGGTCGAGGCCGAGGCCACCGAGAGCAGCTGGAACCTCATCAAGGCCGGCGCGACCAAGCCGAACGAGCAGGTCGTGGCCGAAGGCCTGGAGGCGGCGAAGCCGTTCCTCAAGGAGCTCGTCGCCGCGCAGAACGTCGTGGCCAACACCGCGGCCAAGCCGATCAAGGAGTTCCCGGTCTTCCTGCCCTACAGCAAGGAGACGTACGACTTCGTGGCGGGCCTCGCGTACGACAAGCTCGTGCCGATCTACCAGATCGCCGACAAGGTCCAGCGACAGGACGCCGATGACACGTTGAAGGATGCCGTCAAGGCGGAGCTTCTCGCAGCCGTCGAGGCGGGCGACCTGCCCGCCGTGGCGACGCTGGAGTTCTCGGCCGCCTACAAGGCGGTCACCAAGCTCATCGTGCGCAGCCGCATCCTCACCGAGGGCGTCCGCATGGACGGCCGCGGCCTCGCCGACATCCGTCCGCTGGATGCGGAGGTGCAGGTCATCCCGCGCGTTCACGGCTCGGCGATCTTCCAGCGCGGCGAGACCCAGATCCTGGGCGTCACCACGCTGAACATGCTCAAGATGGAGCAGCAGATCGACTCGCTGTCGCCTGTGACGCACAAGCGCTACATGCACCACTACAACTTCCCGCCGTACTCGACCGGTGAGACCGGTCGAGTGGGCAGCCCCAAGCGTCGCGAGATCGGGCACGGCTTCCTCGCCGAGCGCGCGCTCGTCCCCGTGCTGCCCAGCCGCGAGGAGTTCCCCTACGCGATCCGTCAGGTCTCCGAGGCCCTCAGCTCCAACGGTTCCACCTCGATGGGCTCGGTGTGCGCCTCGACTCTCTCGCTGCTGAACGCGGGTGTGCCGCTGCGCGCGCCCGTCGCCGGCATCGCGATGGGTCTGGTCTCGGACGAGGTCGACGGCCAGACGCGCTACGCCGCGCTGACCGACATCCTCGGCGCCGAAGACGCCCTGGGTGACATGGACTTCAAGGTGGCCGGTACGAGCGACTTCGTCACCGCCATCCAGCTCGACACCAAGCTCGACGGCATCCCGTCGTCGGTGCTGACCGCCGCGCTGCAGCAGGCCCACGAGGCGCGGATCACGATCTTGAACGTGCTCAACTCCGCGATCGACGCGCCGGATGAGATGGCCCCGACCGCGCCCCGCGTGATCAGCGTCCAGATCCCCGTCGACAAGATCGGTGAACTGATCGGCCCCAAGGGCAAGACGATCAACGCGATCCAGGACGCCACGGGTGCCGACATCTCCATCGAGGAGGACGGCACGGTCTACATCGGTGCCACCGACGGCCCCTCGGCCGAGGCCGCCCGCGCACAGGTGAACGCGATCGCGAACCCCACCAACCCGGAGATCGGCGAGCAGTTCCTCGGAACCGTCGTGAAGATCGCGACCTTCGGTGCGTTCATCTCGCTGGTGCCCGGCAAGGACGGCCTGCTGCACGTCAGCGAGGTGCGCAAGCTCGCCGGCGGAAAGCGCGTGGAGAACGTCGAAGACGTGCTCTCGGTCGGTCAGAAGATCCTCGTGCGCATCACGAAGATCGACGATCGCGGCAAGCTGTCGCTCGAGCCGGTGACCGAAGAGTCCGCCGCGTCCGACGAGCCAGCCGAGAGCGCGACCGAGGCGCCCGCCCAGGTCTGATCCGCTCTTGCACGATCGATGCCCGTCCCGCTCGCGGGGCGGGCATCGTCGTACGCAAAAGCGTTATGCAATGTTTACCGACGAGCCGCTGCAATGGGCGGGAGTGTCCCAGGCACGCCCTAGCCTCGTAATACGCCGGGCGTGCGGCTCATCGGGACCCGCTCGCCGGCCATCATCGGGGAGCGCACCATGTCGGGCTCGAGCGTCGGTCGACCGGCCACCGCCAGCCTGCGCCGCTTCCGGCCGTCGCATCCGTCCGCCCCGATCCCCGTGCAGGGACCCGCCATCGGCGAGGCCGTGCGCGTCGCGCTGGGGGAGACCGGCCTGAACGTGTTCCCCCTCATCCTGGGCGGCGCCGAATTCGGGTGGAACGTCGACGTCGAAGCGAGCCACGGCATCCTCGACAGGTACGTCGAGCTGGGCGGGAACATCGTCCACACGGCCGACAACTTCTCCGCCGGGCGGAGCGAACACATCATCGGACAGTGGATGCGCTCGCGCGGCACCCGTGACGCGATGGTCGTGGCGGTGCGCATCGGCCGCCACCCCGACAACCCGGGGCTGGGGTCGGTCAACCTCGTGCGCGCCGTCGAGGCGTCGCTGCACCGGTTGGGCACCGACCGCATCGACGTGCTGTACCTCGACGCCAAGGCCGGTGACGCGGTGTCGCTGGAGGACACCCTCGCCACCGGGGAGTGGCTGGTGGAATCCGGAAAGGTCGGCGCCGTGGCCGCCTACGGATACACCGCGTCGCAGCTCGTGGAAGCCCGCATCCTCGCCTCCGCCGGGTATCCCCGCATCACGGTGCTCGACGTGCCGTACAACCTGTTGCGCCGTGAGGAGTTCGACGGCGACCTGCGCCTGGTCGCCGGCGCGCAGAGCATGGCCGTGACGCCGTCGCACGCCCTCGAGCACGGCTTCCTCGCCGGTGCGCAGCGCCGTCGCGCGCGCGAGGTGCGTACGGTGCGGGATGCGCAGCTGGCCGCGAGCCTGACACGTCGCGGCAGCCGCACGCTGCGCGCGCTGGACGGGGTCGCGGAGGAACTGTGCGTCCCGGTGGCCGCGGTGTCGATCGCGTGGCTCCTGGCCCAGCGGATCGTCGTGGCCCCCATCGTCAACGCCTTCGCGCCCGAGCACGTCGAAGAACTCGTCCAGGGCGTCGGCGTGCGCCTGAGCCGCGGTCACTTGTCCGACATCGCTCGCGCCTCCGCCTGATCGCGCACTCCCTGTCATAGGCTGGTGGCGTGCTTTCGAGCGCGGACCGACGACGAAGTGAGCTGACGTGACGCACTACATCTACCTCGTGCGCCACGGCGAGCATCTGGACGCCGAGCACGGTCTGGCCGACGGCCCCCTCTCGCCCCGCGGGCTGCGGCAGGCCGCGGCCGTCGCCGACCGGCTGTCGGGGGTTCCGCTGGATGCTGTGCGGCATTCGCCGCTGCAGCGCGCGGAGCAGACGGCCGTGGCCGTGGCCGAGCGCCTCCCCGCGGTGTCGCCCGCGCCGTCGGCGCTGCTGTTCGACTGCATCCCCACGGGGATGACGGGGGAGACGCCGTCGGCGTACGAGCCGTTCTTCGGTTCGATCACCGAGGCCGAGATCGACGCCGGCCGGGCCCAGATGGCGGATGCGACGGCCGAGTTCCTCGCGCGCCGCTCCGGCGAGGTGCACGAACTGCTCATCACGCACAACTTCGTGATCGCCTGGTTCGTGCGCGAGGTGCTGGGCGCACCCGACTGGCGGTGGATGACCCTCAACCAGGCCCACTGCGGCCTCACGGTCATCGCGCAGAAGCCGGGCCGCCCCTGGACGCTCCTGGCCCACAACGACCTCGCGCACCTGCCGTTCGAGCTGCGCACCGGCCTCCCCGAGCCCAGCCCGGTCTAAGCATCCGCCCCGGTCGCCGAAAGTGCACCACGTCGGCGAGAGGGCACCGGATTCGGTGCACATTCGCCGGTTCGATGCACTCTCGGGGGATGGATGCCGCCGGCCCGGGTCACGCGAGCGGCTTGGCGTACCAGCGGGTCGCGTTGGCGTTGTCGTTGTACGGTTCGGTGGGGACGTACCCCGACCGCTCGTACAGCGAGCCCGCGGCATCCAGCGTGTGGTGGGTGTCGAGCACCATCTCGGCGCCGCCGGCCTCGACGGCACGTCGCTCGAGCTCCTGCAGCAGCATCCGGCCCCAGCCCCGGCCCCGACCCGCGTCGCACACGTACAGATGCTTGACCTCGAACCGCGGCCCCAGCGGCCCGTCCTCAAGGCGCCGGATGCCGGCGCAGCCCGCGGGCTCCTCGCCGTCGTAGAGCACGAGGAACACGCCGTCGGGCTCGCGGAAGCCGTCGGGGGCGGGGAAGGTGATGCGGTAGCCGCCGCCGGGGAAGATCGATGCGCGCAGCGCGAAGTACTCCTGCAGGAGGGCGTGCGCGTCAGCGGAGTCCACGGCGACGGGACGGATGGTGACCATGCTCCGAGGGTAGCCACTTAGGCTGGAGGCATGACGACGCGCGTGGCCATCGTGGGCGGTACCGGCAAGCTGGGCGGCGTCATCCGCGCGGTCGTCGAGGACGAGCCCGGTTTCGAGGTCTCCGCCGTGCTGTCGTCGTCCTCGAGCCTGGACGAGCTGGACGGCGCCGACCTTATCGTGGACGCGTCGACCCCCGCCATCTCCATCGACGTCGTGCGCGCGGCGATCGAGCGCGGCGTCAACATCCTCGTGGGCACGTCGGGGTGGTCCAGCGAGCGCATCGCGCTCGTGCGCCCGCTCGTGGATGCCGCGGGCACGGGGGCGGTGTTCATCCCGAACTTCTCCCTGGGCTCGGTGGTCGCCAGCGCCCTGTCCGCCGCGGCGGCGCCCCTGTTCCCCTCCGTGGAGATCGTCGAGGCCCACCGCGAGACGAAGGTCGACTCGCCCAGCGGAACGGCCGTGCGGACGGCGGAGATGATCGCGGCCGCGCGCGCGGAGGTCGGACCCGTCGAATCCCCGCACGTCGATCAGCGCGCCCGCGGCCAGCAGGTGGCCAGCGTGCCGGTCCACTCGCTGCGCCGCCCCGGGGTCATCGCGCGGCAGGAGGTCGTGCTGTCGGGCCCGGGGGAGTCCGTCACGATCGTGCACGACACGATCGACCCGGCGCTCGCGTACGCCCCGGGCATCCGCCTCGCCCTGGCCGCGGCCCGCGACGCCGAGGGCGTGAGCGTGGGGCTGGACAGCTTCGTCGACATCGGCGTGCGCACGCGCGCGCACCGCCCGCGCGTCGAGCCGCCCGTGGACGGGCTGTCCGGCCAAGCGGCACGCGCGACGCCGGTATGAGCGCGCGGATCGGCGTCGCCGTGATGGCGGCGCTGCTGCTGCTGTACATCGTGCTCGTCGGCCAGCGCGCGTGGCTGCTCGTGGCCAGCGGCGAGCCGGTCGGCATCGCGCTGGGGATCGCGCTGATCGTGCTGCCGCTGCTGGCGGTGTGGGCGCTCGGGCGGGAACTGTGGTTCGGCTGGCGCGCCGACGGCCTGGGGCGCCGGCTGGAACAGGACGGCGCCCTTCCCGACGACGAGGTCGCTGTGCGCCCGAGCGGCCGTGTCGTGCGCGAGGACGGCGACGCGGTGTTCCCGCAGTACCGTGCCGAGGTGGAGGCGAACCCGGAGGACTGGCGGGCGTGGTACCGCCTGGGGCTCGCCTACGATGCCGCCTCCGACCGCCGGCGCGCGCGCGAGGCGATCCGCCACGCCATCCGGCTCGAGCGCTCGGACCGGCCGGGCGCCTGAGCCGTGCCCGGATGCCGCGGCCTCAGGCTCCGCGCGGGACGACGGCGTCGATGACGGACTCGACCGTGCGATGCGTGAAGGCGAAGCCGGTCCGTTCCAGCACCTCGGGGACGACGTCGGCGTCGGAGGTCAGGATGGCGTCGGTGGCGTCCGATCCCAGGACCATGCGCATCGCCCAGGCCGGCGCCCGCAGCACGTAGGGGCGGTTCATCCGCCGCGCCAGGGCGAAACCCAGGTCGTTCGCGGTGGCGCGCGTGGGGCCGGTGAGATTCACGGGGCCCTCGATCGAGCCGTCGATCACGTGTCGGATCGCGCGCACCTCGTCCTCGAGCGAGATCCACGGCCACACCTGCGTGCCGCGGCCGATCGGGCCGGCAAGTCCGAGCCGCGTCAGCAGCAGGAGGGGCTTGAGGACGCCGTCCGGATGGACGAGGGGTGCCGTGCGCAGCAGCGCGACGCGGGCGTGCGGCCCCGCTGCGCGAGCGGCGTTCTCCCATTCCCCGCACAGGTCGGCGAGGAACCCGCTGCCCCGCGGCGCCGTCTCGGTGAGGCGCCGGCCCGGCGCCGAGCCGTAGTAGCCCACCGCCGACGCGCTCACGAACGCCGGAGCATCCGCGCCCAGCGTCCGCAGCGCGGCGGCGAGGGTGCGGGTCGGCGTGATCCGCGACCACAGCAGCGCGCTCTTGTACTGCGAAGTCCACGGGAACCGGCCGATGCTGGCCCCGTTCAGGCCCACGACGGCTGCGGCACCCGCGAGCACGTCGGGGTGCAGCGGCTCGGGTCCGGTCAGCCACTCCACCTCGTCCGCCGCGGTGGCGGGCCGGCGCACGAGTGTCGTCACCTGCACGCCGTCGGCGCGCAGCGCGTCGACGAGGGCGCTTCCGATCAGTCCGGAAGCGCCCGCGACGATGACGCGGGGGGTGTCAGGCAAGCGTCGCCTCGAGGGTGATCTCGATCCCGGCGAGAGCCTGCGACACGGGGCAGTTCGCCTTGGCGTCGGCGGCGATGCGCTCGAAGGTCTCGGCGTCGATGCCGGGGACCACGGCGTTGACGTTCAGGTGGCTGCCGGTGATGCCGGTGCCCGGCTTGAACGTGACGGATGCGGTGGCGTCGACGGACTGCGGGGGCGTGCCGTTCTCGCTCAGCGCGTGCGAGAGCGCCATGCTGAAGCAGGCCGAGTGCGCCGCGGCGAGCAGCTCCTCCGGCGTCGTGACGGAACCGGAGCCCTCCGCGCGGGCCTTCCAGTTGACGTCGAACGTGCCGACGTGGGACGTGGCGAGCGACACCTGGCCGGAGCCCTCCAGCAGGCTGCCCTTCCAGGCGGTGGTGGCTTCGCTCGTGACGGTCATGGGTTACCTCCCGGGTGGACGATCGCGCCGCGGAGGCGGCGTCGGTGCGAGCCTAACCGTCCACCGCGGGGGAGGGGATGACTCGACAGCGGACCGGGTGCGTGGTAGCCGCGGACGCCTCAGACCGACGCCGCCCGGCTGCGGCCGATGAGGCCCGCGCGCTGGAGGAGCAGGTAGAGACGGCACCCCACGCACAGCCCGAACGCGGCGTTGAGGAACGACGCCACGAAGGCCATCGCCGCCGCGACGGGAAGCGCCCAGGGGACCCCGACCACGTGCAGCAGCAGGCCGACGGCGCTGACGAGCAGGCCCACCCCCTGCGCGAAGCGCGGCGGACGAGGATCTTCCAGGTGACGGGAGGCGGGCAGACGCGGCTGCACGACCCGGCGGAACAGCGCGCCCCACGGCGCGGTGCGCGGGGAGAGCATGCCCCACAGGAAGAGCAGGGCGACCACCGCCAGCAGCAGGAACCCGGGGTCGGCCATGCGCTCCGCCGGCGACGCGGCCCGGATGGCCCACACCCCGCCGGGGTAGTAGGTCGCGTCCGCGAGGGGCTGATAGGCGAACCATCCGAACGACGCGGTCGACGAGTCGATCCGGGCCGTCGCGATCCCGGCGAGGGCCAGCACGACGTCGACGGCGAGGAGGAGGGCCGTGCCGGCGGCGGTGAACCGCGGCCCGCGCGGGTCGATGCCGCGCGGACGCTCCTCAGGCATCCGCGGTCTCTGCGGTGAGCCGGGTCAGCTCCAGCTCGAGCACGTCGCGCCCGGGTACTCCGCCGATGCGCGACTGCACGGCGCCGTCACGGTCGAGGATGAGTGTGGTCGGGGTCTGCAGCACCCGGAAGTGCTGGGCGATGTCGGGGCGATACGTGAGGTCCACATCGAGGTGGCGCACGCCTTCATGGTCGGCGGCGACGCTCGAGAGCATCCGGTGCACGCCCGGGCAGCGGCCGCACATCTCGGTGCTGAATTGCAGCAGCGTCGCGTTCGCACCCAGCCCGTCGGCGCCCAGCCGCTCCGGCTGGATGACCTCGTGCGGGATGTGACGGCGCGCACGGGTGGAGTTCCGGCGGAAGACGAGGCCGCCGACGAAGGCCGCGGCAAGGAGAACCGCGAGCGCGAGGCATGCTTCGATAATCGTCATCAGCAGTCCAGGCTAGCGGTCATCCTCCCGTGCTCGGGGCCTGCAGGGGAAGATGACACGAACCTCACACGCAGGGCGGGGTCCGCCGCGGCAGTAGGGTTGCAGCGTGAGCGACGCCGACATCCGCCCTGAGATCGAATTCCGAAGTGACGTCACCGTCGAGCTGGTGCGCGCCAGCGCGTCGGACTCCGATGTGCTCTTCGCCGCCCGCGTATCCACGCAGGGCGAGCAGACGCTGGAGGAGGCGCAGTCCGGCAACGAGGCATCCGCCCGCGACCGTGGCCTCATCAACTACCTCATGCGCGACCGGCACGGCTCGCCGTTCGAGCACAACTCGATGACGTTCTACGTGCAGGCGCCCATCTTCGTGTTCCGCGAGTTCATGCGTCATCGGATCGCGTCGTACAACGAGGAATCCGGCCGCTACCGCGAGCTGCGCCCCGTCTTCTACGTCCCCGCGCCCGAGCGCAACCTCCTGCAGGTGGGCAAGCCCGGCGCGTACGAGTTCCTCCCCGGCACGCCCGAGCAGCATGCCATCGTCGACACCGCCACGCGCGACGCCGCCGAGTTCGCCTTCTCCGCGTACCAGCGGATGCTGGCCGCCGGTGTGGCGCGCGAAGTGGCCCGCATCGTGCTGCCCCTGAACATCTACTCGTCGATGTACGTGACGATGAACGCACGCTCGCTGATGAACTTCCTGTCGCTGCGCACGAAGGTGGAGGGGACGCACTTCCCGTCCTTCCCGCAGCGGGAGATCGAGATGTGCGCGGAGAAGATGGAGGCGCTGTGGACCGAGCTCATGCCGATGACCCACGCCGCCTTCAACGCCAACGGCCGCGTCTCCCCGTAGTCGTCGTGCCCTACCGCTGCGCGCACCTAGGCTGGCGGCCATGGCACGCACGGCACTGATCACCGGCGCGAGCTCGGGCCTGGGCGCCGAGTACGCGCGTCAGCTGGCCGCGCGCGGCATGGACCTCGTGCTGGTGGCGCGCGACCGCGAGGCGCTCGCGGTGCTGGCGGCATCCTTGCGCGACCGGCACCGGGTGCGCGTCGAGGTGCTCGCCGCCGACCTCCTGCACCCGCGGCAGCGCGAGCGCGTGGTCGCACGCCTGTCGGATGCGGAGCATCCGATCGACATGCTCGTCAACAACGCCGGCTACGGCCTGCGGCAGGGGTTCGAAGCCAACGACATCGACGACGAGGTGCGACACCTCGAGCTGCACGTGACGGTCCCGATGCGGCTCATCCGCGCGGTGCTGCCGGGGATGCTGCGGCGCGAGAGCGGACGGATCGTGAACGTCGCCTCCGTCGCCGCCCTCGTCCCGCGCGGCACGTACGGGGCCGCGAAGGCGTGGCTGGTGAGCTTCAGCAGGTGGGCCAACGTGCACTACCGCGACCGCGGGATCAGCGTCACCGCGGTGTGCCCGGGATTCGTGCACACCAACTTCCACGAGCGCCTGGGCCTGCCCCCGGGCGACGAGGGCGTGCCCGAGTGGATGTGGCTGAACGCCCCGGAGGTCGTCGCACAGTCGCTGCGCGACGTGGCGCGCGGGCGGTCGATCTCGATCCCGTCGGCGCGGTACAAGGCGCTCGTCGCCCTCTCGCGCGTGCTGCCGGACGCGGTCGTGGTCGCAGCCGCCGAGCGCGGCCGCTGACGCGTCCGCCGGATGCCGCGGCCGCGGACCGGGCGCAGGCGCGGGGCCGCGTCGACCGATACCCTGAGAACATGACGCAATCGGGCAATCCCTTCGGGCAGGTGCTCGTCGCGCTCGTCACTCCGATGACGGCCGACGGCGAGGTCGACTGGCCCGCCGTCGAGAAGCACATCGACGACGTGATCGTCGCCGGGGCCGACGGCATCGTCGTGACCGGCACCACGGGTGAGACCAGCACGCTGACCGACCCCGAGAAGCTGCGCCTGGTCGAGGTGGGCAAGGATGTCGCGGCCGGCCGCGCGAAGATCATCACCGGCGGCGGCTCCAACGAGACCGCGCACGCCATCGAGCTGTACCGCGCGAGCGAGAAGGCCGGCGCCGACGGCATCATGATCGTCACGCCGTACTACAACAAGCCCACGCAGGCCGGCATCCTCACGCATTTCCGCCTCGTGGCCGATGCCACCGACCTGCCGGTGATCCTCTACGACATCCCCGGTCGGACGGGCGTGCCGATCCGGTACGAGACGATCCTGCGGATCGCCAAGCACCCCAACGTCCTCGCCATCAAAGACGCCAAGGGCGACTTCAGCGAGGTCAGCCGGGTGCTCAACCAGACCGACCTGATGTATTTCTCCGGCGACGACGCCAACGTCCTGCCGCACCTGTCGATCGGGGCCTCCGGCCTGATCGGCGTCACCGCGAACATCGCCGCCGCCCCCTACCGGACGATGGTGGATGCGGTCAACCGCGGCGACCTCGCGGCGGCCACCGCCGCGCATCAGGCACTGGAACCGCTCGTCCGCGCCGTCATGACGCACGTGCCCGGCACGGTCGCGGCCAAGTACATCCTGCACGGGCTGGGCCGCATCACCAGCCCGCGCGTGCGCCTGCCGCTGGTGGGGCCGGAGGAGTGGGAGGCCGCCATCATCGAGGACGAGCTCGCACTCGTCCGCGACGTCGCCGGCGCCGACTTCTCCAACTTCCGCCCCGACCGCAATGCGGCCGCCGGCGGCGCTCTGCCGAAGGTGCACGGCACCACACGATGACCCCGCCCGCGCCGCGCGCGGGCCGCAATGAGGATGCCGCGGCATCCGAGGAGGCTTGAAATGCCCACGAACGTCTACGATCCGCCTGCGCTGGTCCCCGGTACGCTGCGGGTCACGCCCCTGGGCGGACTCGGCGAGGTCGGCCGCAACATGACCGTGTTCGAGTACGAGGGCAAGCTCCTCGTCGTCGACTGCGGCGTGCTGTTCCCCGAGGAGCACCAGCCCGGTGTCGACCTGATCCTCCCCGACTTCGAGCCGATCAAGCACCGCCTCGACGACATCGTCGGCGTCGTGCTGACCCACGGGCACGAAGACCACATCGGCGCCGTGCCGTACCTGCTCAAGCTCAAGCGCGACATCCCGATCCTCGGTTCGGGTCTGACCCTCGCGCTCACCGAGGCCAAGCTCAAGGAGCACAGGGTCAAGCCCTACACGCTCACCGTGGCCGAAGGGCAGCGGGAGAAGGTCGGCCCGTTCGACCTCGAGTTCATCGCCGTGAACCACTCCATCCCCGACGCGCTGGCCGTGGCCATCCGCACGCCCGCGGGCATGGTCCTGGCCACCGGCGACTTCAAGATGGACCAGCTGCCGCTGGACGGCCGCATCACCGACCTGCGCGCCTTCGCGCGTCTGGGTGAGGAGGGCGTCGACCTGTTCCTGGTCGACTCCACCAACGCCGACGTGCCGGGCTTCACGCCCACCGAGCGCAGCATCGGCCCCGTCCTCGAGCAGGTCATCGGCCAGGCGCCCCGCCGCGTCATCGTCGCCAGCTTCGCCAGCCACGTGCACCGGGTCCAGCAGGTCCTGGATGCGGCGGCCGCGCACGGGCGGCGCGTGGCGCTGCTGGGTCGCAGCATGGTGCGCAACATGACCATCGCGGAGGAGCTCGGCTACCTGAACGTCCCCGAAGGTGTCCTGATCGATTACAAGAAGGCCCGCGACCTCCCCGAGGACCGGATCGTCTACATGTCGACCGGGTCGCAGGGGGAGCCGATGGCGGTGCTCTCGCGCATGGCCAATCTCGACCATGAGATCGAGCCGGGCCCCGGCGACACGGTGATCCTCGCCTCCAGCCTCATCCCCGGCAACGAGAACGCCGTGTACCGCGTCATCGACGGGCTCACCAAGCTCGGGGCCACCGTCGTGCACAAGGGCAACGCCAAGGTGCACGTGTCCGGTCACGCCGCCGCCGGTGAGCTGCTGTACTGCTACAACATCCTCAAGCCCGCCAATGTGCTCCCCGTCCACGGGGAGTACCGGCACCTCATGGCCAACGCGCGCCTCGCGCAGGAGACCGGCATCCCCGCCGAGCGCACCATCCTGGGCGAGAACGGCACCGTCGTGGATCTGCGCGACGGGCGCGCCGAGGTGGTCGGTCAGCTCGACCTCGGCTTCGTGTACGTCGACGGCTCCTCGGTGGGGGAGATCACCGAGGCCGATCTCAAGGACCGACGCATCCTCGGCGAGGAGGGGTTCATCTCCGTCATCGTCGTGATCGACGCCGCCACCGGAGCGATCATCACCGGGCCCGAGATCCACGCGCGCGGCATCGCGGAGGACGCGGGGGTCTTCGAGAGCGTCAAGCCCAAGATCGCCGCCGCCCTCGCCGAGGCCGCGCGATCGGGCACGCGCGACAGTCACGCGATGTCGCAGGTCGTGCGCCGCACGATCGGTCGCTGGGTCAACCAGACGCTGCGCCGGCGCCCCATGATCGTGCCGCTGGTGATCGAGGCGTAACCATGCCCGCCACGCCTGTCCGCGCGGCCCGTCAGGCGGACGGGGCCTTCCTCGCGGACATGGTCGTGGAAGCGGCCAACTGGCGCCCGGGCACCCACCGCCCGCGCCACCAGGTGCTCGCCGGGGAGGACTACCTGCGCTACCTCGCCGGCTGGATGCGGCCGGGCGACGCCGGCGTGATCGCCGAGTCGCCCGGGGGAGAGCCGGTGGGCGCAGCGTGGTACCGCATGTTCCCGCGCACCGAGCCGGGCTTCGCGTACGTCGGAACGGGCGTGCCCGAGCTCATCATCGGAGTGCGTCCGCTGTGGCGCTCGCACGGGGTCGGCCGCATCCTGATCCAGGCGCTGTGCGAGCACGCGCGCGCCGAGGGCTACGGCCGCATCAGCCTCAGCGTCGAGCGCGGCAACTTCGCCTCGACGCTGTACCGCTCCGAGGGGTTCGCCGTCACGCGTGCGGGGATCGGCCGCGACACGATGGTCAAGCGGCTGCCCTGAGGCGGCGTCGCCGCAATCCCGCGTCAATCCGGGGAAACGTCGGCCACCGCGCCTACCGTGGGAGTATGCCCCGCAGTTCCACGACGACCGGCGCCCGCGCGTCCGCAAAGGGTGGCGCGCGCAAGCCGGCCCCCGCCCCGAAACGCTATGTCGGCGAGCCGGAGAAACCGCCGGTCATCGTCCGCGCGTGGCTGGGGCTGGCGCACGCGGTGGGCGGCATGTTCCGCGCGTTCGGGCCCGAGACCCTGGAGAAGGATCAGCGCCGCGACGGCTTCCCGCTCCTGCTCGTCCTCCTCGCCGCCGCCGGGGCCGTGGTGGAGTGGTTCCTCATCGGCACCGATGTCGCGCCCCTGATCAGCGCCTACAGCGTCGGGGGACTGATCGGCCGCGAGGCGTTCGTCTTCCCCGTGCTGCTGCTCCTGCTGGCGGGCTGGCTGTTCCGGCATCCGTCCTCCGTGCACGACAACGGCCGGATCGGCATCGGCTTCGCGCTGTTCGTCGTGACCGTGGCCGGGTTCTGCCACGTCATCGCCGACCGTCCGCAGCCCAGCGCCGGCCTGCCGGCGCTGAGCACCGCGGGCGGGCTCTTCGGCTGGATGGTGGGGGAGCCGCTGGCGATGCTCATCACACCGGTGGGCGCCTACATCGTGCTCGCCCTCGTCGCGGTGCTCAGCATCCTGATCCTCACCAAGACCCCGCCGAACCGCATCGGTCAGCGCCTGGGCGACCTGTACGACTGGCTCTTCGGCGCCGACCCGGCCGAGCGCGCGGCCCGCGCCGAGCAGCGCAGGGCGGATGCCGCGGCGCCCGCCGCGGCGGAGGACGACGACGAGCCGGGGCTGCCGTGGTGGCGGCGGAACAAATCCGGGCGCGAGCAGGACGCCGACGGTTCGCTGGGATCGCAGGACCTCACCCAGCTGCTGTCGCCGGGCACGGTGGAGGGCGGCTTCGAGCAGGTCTTCCCCGCGCCGCCGCCCGCCCCCCCGGCACCGCCCGTTCCCGCTCCCGACGCGCTCACCGAGGTGTTCGATCCGGCCGCCCTCGCCGGCGCCGCAGCGGGCAGGACCGCGCTGCGCGACGACGCGCCCGACCCCGCCACCGAGGAGCTGCCCGGCATCTCGGGCCTCGGCGGCGACAGCCAGGGTCTTCCCCCCGCCGCCAACTACCGCCTGCCCTCGGTCGCGGCGCTCGCGGCCGGCACGCCGCACAAGGACCGGTCGCCGGCGAACGACGCGGTCGTCGCGGCTGTGGAGAGCGTGCTGTCGCAGTTCAACGTCGACGCCCGCGTCACGGGGTTCTCTCGGGGGCCGACCGTCACGCAGTACGAGATCTCGCTCGGCCCGGGCGTGAAGGTCGAGCGCATCACGGCGCTCACGAACAACATCGCCTATGCCGTCGCATCCAACGAGGTGCGCATCCTCGCCCCGATCCCCGGCAAGAGCGCGATCGGGGTCGAGATCCCCAACACCGACCGCGAGATCGTCACGCTGGGTGACGTCCTGCGCTCGCCGGTGGCCGCGGCATCCACGCACCCCATGACCATCGGCGTCGGCAAGGACGTCGGCGGCGGCTATGTGGTGGCGAACCTCGCGAAGATGCCCCACCTGCTCGTGGCCGGTTCCACCGGCTCCGGCAAGTCGAGCTTCGTGAACTCGATGATCACGAGCCTGCTCATGCGCGCCAAGCCGTCGGAAGTGCGGATGGTGCTGGTGGACCCCAAGCGCGTGGAACTCACCGCCTACGCCGGCGTGCCGCACCTCATCACGCCCATCATCACGAACCCCAAGAAGGCCGCCGAGGCGCTGCAGTGGGTCGTGAAGGAGATGGACATGCGGTACGACGACCTCGCGTCGTTCGGATTCCGCCACATCGACGACTTCAACAAGGCCGTGGTGGCGGGGGAGTTGCAGCTCCCCGCCGGCAGCGAGCGTGTCCTCAAGCCGTATCCGTACCTCCTGGTCGTCGTCGATGAGCTCGCCGACCTGATGATGGTCGCCCCGCGCGACGTCGAGGACTCCATCGTGCGCATCACGCAGCTGGCCCGCGCCAGCGGCATCCACCTCGTGCTCGCCACCCAGCGACCATCGGTCGACGTGGTGACCGGACTGATCAAGGCCAACGTGCCGTCGCGTCTCGCGTTCGCCGTGACGAGCGTCACCGACTCCCGCGTCATCCTCGACCAGCCCGGTGCGGATCGCCTCATCGGACAGGGCGACGCCCTGTTCCTGCCGATGGGCGCCAACAAGTCGCTGCGCGTGCAGGGCGCGTGGGTCAGCGAGTCGGAGATCGAGAAGGTCGTCGCCCACGTCACCCAGCAGGCGCGGCCGGAGTACCGCTCCGATGTCGCCGTCGCGGCGGAGAAGAAGGAGATCGACGCCGACATCGGCGACGACCTCGAACTCCTGCTGGCGGCGGCCGAACTGGTGGTCTCGACGCAGTTCGGCTCGACGTCCATGCTCCAGCGGAAGCTGCGCGTGGGCTTCGCCAAGGCCGGCCGGCTCATGGACCTCCTGGAGTCGCGCGAGATCGTGGGTCCGTCGGAGGGATCGAAGGCACGCGATGTCCTCGTGACCGCAGAGCAGCTCCCCTCCGTGCTGGCGAAGCTGCGCGGCGACGACGTCCCCGAGACGGCAGGGTCCGATCCCTACGGCGGCGACCCGGTCGAGGCGCAGTTCGCGGGCCTGCCGGTCGTCGACGAGGACGACGACGGCGAAGACGCGTGGCAGCTGACGGGGCGCGACTGATGGCCGTTCCCCGGCAGCTGCCGAATGCGATCACGATCGTCCGCATCCTGTGCGCACCGGTCTTCCTGTGGATGCTGCTGGCCGACGGCGGCGCGGACGGACCGCTCAGGTGGTGGGCGGCGGTGCTGTTCATCGTCGCGATCGGCACCGACGGCATCGACGGCTACCTCGCGCGTCGCCACGACATCGTCACCGACCTCGGCAAGCTCCTGGATCCCATCGCCGACAAGGCGCTCACCGGCGTGGCCTTCGTGGGGCTGTCGATCCTGGGCGAGCTGCCGTGGTGGGTCACGATCGTCGTGCTGGTGCGCGAAGTGGGCATCACGGTGTACCGCTTCATCGTGGTGAGCGACCACGTGCTGGCAGCGGCGTGGATGGGCAAGCTCAAGACCGTCGCGCAGGCCGTCGCCCTCTCCCTCGCGCTCACGCCGCTGGCGACCCTGATCGACAGCCTGGTGTGGGCCGGCGCGGTGTGGTGGGTGAACGTCGTGACGATGACCATCGCGGTGGTCCTCACGATCGCCAGCGGCATCGACTACATCGTCACCGAGGTGCGAGCGGCCCGTTCCCGCAGGACCGCGTCGTGATGGAGCTCCCCGAAGAGCTCGAGCAGACACTGGCCAGCAACCCTCGCGAGAGCGCCGCCACCCTGGTGGAGCGCCTCGCCGAACTCGGCTGGTCGATCGCGGTGGCAGAGTCGCTCACCGGGGGACTCGTGGTCTCCTCGCTCGTGGCCGTGCCGGGCGCCTCGCGGGTCGTCCGCGGCGGCGTCGTGGCGTACGCCACCGATATCAAGCAGACGGTGCTGGGCGTGGACGCCGCCCTCCTCGAGGCGCACGGGGCGGTGCATCCCCGCGTGGCACGGCAGATGGCCAAGGGTGTGCGCGAGGTGCTCGGTCACGGCGGCGTCGCGGCGGAGGTGGGGATCGCGACGACGGGGATCGCCGGTCCGGAATCTCCCGACGGCCAGCCCGTGGGCACGGTGCACATCGCGGTCTCCACCCCGCTGGGCACGCGCGTGGACTCGCTCGTGCTCAGCGGCGACCGCGACGCCATCCGCGCGGAGGCAGCACGGATCGCGGTCCGTCGTGCCCTGGTGGCGCTGTGATCGGCGTTCCAGGCAGGGGAATAAGGCCTGTTTCCAGGCGGTTACATTGGGGGATTCCCAACCTTTCCCCAGCGCGCGGGTTTAGATTGGCACCACTGGGTGTTGTACCGTTGTCCACCCGGGAACGGCGGAGTCGAGCGTGAGGAGGGGCAAGAAATGATCCTGGTACGTCAAGAGATCGGCGAAGTCCTGCGCGAGCTCCGCCAGCAGAAGGGTCGCACCCTCCGGCAGGTGGCCAGCCGCGCGAGCGTGGCGCTGGGCTACCTGAGCGAGGTCGAGCGCGGTCAGAAGGAAGCCTCGAGCGAGATCCTGGCCGCGGTGGCGGAAGCGCTCGACGTGCCCATCTCGGTCATCATGCGCGAAGTCGGCGACCGGCTGTCCGTGCTCGAAGGCCTGCAGGCCTTCCCCGACGTCGTCCCCGACGATCTGGTGGCATCGGTCGAGCCCGAGCTGTCGCTGCGCTGATCAGCCGACTCGATCTGGAACACCTTCGTGCGTAGATCCGAGTTCGATCGTGCCGTCTCCGACGAATTCGGTGCGCGCGGGGCGTCGCTCGTGAGCGACCTCGTCCTCTCCGCCATCGGCGGGCGCACGGCGGAAGAAGCGCTCGCGGCCGGTGTGCCGCCGCGCGAGGTCTGGCTCGCGCTGTGCGAGGAGACCGACGTGCCGCCTTCGCGGCGCTACGGGGCCGGCCGCCTCGAGCCGAAGCGCAGCTGACCCCGGCGTCTGCGAGACGCGGTCCGGCACCGAGGGGACGATTCCCGGCGTGTCATCGAAGATGTGTTCGATCCGAGCGTAGGCTCCTGCACAGCAGGTGTCGCGAAAGCGTCTGTCCCCGCCACGAGGGGAATCCGCCGCAATGTCGGAACCCCCGCCTAGCGTGGACAGCGTCGAATGACACCACACGCCTTGTCGCAGCATCCCGTCCGCCGGGTGGGAGCGCGTCAGCCTACAGGCGACGGACCACGCACCAGAAGGAGCACACCATGCCCTCACCCGCAGACCGCGAGAAGGCCCTCGAATCGGCTCTCGCCCAGATCGACCGGCAGTTCGGAAAGGGCTCGGTCATGCGACTGGGCAGCGATGAGCGTGCGCCCGTCGCCGTCATCCCGACCGGCTCCATCGCCCTGGACGTCGCCCTCGGCGTGGGCGGGCTCCCGCGTGGCCGCATCATCGAGATCTACGGCCCGGAGTCCTCCGGTAAGACGACGCTGACGCTGCACGCGATCGCCAATGTCCAGCGCGCCGGCGGCATCGCGGCGTTCATCGACGCCGAGCACGCGCTCGACCCCGACTACGCCAAGAAGCTGGGCGTCGACATCGACTCCCTCCTGGTGTCCCAGCCCGACACGGGTGAGCAGGCGCTCGAGATCGCCGACATGCTGGTGCGCTCGGGAGCCATCGACCTGGTCGTCATCGACTCCGTGGCCGCCCTCGTGCCGCGGGCCGAGATCGAAGGCGAGATGGGCGACTCCCACGTCGGCCTGCAGGCGCGCCTCATGTCTCAGGCCCTGCGCAAGCTCACCGGTGGGCTGAACACCACCAACACGACCATGATCTTCATCAACCAGCTGCGCGAGAAGATCGGCGTGTTCTTCGGTTCGCCCGAGACCACCGCCGGTGGTAAGGCGCTGAAGTTCTACGCATCCGTGCGCCTGGACATCCGTCGCATCGAGACGCTCAAAGACGGCACCGACGCGGTCGGGAACCGTACGCGCGTCAAGGTCGTGAAGAACAAGATGGCCCCGCCGTTCAAGCAGGCCGAGTTCGACATCCTCTACGGCACGGGCATCTCGCGCGAGGGCAGCCTCATCGACTTCGGCGTGGAGCACGCGATCGTGAAGAAGTCCGGCGCGTGGTACACGTACGACGGCGAGCAGCTGGGGCAGGGCAAGGAGAACGCCCGCAACTTCCTGCTGAAGAACCCCGACGTGGCCGCCGAGATCGAAACGAAGATCAAGGACAAGCTGGGGATCGGCGCACCGCGCGGAGGTGCGGTCGAAGACGAGCTGGCCGCGCGCCGCCCGGCCTGACATGCCGGCATTCGACGGGGGCGAGGACGACCGCCTCGCCCCCGTGACCCCCCTGTTCGGCGCGCAGCCCGACGCGGCCGCGTGGCATCCGGCGTGGCGGAGCGACGAGCAGACGGAGCCGGAGACGACGCGTGCGTCCGAGCCCGCATCCGATGCCGTCGCCGACGCGGAGCGCGCGCTCCTGCGCCGCCTGCGCGCCCGGCAGCTGTCGGTCTCCGAGGCGCGGTCGTTCCTGCTCACGGGAACCTCCCTGGAGCGCCCGCAGGTGGACGAGCTGATCGAGGAGTTCGGTCGCCGCGGGTATCTCGACGACGCGGTGCTGGCGGAGCAGCTGATCCACGCCGCGACGCAGCGGAAGGGCCAGGGGCGACGGGCGATCGCCCAGGCGCTGTCGGCGCGAGGCGTCCCTCGCGACGTGTCGGATGCTGCGCTGGGCGAGCTTCCCGACGACGACGCCGAGCGCGCCCTCGAGTTCGCCCGCACCAAGGCGCGCCAGCTCGGCCGGTACGACGACGACACGGCGCTGCGCCGGCTGATGGGCCAACTGGCCCGGCGCGGCTACCCCGGGTCGGTCGCCGCGACGGCGGCGCGCGCGGCCCTGGCGGAGAACCGGTCCGGCGGCGGGGTGCGATTCCGCTAACGGGTTCGGGGGCGCCGCGCCGCGGGCTCTATGCTCGGCGATGTGGCCCGCTCGCACCGCTCGCACCGTCGCCGGTGGCCCATCGTCATCGGGGTCGTCGCAGCGGTCGTGGCCACGGCCGTGGTGGTGGGCGTTCCGCTGTGGAGTGCGCAGATCCTGCTCACCCCGCATCACAGCCTCAGCACCGCGGCCGGTACGGTCGTGGCCGTCGGCGAGGACGAGATCACCCTCACCCACACGGATGCCGGCACCCGGGAGGGTACGTACGGCCTGACGTGGTCGGACGAGAACGGCCGGATCGCGGGGGAGGCGGTCGTCGGGCCCATGCTGTGGACCGACGGCGCCACGATCACGCGGCAGTTCCTCCCCGCCGGCGCTGTTCCCGCCGCCGGGACGAAGGTCGACCTGAACCCCAACCTGTGGACCGGCGATCCGCGCACCGCGCTCGGAATCGATTTCCAGGACGTGGACATCGAGGGGGAGCTCGGCGCGATGCCCGCGTGGCTCGTCGAAGGCGAGGGCGACACGTGGGTGCTGTTCGTGCACGGGATCGACGGTGTGCGCCAGAGCGGCCTGCGCCCACTGGTCACCCTCGCAGACGCTGGTCTGCCCACGCTCCTGATCTCCTACCGGAACGATGCGGGGGCCCCGCCGAGCCCGAACGGGCTGATCAGCCTGGGCGAGCGCGAGTGGCGTGACCTCGAGGCAGCCGCCGACTACGCCCTCCAGCGCGGCGCGGAGAAGTTCGTGCTCTACGGCGACTCGATGGGCGGCAGCATCGTCACGCGCTTCCTGCACGAGTCGCACCATGCCGACCGTGTCGTCGGCCTGGTGCTGGATGCTCCCGTCCTCGACTGGTCGGCGGTGATCGACGGACAGGCCGAGCGCCTGCACCTCAGCGCCCTCGCACCGCTCGTGCGTCTCGTCGTGCAATGGCGGGGCGACCTGTCGCTGACACCGCTGGACGAACTGGACCAGACGGCGGCGTTCGAGCGGCTGCCCGTCCTGCTGTTCCAGGGTCTCGCCGACCCGCTGGTCCCGCACGCCGACAGTGCCGACTTCGCCGCATCGCTGCCGAAGGCGCAGTACGTCCCGGTGCCCGGAGCGGGCCACATCCAGAGCTGGAACGTCGATCCGGAGGGCTACGCGTCGCACCTCGAGCGGTTCCTGGAACCGTTCCTCCCGTGACCGCCGGGGGCTGACCACCGGGGGCGCCGCCGCCCGAACGTAGAATGGCTCGCATCATGTCTGCCCCCTCCAGCGCTCCCACGCTCATCGCGCCGTCCGCGGCCGCGAGCGACCTCGACGGCCGCCCCCGCACCTACGAGGTGCGCACGTTCGGGTGCCAGATGAACGTGCACGACTCCGAGCGCCTGTCCGGCTCCCTCGAGAGCGCGGGTTACGTCCGCGCCGCGGCCGGCGAGGAAGCCGACGTCATCGTCATCAACACGTGCGCCGTGCGCGACAACGCCGCCGGCAAGCTGTACGGCACCCTCGGGCACTTGAAGTCCCGCAAGGATGTGCATCACGGCATGCAGATCGCCGTCGGCGGGTGCATGGCGCAGATGGACAAGCAGGCCGTCCTGGACAAGGCGCCCTGGGTCGACGTGGTGTTCGGCACCCACAACATGGGCTCCCTCCCGAACCTGCTCGAGCGCGCCCGCCACAACGGCGAGGCGGAGCTTGAGATCCTCGAATCCCTCGAGGTGTTCCCCTCGACGCTGCCCACCAAGCGCGACTCCGCCGCCAGCGGCTGGGTCTCGATCTCCGTCGGCTGCAACAACACCTGCACGTTCTGCATCGTCCCGAGCCTGCGCGGCAAGGAGAAGGACCGCCGTCCCGGCGACATCCTCAGCGAGATCCGGATGCTGGTGGACGACGGGGCGATCGAGGTGACGCTGCTCGGGCAGAACGTGAACTCCTACGGCGTGGAGTTCGGCGACCGGCTGGCGTTCGGCAAACTGCTGCGGGCGGCCGGGGAGATCGACGGACTCGAGCGCATCCGGTTCACGAGCCCGCATCCGGCGGCGTTCACCGACGACGTCATCGCGGCCATGGCCGAGACCCCTGCCGTCATGCCGTCGCTGCACATGCCGCTGCAGTCCGGGAGCGACCGCGTCCTCAAGGCCATGCGGCGCTCGTACCGCAGCGAACGGTTCCTGGGGATCCTCGACCGCGTGCGCGAGCGGATGCCCCACGCCGCGATCACGACCGACATCATCGTCGGCTTCCCCGGCGAGACCGATGCGGACTTCGAAGACACCCTTCGCGTGGTGGCGGCCTCGCGATTCTCCAGCGCCTTCACCTTCCAGTACTCCATCCGTGCCGGCACACCCGCTGCGACCATGCCCGACCAGGTGCCCAAGCACGTCGTGCAGGAGCGGTACGAGCGGCTCATCGCGCTGCAGGAGCGGATCTCGCTCGAAGAGAACCAGCGTCAACTGGGGCGCGAAGTGCGCATCCTCGTCTCCACGGGGGAGGGCAAGAAGGACGCCGCCACCCACCGTCTCACCGGCCGGGCCGAGGACAACCGGCTCGTCCACGTCGAGGTGCCCGCCGGCTCCGCCGTCCCGAGACCCGGCGATGTCGTGACGGCGGTCGTGACCCACGCCGCGCCGTTCCACCTGCTGGCCGACAGCCCCGACGGTGCACCGCTGCGGGTGCGGCGTACCCGCGCCGGCGACGCGTGGGATCGTGCGCAGGCCGAATCGTGCGCCGTGCCGGCGGTGCCGGCCGCGGCATCCGGCCCGCGTCCGGTGTCGCTCGGCCTTCCGGTCTTTCGCGTCGGAGAGTGAGCACGCCGCGCCTATGGGCCGTCGTCGGGGCCACCGGCACCGGCAAGTCCGCGCTGTCGCTGGCCCTCGCCGAGGCGCTGATCGCGTCGGGCCGCGGGGCGGAGATCGTCAACGCCGACGCCATGCAGCTGTACCGCGGTATGGACATCGGCACGGCGAAGCTTCCCGTGACCGAGCGCCGCAGCATACCGCACCACCTCCTGGACGTGCTCGAGGTCACCGAGGAGGCGGCGGTGGCGTGGTACCAGGATGCCGCGCGCGCGACGATCCGCGGCATCCACGAGCGCGGCGCCGATGCGATCCTCGTCGGCGGCTCGGGGCTGTACGTGTCGGCCGTCATCCACGACTTCCGCTTCCCCCCGCGTGACCCGCAGGTGCGCGCGCGACTGGAGGCGGAACTGGCCGAGCACGGTGCCGGTGCCCTCTTCGCCCGGTTGCGCGCGGCCGATCCCGCCACCGCCGCCCGCGTCGACCCGGCCAACGGCCGTCGGATCGTGCGCGCGCTGGAAGTGCTCGCGCAGGGGGAGGCCACCCACGGCGCGGCCCTCCCCGATCGGCCCGCGCCGTGGCATCCGGCCACGCACGTGATCGGCGCGCACATCGAGCGCGCCGAGCTCGTCGCGATGCTGGACGCCCGCGTGGAGGGGATGTGGCGGGCAGGGCTCGTCGAGGAGGCCGACGCGCTGCGCGAACGCGGGCTCGAGAAGGGCGTGACCGCGCGGCGGGCGATCGGCTACGCGCAGGCGCTCGCCCAGCTGCGCGGCGAGGTCACCGCCGAGGAGGCGATCGCGCAGACGCAGGCGCTGACCCGCCGCTACGCGCGACGGCAGGTGTCGTGGTTCCGCCGCTACGCCGACCTCACGTGGGTCGACGCGCGCACGGCCGACGCGGCCGCGCTGGCCGGCGCGACCGCCCCATAGACTGGTCCGATGCCGCTCACGCTCCCCTTCACCAAGGGCCACGGGACCGGAAACGACTTCGTCGTGATCGCCGATCCCGAGGGCGACCTCGACCTGTCGGACGCGCAGGTCGCGACGCTGTGCGACCGCCACTTCGGCATCGGCGCCGACGGCGTGCTGCGGGTCGTGCGCTCGCGAGCCCTGGCGGAGGGCGCAACCGCCGATGGTGCCGAGTGGTTCATGGACTACCGCAACGCCGACGGCTCCAAGGCGGAGATGTGCGGCAACGGCACACGCGTGTTCGCGAAGTACCTGGTCGACGCCGGGCTCGCGAGCATCGACGACGGGCTGCGCATCGGCACGCGAGCCGGCGTGAAGACCCTCACTCGCAGCGATGACGGCTTCGAGGTCGACCTCGGCGCGTTCGCGATCGAGCCGGCGGAGACCCTCGTGCGGGCCCGCGGGCTGGATGTCGCACGCCCGGGCGTGGGCGTGGACGTCGGCAACCCGCACGTCGTGGTGGCACTGTCCTCCCGCGCCGAGCTGGACGGCCTCGACCTCGCCTACCAGCCGATGCTGGAGCCCGCGCCCCGCCACGGTGCCAACGTCGAGTTCGTGGTCCCTGCCGACCCGCTCGTGCGCGATGGAGTGGGGAGCCTGCGGATGCGGGTGTTCGAGCGCGGCGTGGGGGAGACCCTCAGCTGCGGCACGGGCGTCGCCGCCGCGGCGCTGGCCGTGCGCCACTGGGCGGGACCGGCGGCGCCGGACCGCTGGATGGTCGACGTTCCCGGCGGGCGCCTGGGGGTCCGCGTGCGCGCGGGCGACGTGCTGCTGTCAGGCCCGGCATCCCTCGTCTTCTCGGGCGAGGTCACCCTCGCCTGATCAGGGCAGTTCGATGGTGCCGGTCTCCGGCGTTCCGTGGCGGCGGACCTTGAGCACGCGGTATCCGCGTCCCGTCGCCGCCCTGTGCACGCCGTACCCGCGCGGGAACGTCGCCGCCAGCCACCGCTGGAGCGAGTCGGAGCCGAGGTTGCGCTGCACCACGAGCCACGCGTCCGATCGCTCGTCCAGGCGCGGGATCCAGCGCTCGAGCATGCTGTGCAGCTCGTTCTTGCCCACCCGGATCGGCGGGTTGGAGCGGATGGTGCGGAACTTCACGTCGTCGGGAACATCCTCGGGGCGCACGGCGTTGACGTTGGGGAGTCCCAGTTCCTCGGCATTGCGCCGCACAAGGTCCAGGGCCCGCTCGTTGACGTCGACCGCCCACACCGTGGCGCGCGGCGATTCCAGTGCAAGTGTCAACGCGATCGGGCCCCAGCCGCAGCCGAGATCGAGGAAATGGCCGCCGGAGGGCGGCGGGGGCGTGTGGGACAGCAGCACTGCGGTACCGGCGTCGAGCCGGTCGGGGCTGAAGACTCCAGACGCCGTCGTCACTTCCCGATCCTGTCCCGCCAGCGAGACACGGATGCGGCGCAACTGAGAGGGGCTCGAAGGCGACGCGCTGAAGTAGTGGTCGCTCCCCATGCCGAGAGCGTAGCGGAAGAGTATCGGCGCAGGGGGAGAGTTAGAGTGCAGGGATGTGCCGGCCGACACCAGCCGGGCGCAGGATTCCGCGGAAAAGGATGAGATGACGGACACCACCACACCCCGCAACGGGCAGGACGCGCCCGTCGCCGGCACGCACGCGGCGGACACGGATCCCGTGGAGCGGGTGCTCGCGCACGCCGACGCGCGCTCGGGGGTCCGCGTGTTCGGAGCCGCTCAGGCGCTGCAGGACGAGACCACCGTCGCCTACGGCGACACCGACGGCGAGCAGTGGGACCGCGAGGAGCGCGCAGCGCTGCGACGCGTGGGCGGGCTCTCCACCGAGCTCGAAGACGTCACCGAGGTCGAGTACCGCCAGCTGCGCCTGGAGAACGTCGTGCTCGTGGGCGTGCACCCCCAGGGGTCGCAGGAGGACGCCGAGAACTCCCTGCGCGAACTGGCGGCCCTGGCCGAGACCGCCGGCGCCGTGGTGCTGGACGGCGTGCTGCAGCGGCGGCCGCATCCCGACCCGGCCACGTACGTCGGGCGGGGCAAGGCGCAGGAGCTGCGTGACATCGTCGTGGCCGTCGGTGCCGACACCGTGATCGCCGACACCGAGCTCGCGCCCAGCCAGCGGCGCGCCCTCGAGGACGTCGTGAAGGTCAAGGTCATCGACCGCACGACGGTGATCCTCGACATCTTCAGCCAGCACGCCAAGAGCCGCGAGGGCAAGGCGCAGGTCGAGCTCGCGCAGCTGGAATACCTCTTGCCGCGGCTGCGCGGGTGGGGTGACTCCATGAGCCGCCAGGCCGGTGGCCAGGTCGGCGCCGGCGGTGCCGGGATGGGTTCGCGCGGTCCCGGTGAGACGAAGATCGAGCTGGACCGCCGCCGCATCCGCACGCGCATGGCGCTGCTGCGCCGCCAGATCCGCGACTTCGCGCCCGCGCGCGAGGCCAAGCGCGCCGAGCGCAAACGCAACGTCATCCCCGCCGTCGCGATCGCCGGCTACACCAACGCCGGCAAGTCGAGTCTCCTCAACCGCCTCACCCGCGCGGGTGTGCTGGTGGAGAACGCCCTGTTCGCGACGCTGGATGCCACGGTGCGCCGGTCGCAGACCGCCGACGGCCGTGTCTACACGCTCACCGACACGGTCGGCTTCGTCCGCAACCTGCCCCACCAGCTGGTCGAGGCGTTCCGTTCGACGCTGGAGGAGGTCGGCGACGCCGACGTCATCGTCCACGTCGTGGACGGATCCCACCCCGACCCGGCGGCGCAGCTGGCGACCGTGCGCGATGTCATGGGCGATGTCGGTGCCCGCTCGACGCGCGAGATCGTCGTGTTCAACAAGGCCGACCTGCTCGATCCCGACACGCGGCTGGTGTTGCGCGGGCTGCAGCCGGACGCGCTGTTCGTCTCCTCCCGGACGGGCGAGGGCATCGGGGAGCTTCGCGCCGCGATCGAGGACGCCCTGCCGCTGCCGGCGGTGGAGGTGCGCGCGGTCGTCCCGTACGACCGCGGCGATCTGATCTCCGCGGCGCACGACTCCGGCCTCATCCTGGCCCAGGAGCACCGCGCCGAGGGCACGTTCCTGCACGCGCACGTGGGCGAGCGCCTCGCCGCAGAGCTGGCACCCTTCGCCTCCTGACCCGTGCCCCGCACGGCGAAAGTGCATCGCCTCGGCGAGAGTGCACGGGATCCGGTGCGGATTCGCCGAGGTGATGCACTCTCGGCGAACCGGCCGGGTCAGGACAGGGGGAGCGGCGGCACGCCCGGCGTGGCGAACCCGAACACCTGCCCGAGGAAGGCCAGCTCGCTCTCGAGGGCGTGCACGATCGTCTCGGCACGGCGGAAGCCGTGCCCCTCACCCTCGTACACCACGTAGGCGTGCGGGATGCCGCGGGCCACGAGCGCGTCGCGGATCGCCTCGGCCTGCGCCGGGGGGACCACCGCGTCCTCCGCGCCCTGCAGGATCAGCAGCGGCACGGTGAATCCCTCCGGGCGGCTCAGCGGCGACCGCTCGCGGTAGACCTCCTCCGCCTCCGGCAGCGGGCCGATGAGCCCGTCGAGGTAGCGGGCTTCGAAGTCGTGCGAGTCCTCGGCGAGGGTGCGGGCGTCACCCACGGCGTAACGGGCGACGCCGGCCGAGAAGACATCCGTCCCCACGAGCGCCGCCAGCACCGTCCACCCGCCCGCCGACCCGCCGTCGATCGCGAGTCGTGCACCGTCGGCCTCGCCCCGCGCCACGAGCGCGCTCGCGGCGGCGGCGACGTCCTCGACGTCGACGACCCCCCACTGGCCGCGCAGCCGCTCGCGGTACGCGCGACCGTAGCCGGTGGAACCGCCGTAGTTCACATCGAGCACCCCGATGCCGCGACTGGTGAAGTACGCCGTCTTGGCGGATGCGGCAGGTCCGACGTGGGCGGTGGGTCCGCCGTGCACGAGAACGAGATAGGGCGGGCGTTCCCCTGGCATGCCGGTGTGCTCGGGGTTGGTGGGCGGGTAGGCGAAGGCGTGCACGGGGCCGCGCGGGCCATCGGTGGTCACCGCCCGCGGGCGCGGCATCCACTCCTCCGGCAGCACGGCGGCACCGCCGGTGACGAGCGCGGCGGGCGCGTCGGTGTCGAGGTCGACCAGCCACAGTCCGCTCTGCTGCACCGTCCCCGAGCCGGAGACGAGCACGCGGCGCCCGCGGGCGTCTTCCACGAGGGCGCCGGAGGTCACGGGGACCGGGAGCGTCCGCACGCCGCCCCCGACGACGGCGACGATCTCGTCGGCGCCGTGCGTGCGCACCGCGACGAATCCGCCGTCCACGGGTGCGAACCAGCGCGATCCCAGGACCCACAGGCCGCCGCCGGTGTCGGCGTCGGCGGGGGCGAGCGGATGCGGCGTGCCATCCAGGCGCGTGCGCCACACGTTCCACCGCCCGGTGCGGTCATCGAGGTAGGTGAGCTCGTCATCGGCCGTCCACTCGGGCTGCAGGGGAGCCGAGCCGTCGCCGCCGGCGATGACCGTCCAGGTCCGGACGACGCCGTCTTCGAGGGCGCCGACCCGCAGCTGCGTGCGATCCCACGGCATGTCCGGGTGGTTCCACGCGATCCAGGCCAGCCGCGTGCCGTCGGGGGACAGCGCCGGCTGCGCGACGAAGTCGCTGCCGGCCACGAGGCTGCGCACGGCGGCGTCATCTGCGGCGCCGGAGCCGTCGAGGGGGATCGCCACGATGTCGCGCCGCGGCGTGCGGGCGTCGCGGTCGCTCTCGCGCACGGCGAGCAGGATGCCGGCCTGCATCCGCAGCCCGCCGTAGCGCACCCCCTCGCGCGGCGGCGTCAGCGCCCGCGGCTCGCCCCCCGGTGGCAGCATCCGGACGCGGCCGTCGGCCTTCTCGACGTAGACGAGCTCGCCGTCGTCGGTGACCTCCCACGCTCCGCCGCCGTACTCGTGCACGCGCGAGCGGGCGCTGCCGGGGGCGGGGAGGACGTCGGCCACGGCGCCGTCCGCCGTGCGGCGCCGCACGGTCGTCCGGCCGCCCTCCTCCGGCACCGTCTGGCCCCACCAGATCTCGTCGCCGACGAAACGGGCCCCGTCGATGCGGGGCGAGGCCGTCGCGACGGCCTGGGCGGACAGGGGAGACGGCCAGGATCCGAAGGGCAGGGGAGTCGGCATCCCGTCAGCCTAGGCGCCGCGTCGCGCCCGCCCACGGAGTCGCCGTGCCGAGCGCCCGGTGCGTGCCGGTCAGACGGCGCGCAGCACCGCCACGACGCGGCCGAGGACGACGGCGTCGTCGCCGAGGATCGGCTCGAAGGCGGAGTTGCGCGGCAGCAGCCACGTGTGGCCGTCGCGACGGCGGAACGTCTTCACCGTCGCCTCCCCGTCCAGCATCGCCGCGACGATCTCACCGTTCTCCGCCGTCGCCTGCGACCGGATGACCACCCAGTCGCCGTCGCAGATGGCCGCGTCGATCATCGATTCGCCGGAGACCTTGAGCATGAACAGGTCGCCCTTGCCCACGAGCTGGCGGGGGAGGGGGAAGATCTCCTCCACCTGCTGATCCGCGGTGATGGGAACGCCCGCCGCGATGCGTCCCACCAGCGGCACCAAGGCGGCGTCGCCGAGGGCGGGGGCGGTGTCGGCGGGGTTCTCCGCGGCGGTGCCGGGCAGGTCGATGAGCACTTCCATCGCGCGCGTCTTGCCCGGGTCGCGGCGCAGATAGCCGCTGAGTTCGAGCTGGTTGAGCTGGTGGGTGACGCTGGAGAGCGACTTCAGGCCCACGGCGTCACCGATCTCCCGCATGCTCGGCGGATAGCCGTGCCGCGCGATCGAGCGCTGGATGACCTCGAGGATCGCCAGCTGCTTGTCGCTGAGGCTCTTTCGCCGGCGTGTCTGCGGCTTGTCGCGAGCGGTCGCGTCGGTCATTCTCGTGCTCCCTCCCGTGCCCGCCATGGCACCGGTCTTCGAATGTCGGAGGTCCGTGATGGTCTTCCGTTGTCGAAACCGTATCCGGTATCGCGCTGCAGATCCCGCTACACCACGCGTGTCGCGTTCGATCCGTATCGATAACAGAAACGATTGACAGACGAACAGTATCGAAGATAGATTCGGAATACAGGTTCGCATCCGGCCCTCCCGGCCGAGGATCGGATGCGAACCTTCCGCCAGAGGAGGAGCCATGGCCACCATCGCGAGCGTCGCCCCCACCACCCGTCTGCGTCTGACGGCGCGCGGCCGCCGGCTGCTGGCGGGTCTGGCCGCACTCCCCGCCGCGGTCGCCATCGCTGTGGCGGTGCTCGGCGGCGGGAGCGCCCTGGCGTCCGCCGAGGGCGGCGCGACGGCCGGTACCTTCACCGAGATCACGGTCATGTCGGGGGAGTCCCTGTGGTCCATCGCGCAGGACCTCGCCCCTCACGCCGACCCGCGGGACGTCGTCGAGGAGATCACGCGACTGAACGTGCTGGAGTCCTCCAGCGTCTCGGCCGGTCAGCGCCTGGCGATTCCGCTGGAGTACGCGCCGCAGTCATAGGTCAGCGCCTCGCCGTAGCATGGGAGGAATGACGACCCGGTTGGACGACCTCCCGCTCCGCGACGATCTGCGCGGTCTCGTGCCGTACGGCGCACCGCAGGCGCCGCTGCCCATCGCTCTGAACGTCAACGAGAACACGCACCCGGTGCCCCAGGAGGTCGCCGACGACATCCTCGACTCGGTTGCCCGCGCGCTGCGCGAGATCAACAGATACCCCGACCGCGAGTTCACCGCCCTGCGGGAGGCATTCGCCGATTACCTGGGGCACGGTCTCACAGCCGAGCAGATCTGGGCGGGCAACGGGTCCAACGAGGTGCTGCAGCACCTCCTGCAGGCCTTCGCCGGGCCCGGCCGGACCGCCTTCGGCTTCGCGCCCACCTATTCGATGTACCCCCTCCTCACGCGCGGCACCGGCGCGCAGTGGATCGCCGGTGAGCGCGCCCACGACTTCACCGTGTCGCCCGAGTCGGCTGCGGCGCAGGTCGCGCAGGTGCAGCCGGATGTGGTCTTCCTGTGCGCACCGAACAACCCCACCGGTACCCCCATGGGCCTGGACGTCGTCGAGGCCGTGTACGACGCCACGGACGGCATCGTCATCGTGGACGAGGCCTACCAGGAGTTCGCACCCCGCGACGAGCGCTCGGCGCTGACCCTCCTCCCCGGGCGGGAGCGCCTCGCCGTGTCCCGCACCATGAGCAAGGCGTTCGCCTTCGCCGGGGCCCGCGTCGGGTACCTCGCCGCCGACCCCGCGCTCGTCGACGCGCTGCGCCTTGTCCGCCTGCCCTACCACCTGAGCGGTCTCACGCAGGCGGCCGCCCTGGCGGCGCTCGCGCACGCGCCGGTGATGCTCGGGATGGTGGATGAGATCGTCGCGCAGCGCGACCGCATGTCGGCGACCCTCTCGGCCCTGGGGTACACGCCCTACGACTCGGCGACCAACTTCGTCCTGTTCGGCGGCGTGGACGACCCCGCCCGGACGTGGCGGGAACTGTACGACCGCGGCATCCTCATCCGCGACGTCGGCATCCCGCATCACCTGCGTGTCACCGCCGGCACCGCGGAGGAGACCACCGCGTTCCTCGACGCGCTCGCCTCGGTAGGATCGAAGGTATGACCGCATCAGGCGCGCCGCGCACGGCGACTCTGCGACGCGCGACGAGCGAGTCCACCGTCGAGCTGGAACTCGATCTGGATGGCACGGGGACGAGCTCCATCTCCACGAGCGTGCCGTTCTACGATCACCTGCTCACGGCGTTCGCGAAGCACTCGCTGACCGATCTCACCGTGCGGGCCACCGGTGACACCCACATCGACGCCCACCACACCGTGGAGGACGTCGCGATCGTGCTCGGCGACGCCATCCGTCAGGCCCTCGGCGACAAGGCCGGCATCACGCGGTTCGGCGACGCCCTCGTGCCGTTGGACGAGGCGCTCGTGCAGGCCGTCGTGGACATCAGCGGCCGTCCCTACCTCGTCCACACGGGCGAGCCGGCCGGCTTCGAGTACCACCTCATCGGCGGCCACTTCACCGGCTCCCTCGTGCGGCACACCTTCGAGGCGCTGGCCTTCCACGCCGGCCTCACGGTGCACGTGCGGGTGCTCGAGGGTCGCGACGCCCACCACATCGCCGAAGCGGAGTACAAGGCGTTCGCGCGCGCGTTCCGCCAGGCCAAGGCGCTGGACCCGCTCGTGGAAGGCATCCCCAGCACCAAGGGCGCACTGTGACCGACCGGCCGGTCGTCGCTGTCCTGGACTACGGCTCGGGCAACGTCCACTCCGCCGTGAAGGCGCTGGCCGCGGCCGGCGCCGACGCACGCCTGACCAGCGACCGCGGCCTCATCCGCGACGCCGATGGACTGGTCGTTCCCGGGGTGGGCGCATTCCGGGCGGTGATGGAAGCGCTGCGCGAGAGCCGCGGCGACGAGGTCATCGAACGCCGTCTGGCCGGCGGTCGTCCCGTGCTGGGGATCTGCGTCGGCATGCAGGTGCTGTTCGGGCGCGGCGTGGAGCGCGGGGTCGACACCGAGGGGCTCGGGGAGTGGCCCGGTGTCGTGACCGAGCTGGACGCTCCCGTGCTGCCGCACATGGGCTGGAACACCGTCGAGGCGGGCGAAGGCTCGCGCCTGTTCGCCGGAATCGAGTCGGAGCGGTTCTACTTCGTGCACTCCTTCGCGGCGCAGCAATGGCACCTCGAGGTCATGCCGCCCTTCCCCGCGCCCACTCTCACGTGGTGCGCCTACGGCACGCCGTTCCTGGCCGCGGTGGAGAACGGCCCGCTTTCGGCGACCCAGTTCCACCCGGAGAAATCCGGCGAGGCCGGCATCAAGCTGTTGTCCAATTGGATCGGCGGCCTGCGCAGGGATACTCTCTGAGCTTGTGCCCCGCGCCGGTGCCCGCCGTCCGATCGCACGAGGAGCCATGAACGATTTCGCCTCCAGCCCTGAGCTGATCCTGCTGCCCGCCGTCGATATCGCCTCGGGGAAGGCCGTGCGCCTGACCCAGGGGGAGGCCGGCACTGAAACGAGCTACGGCGACCCGGTCGACGCGGCCGCCGAGTGGGCGCGACAGGGTGCGAAGTGGATCCACCTCGTGGATCTGGACGCAGCCTTCGGGCGCGGAAGCAACGGTGCCGTGCTGCGCAAGGTCATCAAGCAGGTCCGGGGCGTCCAGGTGGAGCTGTCCGGCGGCATCCGTGACGACCGGTCGCTGGAAGCGGCGCTGGACAGCGGCGCCGCCCGCATCAATCTGGGCACGGCCGCGCTGGAGAACCCGGAGTGGGCCGCCGACGTGATCAGCCGCTACGGCGACGCCATCGCCGTCGGCCTGGATGTGCGCGGCACGACCCTCGCCGCCCGCGGCTGGACCCGCGACGGCGGCGATCTGTGGACCGTCCTGGACCGGCTGGAAGAGGCCGGGTGCTCCCGCTACGTCGTGACGGATGTCACCAAGGACGGCACACTGCGCGGCCCCAACCTGGAGCTCCTGCGGGAGATGACCTCGCGCACCCCGAAGCCCATCGTCGCCTCCGGCGGGGTGTCGAGCCTGGACGACATCCTCGCGCTGCGCGAGCTCGTGCACCTCGGCGTCGAGGGTGCGATCGTGGGCAAGGCACTGTACGCCGGCGCGTTCACGCTGGCTGAGGCGCTGGATGTCGCCGGAGGCTGATCCGGGAGCCGATTCGGCGGGCGTCCCGTGGGAGGGCCGCCGGTTCGAGTCGAACCCGCACGCCGGTGATGACGGATCGGCCGATCCGGCGCTCCTGGCGGCGCTGACCGCCTTCCGCGCGGGGGAGGGCGACGCCGTCGCCGTCGTCGAGGCCTACCGCACCGCACGGCTGCTCATCCCGCTCATCGCCGAGAAGGGCGACTCGGGGGTCGGCGCGCACGGTCTCGAGGTGGACAAGACGCAGGAGCTGTCGATCGTGACGGTCGCCGCCCCGGACGGGCGCAAGGTGCTCCCCGTCTTCACGTCGGTCGCCGCGATGGGCCGGTGGGATGCCACGGCCCGGCCGGTGCCCGCCGAGGGTGTGCGCACCGCGCTTGCCGCCGCAGCCGATGACACCGACCTCATCGTGATCGATCCGGGCTCGGAGACGGAGTTCGTCCTGCGCCGCCCGGCGGTGTGGGCGATCGGCCAGGGCATCGCGTGGGAGCCCGCGCACGTTTCGGCCGAGGTGTTCACGGGGCTGCAGGAGTCCATCTCCGGCGAACTGGCCGTGCTCGACCTCGCCGTCGAGCCGGGCGACCCCGCGGCCCGGCTGCGGGGTCCGGAACTCGTCGTGCACCTGCAGCTCATGCACGGGCTCGCCCAGGAGGAGCTGGACGTCGTGCTCGCGCGCGTCGCCCGCCGGTGGGCGGGCGATGACCGCATCGCGGTGCTCGTGGACTCCCTCACGGTGAAGCTCCACCGCTCCCCGTAACCCCCTCGGGAGTCACGGGGGCAGGTCGGGCTACGTGACGGGCCCCGTCCACTTCTCGCCCGGCCCCTTGCCGATCGGGTCGGGGAGGGGGGAGGCCTCGCGGAAGGCCAGCTGCACCGAGCGCAGGCCGTCGCGCAGCGAGCGGGCGTGCATGTCGCTGATCTCGGGGGCGCCGGCGGTGATGAGGCCCGCGAGGGCGTTGATGATCTTGCGCGCCTCGTCCAGGTCGGTCTGGTTCTCGGGGTCGTCGGCGAGTCCGACCTTCACCGCGGCGGCGCTGAGCAGGTGCACGGCGGTGGTCGTGATGACCTCCACGGCCGGGACGTCGGCGATGTCGCGGGTGGCGGATGCGGCGGCACGCTCCTGCTCCTCCCAGCGGGCGAGACGCTCGGCCTCTGGGTCGGGGGTGGGCTCGCTACCGGGGATCGTGTGCACAGCGTTCTCTCTGTTAGACTATGGCGGGCTCCGGAGCGTTCTGCTTCGGACGAAAGAGGATTCCATCCCACCCGTTCGCCGCTCCAGGCTACCGGGTCCACGCACTCCGCCCCGTCCTCGGGGCTGTTCGGGTGCGAGAAGCCGGCGCTGATGGCGTCGTGCCGGGTGGCGTGCGTTTCCTCTTCGCTCACGTCGCACCCGCGCTGTGAAGGCCGACAGTCGCAGAAGAGGAGTTCCGCATCAGCGATCCCCGCACCAACGACCGCATCCGCGTCCCCGAGGTCCGCCTCGTCGGACCCGCGGGTGAGCAGGTCGGCGTCGTCCGCATCGAGGTGGCGTTGCGCCTGGCCCAGGAGGCCGACCTCGATCTCGTAGAGGTGGCCCCCAACTCGAAGCCGCCCGTGGTCAAGATCATGGACTACGGCAAGTTCAAGTACGAGGCTGCGCAGAAGGCCAAGGAAGCGCGTCGCAACCAGGCGAACACCGTCCTCAAGGAGGTCCGGTTCCGTCTGAAGATCGAAGCGCACGACTACATCACCAAGCTCAAGCGCGCCGAAGGCTTCCTGCAGGCCGGCGACAAGGTCAAGGCCATGATCCTGTTCCGCGGTCGTGAGCAGTCGCGCCCAGAGCAGGGTGTGCGCCTGCTGCGCAAGTTCGCCGAGGACGTCGCCGAGTTCGGCACGGTCGAGTCGAACCCCACGATCGACGGGCGCAACATGGTGATGGTGGTCGCACCGCACAAGAACAAGTCCGAGGCGAAGGCCGAGCAGAACGCCCAGCGCGCTGCCAACAAGGAAGCCGCCCGTTCGGCCGCCCGCGGCGACGCGCCGGCCGAGAGCGACACCGACGCGCCCGCCGAGACACCGGCCGAATAAGGCCCCCAGAACTCCCGCCCGAGCGGGAACCACAACGAAGGAAGAGAAATGCCGAAGCAGAAGACCCACTCGGGTGCCAAGAAGCGTTTCAAGGTCACCGGCAGCGGGAAGATCATGAAGCAGCAGGCGAACCTCCGCCACAACTTCGAAGGCAAGCCCACCAAGCGCACCCGCCGCCTGTCGCAGGACCAGGTCCTCGCCAAGGGTGACGCGAAGGTCGCCAAGAAGCTCCTCGGCATCTGAGCGCCGACGCACGTTAGGAAGTAGAAGAAATGGCTAGAGTCAAGCGGGCCGTCAACGCCCACAAGAAGCGTCGCGTCATCCTCGAGCGCGCGTCCGGCTACCGCGGACAGCGTTCGCGCCTGTACCGCAAGGCGAAGGAGCAGGTCACCCACTCGCTCGTCTACGCGTACCGCGACCGTCGCAAGCGCAAGGGCGACTTCCGCCGCCTGTGGATCCAGCGCATCAACGCCGCCGCCCGCGCGAACGGCATGACGTACAACCGGTTCATCCAGGGCCTGGGCCTGGCCGGCGTGCAGGTGGACCGCCGCATGCTCGCCGAGCTGGCCGTGCACGAGCCGGCCGTCTTCGCGTCGCTCGTGGAGACGGCGAAGAACGCGCTGCCCGGCGACGTCAACGCCGCCAAGACCGCGTAACACCGCACCACGTGACAGGGGCGTCCTCCATCGGAGGGCGCCCCTTCCGCGTGTGCGGGCACGGCGCGTGCAGGGACGGCCTGGGGCGGCCCATACACTGAAGGGGTGCTGGAGAATCCGCGGTCACCGCGCGTGCGAGCCGTCGCGAAACTGAGCAAGCGCAGTGCGCGCCAAGAGACGGGACTGTTCCTCCTGGAAGGGCCCCAGGCCGCGCGGGAGGCCCTCGCATACGCCCCGGGCACGGTGCTGGAGCTGTTCGCGACGCCCACCGCGATCGAGCGTCATGTCGATGTCCGGGATGCCGCGCACGCGGCGGGCATCCAGATCCAGTTCACCAGCGAAGACGTCCTCGACGCGATGGCGGACACCGTCACCCCGCAGGGCATCGTCGCCGTCGCGCAGCAGGCGCCCACCGCGATGAAGGACATCTTCGCCGCCCGGCCGCGGCTCATCGCGATCTGCGAGGAGGTGCGCGACCCGGGCAACCTCGGCACGATCATCCGCGCCGCCGATGCCGCCGGCGCCGACGCCGTGGTGCTGACCGGTCGCACGGTGGACCCGTACAACCCGAAGGTGGTGCGCGCGAGCACCGGATCGCTGTTCCACCTCCCGGTGGCGGTGGGGGCCGAGCTCTCCAGCGCCGTCGAGCGCGCCCACGCGGCCGGCATGCGCGTCGTGGCCGCCGACGTCGGCGGCAGCGACTTCCTGGAATCACGCGCCGTGCTGGCCGAACCCACCGCGTGGCTGTTCGGCAACGAGGCCCGCGGGCTGGAGGAGGCCGCTCTGGCCCAGGCCGATCTGGCGCTGCGCCTGCCGATCTACGGTCGCGCGGAGTCGCTGAACCTGGCCACCGCGGCGAGCGTGTGCCTGTACGAGACCGCCTTCGCCCAGCGCGCGGGGGAGGCCCCCGATGGTCGCGGTGCTGTTACAAGTCGGTAAAGGCGCGTGGCATTGGCTGGTTGCCGATGCCACGCACTCCTAGGGTGTAGGCATGGAGACCTCCGACTCCCGCGCCAGCGGTGATCCTCTTGTCGTGCTCACGGACGTCCAGAAGCACTACGGCGACTTCCAAGCACTCAAGGACATCAACCTCACGGTGCACCGTGGCGAAGTGGTCGTCGTCATCGGCCCCTCCGGGTCGGGCAAGTCCACGCTGTGCCGCACCATCAATCGCCTCGAGACGATCTCGTCGGGCTCGATCACGGTCGACGGGCGGGAACTCCCCAAGGAGGGCAAGCCCCTCGCCGAGCTCCGCGCCGACGTGGGGATGGTCTTCCAGTCCTTCAACCTGTTCGCCCACCTCACGATCCTCGAGAACATCACGCTCGGACCGATGAAGGTGCGCGGCAAGAAGAAGGCGGACGCCGAGCGCGAGGCCCACGAGCTCCTGGAGCGCGTGGGTGTGGACGCGCAGGCGAACAAGCTCCCCGCACAGCTCTCCGGCGGGCAGCAGCAGCGCGTCGCGATCGCGCGGGCCCTCGCGATGCGCCCGAAGCTCATGCTCTTCGACGAGCCCACCAGCGCGCTGGACCCCGAGATGATCAACGAGGTCCTCGACGTCATGGTGGGCCTCGCCCGTGACGGCATGACGATGATCGTCGTGACCCACGAAATGGGCTTCGCCCGCAAGGCCGCCGACCGCGTGGTCTTCATGGCCGACGGCCTGATCGTCGAGGAGCAGCAGCCGGAGGGCTTCTTCACGTCCCCCCGCTCCGAGCGGGCCAAGGACTTCCTCTCCAAGCTCATCACGCACTGACCCCACCCCATCCACAGCAGATCCCACAAGGAGTTCTCACATGCGAAAGTCCCGGATCCTCACCGGCATCGGCCTGGCCGCCGTCGCCATGATCACCCTCAGCGCCTGCAACAGCGGCTCGCCCAGTGCCGGATCCGGCGGAGGCGGCGAACAGACCGGCGGAGACGAGGCCCTGTGGGAGGTGGCCACCGAGGTCGACCTGGAAGGCAGCCCCACGTACGACCGCATGGTCGAGCGCGACGGCGTCATCGTCGGCGTCAAGAACGACCAGCCCGGCCTCGGCTACGAAGACGCCGCCACGAGTGAGCGCACCGGCTTCGACGTCGACATCGCGCGCTGGATCGCCGCATCCCTCGGCTTCGACGAGGACCAGATCGAGTACGTCACGATCCCCTCCGCCAACCGCGAGCAGGCGCTCGTGAACGGCGACATCGACTATTACGTCGGCACGTACTCGATCACCGACGCGCGCAAGCAGCAGATCGACTTCGCCGGACCGTACTTCATCACCGGTCAGGGACTGCTCGTCGCCGCCGACGACGACTCGATCACCGGTCCCGACGACCTCGAGGGCAAGATCGTCTGCTCGGTGACGGGCTCGACCCCGCTGCAGCGCATCCGTGACGAGTACAACCCCGGCGACGCCGTCGAGTACGACACCTACTCGCAGTGCGTCGAGCAGCTGAAGGCCGGTTCGGTGGACGCGATCACGACGGATGAGGCGATCCTCGCCGGCTACGTCGCGCTCGAGCCCGACGTCCTGAAGATCGCCGGCGAGCCCTTCAGCGAGGAGCGCTACGGCGTCGGCCTGGAAAAGGGCGACACGGCGATGAAGGACTACATCAACGCGCTGTTCACCGACGGCGGCGACGTGTGGACCGCGCTGTTCGAACAGCACCTGGCCCCCGCCGGCATCGAGGCCGAACAGCCCGACGTCGAGCAGTGAGTTCCCGGGGGCGGCGCACCTGCGCCGCCCCCTTCTCGGCCGTTGTGAAAAGGAAGGATCGCGCGTGGGCGTCATCACCGACAACCTCGACCTGTGGTGGACGTTCCTCCTGGGCACCCTCTTCCTGTTCGTCGCGGGAGGTGCCCTCGCCCTGGTCCTCGGCACCATCGTCGGTGCGATGCGCGTGTCGCCGATCCCGGTGGCGCGCGCGGTGGGCACCGTCTACGTCAACACCATCCGGAACACGCCGCTGACGCTGGTGTTCTTCGCGTTCTCGTTCGCGCTGCCGCCGCTGCTGGGCCTGCGCCTGACGCAGTCGGTCTCGGTGACCCTCGCGGTGTGCGCACTGGGCGTGTACACCGCCACGTATGTCGCCGAGACCATCCGCTCGGGAATCAACACCGTGCCGGTGGGCCAGGCGGAAGCGGCGCGTGCACTGGGACTGACGTTCGGCCAGGTGATGGGCAGCGTCATCATGCCGCAGGCGTTCCGCTCCGTCATCCCGCCCATGATGAGCGTGTTCATCGCGCTGCTGAAGAACACGACCGTGGCCGCCGGCTTCTCCGTCATCAACCTCGGGTCGATCCGCAACTACCTGAGTGAGCGCGGGGAGAACCAATTCGTCGTGATCCTGTGGGTCATGGTCATCTTCATCGTCCTGGTGCTCGTGCTGTCCTGGGTGCAGCGCACCCTCGAGAACCGCTGGAGGATCGCGCGATGAGCAGCGTCCTGTACGACGTCCCCGGACCGCGCGCGATGGCGCGCAACCGCGTCCTGGGGGTCCTGACCGTCGTGGTCGTCCTGGCAGTGGTCGGCTTCTTCGTATGGCGTCTCGCGGCGACCGGGCAGTTCACGGCGCAGAAGTGGTCGGCGTTCACCTACACCAACGTGTGGGTCAACATCGGGGAGGCGACGCTGCGCACGCTCGCGGCGTTCGCCACCGCGGCGGTCGGTGCCCTCGTCCTGGGCTTCGTGCTCGCCATCGGGCGCCTGTCCGACCACGCGTGGGTGCGCGTGCCGTTCACCGTCGTGATCGAGCTGCTGCGCGCCGTGCCGGTGCTGATCTTCATGTTCCTGCTGTACTACGGCTTCCCCGTGATCGGCGTGAGGATGGAGCCGTACTGGGCCGTCGTGATCGCCCTGATCGCCTACAACGGCTCGGTGCTGGCGGAGGTCTTCCGCGCGGGCGTCGAGTCGCTGCCGCGCGGGCAGAAGGAGGCCGGCTACGCGATCGGGCTGCGCAAGTCCGGGGTCATGCGCCTCATCCTGCTTCCCCAGGCGATCCGGGCGATGCTGCCGGTGATCATCGCGCAGCTGGTCGTGACGCTCAAGGACACCGCACTCGGGTTCATCATCACCTACCCGGAGCTGCTGTTCTACGCCAAGTTCCTCGGCTCGCAGGCCAGCATCGGCTCGCCGATCATCCCCGCCACGATGGTCACCGGCGCGATCTACATCGCCCTGTGCCTGGCGCTGTCGGGCGTCGCGACGCTGGCGGAGAAGCGGATGCGCCGTTCCCCCCGCGTCGCGAACGTGGCCGGGGCCAACCAGCCCACGCAGGAAGTGACCGATACGGAACTGATCGTCGCGCAGCGCGGGCTGGGCAAATACGACGGGACGAACACCGGCGGCGGCGCCGTCTGACGCGCGCGGGGCGACGGTGAGCCGTCGGTAGACTCGACTCTCGTGTCCGATGCACCTGAGATCACCCCCGAAGCGGTCGAGGCCGCCGTGGATGCGGCGCTCGCCGCGATCGACGCCGCCGCCGATACCGCCGAGCTGAAAGCCGTCCGCGCCGCCCATTCCGGCGAGGGCTCCACGCTCGCGCGGCTCAACGCCCGCCTGCGGGATGTGGCGCCCGAGAACAAGGCGGCGTTCGGAAAGCTCGTGGGCCAGGCCCGCGGGCGTGTGAACCAGGCGATCGCCGCGCGCGAGGCCGCGCTGGCCGAGGCGGAGACCGCCGCGAAGCTGGAAGCCGAGCGCATCGACATCACGGCGCTGCCCCAGCGCGCCCGCGTGGGGGCGCGGCATCCGCTCACCCTGCTGCAGGATCAGGTCGGCGACATCTTCGTCGGCATGGGGTGGGAGATCGCGGAGGGCCCCGAACTCGAGCACGAGTGGTACAACTTCGACGCGCTGAACCTGGACGCCGACCACCCGGCGCGGCAGATGCAGGACACGTTCTACGTCGACCCGGTCGCGCGCCACCTCCTGCTGCGCACGCAGACGAGCCCCGTGCAGATGCGCTCGATGCTCACGCGCGAGCTGCCGATCTACATCGTGTCGCCGGGCCGGGTGTTCCGCACGGACGAGTTCGACGCGACCCACCTGCCCGTCTTCAGCCAGTTCGAGGGCCTCGTCGTGGACAAGGGCATCACGATGGCGCACCTGCGCGGCACGCTCGATCACGTCGCGCAGCAGCTGTTCGGCGACCAGGCGCGCACCCGCATGCGGGCGAACTACTTCCCCTTCACCGAGCCGTCGGCCGAGTTCGACCTGTGGCACCCGACGTTCAAGGGCGGGGCGCGCTGGATCGAATGGGGCGGCTGCGGCATGGTCAATCCGAACGTGCTGCGCGCGGCCGGCATCGACCCGGAGGTGTACTCCGGCTTCGCGTTCGGGATGGGTTTCGAGCGGACGCTGATGTTCCGCTCCGACGTGCAGGACATGCGCGACATGGCCGAGGGCGATGTCCGCTTCAGCGAGCAGTTCGGAATGGTGGTCTGATGCGCGTCCCCCTGAGTTGGCTGCGCGAGTACGTCGATGTGCCGGCGGATGCCACGGCCGACGACATCCTCGCCTCCCTCGTCTCCGTCGGGTTCGAGGAGGAGGACGTCCACGGCTTCGGGCTGACCGGCCCCATCGTGGTGGGACAGGTCGTCGACTTCGTCGAGGAGCCGCAGTCCAACGGCAAGACGATCCGCTGGTGCCAGGTGGACGTCGGGGCGGCCAACGGCGGTGTGCGCGGCATCGTGTGCGGCGCGCGCAACTTCTTCGCCGGCGACAAGGTCGTGGTGACCCTTCCCGGCGCCGTGCTGCCCGGTCCCTTCCCGATCGCGGCGCGCAAGACCTACGGGCACGTCTCGGACGGCATGATCGCCTCCGCCAAGGAGCTCGGCCTGGGCGACGAGCACTCCGGCATCCTGCGCCTGGCCGAGCTGGGACTGGACCCCGAGGTGGGCACCGACGCGATCGCCCTCCTGGGGCTGGATGACGTCGCCGTCGAGATCAACGTCACGCCCGACCGCGGCTACGCCCTGAGTCTGCGCGGCGTCGCGCGGGAGTACTCCCACGCCACCGGCGCGGCGTTCCGCGATCCGGGCGACCGCCCGTTCGAAGAACTCGAGCAGCCCACCGGCGGCTTCCCCGTCGCGGTCGTGGACGAAGGACCGATCCGCGGGCGCGTGGGGGCGAGCGAGTTCGTCGCGCGCATCGTGCGCGACGTCGATCCGACCCGGCCGACGCCTCCGTGGATGGTCGCGCGCCTGACCCTGGCGGGCGTCCGGCCCCTGGGCATCCTCATCGACATCACCAACTACGTCATGCTCGAGCTGGGCAACCCCATCCACGGGTACGACCTGGACACCCTCACCGGCGGCATCACGGTGCGCCGGGCGAAGGAGGGTGAGAAGCTCACGACGCTCGACGGCAGGGAGCGCACGCTCAGCGTCGAAGACCTCCTCATCACCGACGAGTCCGGCCCCATCGGCCTGGCCGGGGTCATGGGCGGCGGCACGACGGAGATGACCGAGGCCACCCGCAACGTCCTGATCGAGGCGGCGATCTTCGACCCCGTCACGATCGCCCGCACCGCACGGCGCCACAAGCTCCCCTCCGAGGCGTCGCGACGCTTCGAGCGCGGCGTGGACCCGCTGATCCCCTTCGTCGCCGCGCGCCGGGTGGCCGACCTCATGGTCGAGCACGCCGGCGGGACGCTGGACACCGAGACCGGCGGTGCCCTCTTCACGGAGGTCTTCGTCGAGGCAGTGGAGCTGCCCAAGGCCTTCGTCCCCGGCCTCATCGGGGTGGAGTACACCGAGGCGGAGATCACCGGTGCTCTGGAGAGGATCGGCTGCGAGGTGACGGAGGACGCCGGCCAGGAGTGGATCGTCATCCCGCCGTCCTGGCGTCCCGACCTCACCGACAAGTGGACGCTCGCCGAGGAGGTCGCCCGCATCACCGGGTACGACCGCATCCCCTCCACCCTGCCCATCCCGCCCTCCGGGCGCGGGTTCACGCCCGCTCAGCAGGCGCGGCGCCGTGTCGCCAACGCGCTGGCGGCCGCCGGGTACGTCGAGACCCTGTCGTTCGGCTTCACGACCGCGGAGCAGAACGACCTGCACGGCTCGGCCACCGGCGCGCACGTGCCGAGCATCAAGCTCGCCAACCCGCTCGACGGGCAGGCGCCGTTCCTGCGTCGCTCGCTGATCCCCGGGCTCCTCCAGGTCGCGCACCGCAACGTCTCCCGCGGTTTCACCGACCTCGCGCTGTTCGAAGCCGGCGTCGTCGTCGTGCCCGAGGAGGGCGTGACGTACGGCACCGAGACGGTGCCCGCCCCCGCCGTGCGTCCGGACGCGGCCACGCTCGCGGCGCTGGATGCGGCCATCCCGCCGCAGCCGCGCCACATCGCGGTGCTCGTCACCGGCAACCGCATCGCCAAGCAGCCGGGGCAGGACGCCGAGCCGTTCGACGTCGCCGACGTCCTGGACGCCGTGCGCACGATCGCCGTCGCCGCCGGGGTGGAGATCTCCGTGACCCAGGGGGAGCGCGCGGCGCTGCACCCCGGACGCACGGGGATCCTCACCGTCAGCGACGTGGAGGTCGGCTACGTGGGGGAGGTGCTGCCCGCTGTCGCGGCGGCCGCCGACCTGCCCGGCCGCGTCGCCGTGGCCGAGCTGAACCTGGACGCCCTGCTGGCGCGGGCCGGCGACCGCGTCATGGCCGCGTCGCTGTCGGGGTATCCCGTGGCGACGCAGGACGTGTCGCTGGTCGTGGGTGCCGACGTGCCCGCAGCCGACGTGCGTGCGGCGCTCGTGGACGGCGCCGGCGACCTGCTGGAATCGGCGCGGCTCGTGGACGACTACCGCGGCCCTGGCGTGCCGGAAGGGCGCAAGAGCCTCACCTTCGCGCTGCGCTTCCGTGCCCCCGACCGCACGCTCACCGCGGCCGAGGCGACCGAGGCGAAGCTTGCCGGCGTGGCGGTGGCCGCCGAACGCTTCGGCGCAGCCATCCGCGAGTAACCGGCGGCGTCAGCGCGAGGGCCAGTGCCACGGCGGGCGGTCAAGCGTCCCCTGTCCGCTGACCCGCGTGCCGCCGCGGCCCGGCTCCAGGCGGTGCAGGAGCGCCCCGGCGGCTGCCAGCGCCTCCGCGAGCGGCTCGGCGTGCGTGACGACCATCACCTGCGTGGTCTCGGATGCGGCGGCGATCAGCTCGGCCAGCGGATGCAGCAGATCGGGGTGCAGGCTCGCCTCGGGCTCGTTGAGCACGATCAGCGGAGGCGGCTCGGGGGCCAGGAGCGCGGCGGCGAGCAGGAGATAGCGCAGCGTGCCGTCGGAGAGCTCTTCGCCCGACAGCGGGCGGAGCAGACCCGGCTGGCGCCACAGCAGGCGGAACCGTCCGTCGTCGGCGGAGATCTCCACGCGGCTGCCGGGGAAGGCGCGGTCCACTTCGGTGTCCAGGCGCGCACCGGCGCCGGATTCGCGCACGGTCTGCCACGCCGCGGCGATGTCGGCTCCGTCATCGGCCAGCCGGCGGGTACGGGTGCCGACCTGCGGCCGGCGGGCCGGTGCCTCCGCGTCGACGCGGAAATGGTCGTAGAAACGCCACTGGGACAGCTGCCGGCGCAGGGCCAGCAGTTCGGGTGCCGCCTCCCCGTCGGCCAGATCCGTGACGACGCTCTCGTAGGCGGACAGATGCTGGTTCAACGTGCGCCACGTGTCCTCGCGCACGCGCGTGACCCCGCGCGACCGGTCGACCAGGAGGGAGGCGGGCTTGGCGACGGGGCCGGAGAACACCTGCTCGCGCTTGATCTCGGGGTCGCGCAGGAACAGGCTGGACTGCTCGGTCTGCGGCAGGCCCAGGTCGACGAGGTATCCGAAGTCCTCCGACGCGAACCCCAGCAGCACCGCCACCGGTCCCCGGCGACGCGTCCCCTCCTCGCCCTGACCGGTCTCGGGGCCCGCCCACACGAGTGACGACAGGCCGCCTTCGCGGGCCACGGCCCCCACGAGGTCGCCGGCGGCCACGGTGGACAGCAGCCGCAGCGCCCGGTACAGGTTCGATTTGCCCGATCCGTTGGGCCCGGTCACCACGGTCAGGCGCTCGAGGGGGAGCACCACGTCACGCAACGAGCGATAGCCGGCGACGGCGAGGGAGGTCAGCACGGGACCATCCTGGCCGAACCCTCCGACACCGCGTGCCCAGGCGGCGGGGCTCGGCGCGGCGCACAGGCGGACGGATTTTGCGGACGGGGTGGGACGGGACTAAGGTCGCCCCATGCTTTCCGCCGGCTTCGCCCCGCTCCCGCTCGGCGGGGGCGCTGTGCGCGTGCGCCGCGACGGCCGCCGACTCTAGGCGACCCCGGAACGCGTCTGCGGCTCGGGTGTCGCCGTCACCGGCCCCGTCGTCCCAGACATAAGGTTGAAGTCATGCCCTATTCGGTCGCCGTCTCCGGCGCATCCGGCTACGCCGGCGGTGAGGTGCTGCGTCTCCTCGCCGAGCACCCCGACGTCCAGATCCGCACAGTCACCGCGCACACCAGTGCCGGCCGCCCGCTGATCGAGCACCAGCCGCACCTGCGCTCGCTCGCCGGCCTCACCCTGCGTGAGACGACGCCCGAGGTGCTCGCCGGCCACGACATCGTCGTGCTCGCACTGCCGCACGGGCAGTCCGCGCAGTACACCGACGCGCTGGCCGAGGTGCCCCTCGTCATCGACGCCGGCGCCGATCATCGCCTGACCGACTCCGCCGACTGGGACCGCTTCTACGGCGGCGCCCACTCCGAAGCGTGGACCTACGGCGTGCCGGAACTCCCGGCGGACGGCGGCAAGCAGCGCGACGCCCTGGTCGGCGCGACGCGGATCGCCGCCCCCGGCTGCAACGCCTCCACGGTGTCGCTGAGCGTCGCGCCCGGAGTCGCCGCCGGCGTCATCGACGCGTCCGACATCGTCAGCGTCCTGGCGGTGGGCCCCAGCGGCGCCGGCAAGAGCCTGAAGACCAACCTCCTGGCCGCCGAGATCCTGGGGTCGGCCAATCCGTATGCGGTGGGCGGGACGCACCGCCACATCCCCGAGATCCGCCAGGCACTGGTGGCCGCCGGGGCGGATGCGGCGGCGGTGCGCGTCTCCTTCACGCCCGTGCTCGTGCCGATGGCCCGTGGGATCCTCGCCACCACGTCGGCGCCGATCGCGCCGGGGACCACCGACGCGCAGATCCGTGACGCGTGGGAGGCGGCCTATGACGGCGAGCCGTTCGTGCACCTCCTTCCCGCCGGCGACTTCCCGCGCACGGCCGATGTGATCGGGGCCAACACGGCGCTCATGGGACTCGCGGTCGACCGCGACGCCAACCGCGTCGTGGTGGTCACCGCCGTGGACAACCTCGTCAAGGGCACGGCGGGAGCCGCCGTGCAGTCGATGAACCTCGCGCTCGGGCTCCCCGAGACGCGTGGACTGAGCGTGAACGGAGTGGCACCGTGAGCGTCACCGCACCGGCCGGATTCGAGGCCGCGGGAGTCGCCGTGGGACTGAAATCCAGCGGCAAGCCCGACGTCGCCGTCGTCGTGAACCGTGGCCCGCTCAAGGTCGGGGCGGCGGTGTTCACCTCCAACCGGGCCAAGGCCAACCCCATCCTGTGGTCCGAGCAGGCCATCGCGGACGGCGTCGTGGAAGCCATCGTGCTCAACTCCGGCGGTGCGAACTGCTTCACCGGCTCCTTCGGATTCCAGACCACGCATCAGACCGCGGAGAAGACGGCAGAACTGCTGGGAGCGGGCGCCGGCGACGTCCTGGTGTGCTCGACCGGTCTGATCGGCACCGGCGACGAGGTGTTCCGCGCCAAGGTGCTCCACGGCGTCGAGGAAGGGATCGCGGCGCTGTCGGGCGACGGGGGAGAGGCCGCGTCGCTGGCGATCATGACCACCGACTCCCGACCCAAGCGCGTCGTGCACAGCGAAGACGGCTGGACGATCGGGGGCATGGCCAAGGGCGCCGGGATGCTGGCGCCGGGCCTGGCGACGATGCTCGTGGTGCTCACCACCGACGCCGTGCTCGATTCCGCCGAGGCGGACGCTGCGCTGCGGCACGCGACGCGCGTGAGCTTCGACCGCCTCGACTCCGACGGGTGCATGTCCACGAACGACCAGGTCAGTCTGCTCGTCAGCGGAGCCAGCGGCATCCGCCCCCAGGCCGAAGCCTTCCGCGAGGCGCTCGCCGCGGTGTGCTTCGACCTCGCCGAGCAGCTGCAGTCCGACGCCGAGGGCGCCAGCCACGACATCCGTATCGAGGTGACCCACGCCGCATCCGAGGACGAGGCCGTCGACGTCGGCCGCTCGGTCGCCCGCAACAACCTCTTCAAAGCCGCGATCTTCGGCAACGACCCCAACTGGGGCCGGGTGCTCGCCGCGATCGGCACGACGACGGCCCGGTTCGACCCGTACGACGTGGACGTGTGGATGAACGGCGTCCGCGTCTGCACCGCGGGGGGCCCGGACCGCCCCCGTGAAGACGTCGACCTGACGCCGCGGGCCACCGACCTCGTGATCGACCTGAAAGCCGGCGATGCGACCGCCGTCATCTTGACCAACGACCTCACGCACGAGTACGTCCACGAGAACAGCGCCTATTCGTCATGACCGGAATCGACATCCAGGACACCGACCCGACCGCCGCGAGCGCGCGGGCAGCCACCCTCGTGGAGTCGCTGCCGTGGCTGCGGCGCTTCCGCGACCAGGTCATCGTGATCAAGTACGGCGGCAACGCCATGGTCAGCGACGAGCTGCAGGACGCCTTCGCCGCCGACATCGCGTACCTCCGGTACGTCGGCGTCCGCCCGGTCGTCGTGCACGGCGGCGGACCGCAGATCTCCTCGATGCTCGATCGCCTCGCCATCCCGAGCGAATTCAAGGGCGGCTACCGTGTCACCTCCACGGAAGCCATCAGCGTCGTCCGCATGGTGCTCACCGGTCAGATCAATCCCCAGCTCGTGGCCAAGGTCAACGCCCACGGCCCGCTGGCGATGGGTCTCAGCGGCGAGGACGCGGGGCTCTTCGGCGGCCGCCGCCGCGGGGTCGTCGTCGACGGCGTCGAGCACGACCTCGGACGCGTGGGCGATGTCGTGTCGGTGGACCCCCAGCCCGTCCTGGACCACCTCGCGGCCGGTCGCATCCCGATCGTCTCCAGCATCGCGCCGGACCTGGATCACCCCGGACATTCCCTCAACGTCAACGCGGATGCCGCGGCCGCCGCGCTCGCGGTGGCCCTGGGGGCGGAGAAGCTCGTCGTCCTCACCGACGTGGCCGGCCTGTACGCCGACTGGCCCAACCGCGAATCGCTCGTGTCCCACCTCACCTCGACGGAGCTGCGCGCGATGATGCCGCAGCTGGAGTCGGGCATGATCCCCAAGATGCAGGCGTGCCTGGATGCCGTGGACGGCGGCGTGCCCACCGCGGCCATCATCGACGGGAGGGTGCCGCATTCGGTGCTCGTGGAACTGTTCACCAGCAAGGGGATCGGAACGGAGGTCGTCGCATGAGCGATGCACCAGTGCTGCCCGGCGATGACAGCGCGTCGTGGCAGGAGGACGCCGGACGTGACCTCGTCCGCAGCTTCGGCGAGCGGATGGCCCTGTTCGTGCGCGGGGAGGGATCCTACGTGTGGGACGACGGGGGGCGACGCCACCTCGACTTCCTCGCCGGGATCGCCGTGGACGCCCTCGGGCACGCCCATCCCGCTTTCGTCGACGCCGTGTCACGGCAGGCGGCGACCCTGGCCCACGTGTCCAACTACTTCGCGACGCCGCCGCAGCTCGCGCTGGCCGCGCGCCTGAAGCGCCTGGCCGGCACCGGTCCGAGCGGCCGGGTCTACTTCGGCAACTCCGGCGCCGAGGCCAACGAAGCCGCCTTCAAGCTCGCCCGCCTGCACGGGGGCCCCGACCGCACCCGCATCCTCACCCTGCACGGCGGGTTCCACGGACGCACGATGGGCACGCTCGCGATGACGGCCAAGCCCGCGCTGCAGGCGGATTTCCTGCCGATGGTGCCGGGAGTCGAGCACATCCCGGCGACCGTGGCGGCGCTGGAGGCGGCCATGGACGACCGGGTCGCCGCGCTCGTGGTCGAACCGATCCAGGGCGAGGCCGGCGTCGTGGAACTGCCCGAGGGGTACCTCCAGGCGGCCAGGGAGCTCACGACCCGTCACGGCGCGCTGCTGATCGTCGATGAGATCCAGACCGGCGCGGGGCGCACGGGGGAGTGGTTCGCCTTCCAGCACGCGGGCATCACGCCCGACGCCATCACCGTCGCCAAGGGCATCGGCGGCGGCTTCCCGATCGGGGCCCTCATCACCTTCGGCGCGGCCAGCGACCTGTTCTACCCCGGCACCCACGGCTCGACGTTCGGCGGCAACGCGCTGGGGACCGCCGTGGCAGGGGCGGTGCTGGCCGAGATCGAGGACGCGGGGCTGCTCGACAACGCGCGCCGTCGCGGCGAGCAGCTGCGCGCCGAGATCTGCGGCATCGGCTCGCCGCTGGTGGCGGGCGTGCGCGGCCAGGGGCTCCTCCTCGGCGTGGCGCTGCGGCATCCGGTCGCCAAGGCCGTCGTCGCCGCCGCCCAGGAGCACGGCCTGATCGTCAACGCCCCCAATGACGACACGATCCGGCTCGTGCCGCCGCTCACGATCGGCGACACCGAGGTCGGCGAGTTCGTCGAGCTGTTCACCGCGTCTTTGGCCACCGTCGCCTCGTCGCTGCTGCTGGAGGATGCCGCCACCGCGGCGAAGGGAGTGCCCGCGTGACCCGTCACCTGCTGCGCGACGATGACCTGAGTCCCGCCGAACAGGCGGAGATCCTGGATCTCGCGATCGAGCTGAAGAAGGACCGCTGGGCGCACAGGCCGCTCGCCGGCCCGCAGACGGTTGCGGTCATCTTCGACAAGTCCTCCACGCGCACGCGCGTGTCGTTCGCGGTCGGGATCGCCGACCTCGGCGGATCCCCGCTGATCATCTCCACCGCGAACAGCCAGCTCGGCGGCAAGGAGACCCCCTCCGACACCGCCCGCGTGCTGGAGCGGCAGGTCGCCGCGATCGTGTGGCGCACCTACGCCCAGGCGGGGCTCGAGGAGATGGCCGCGGGCACGACGGTTCCGGTCGTCAACGCGCTGAGCGATGACTTCCACCCCTGTCAGCTCCTGGCCGATCTGCTCACCATCCGCGAGCACAAGGGCGACCTGGCCGGTCTCACGCTGTCGTTCTTCGGCGACGGGCGCAGCAACATGGCGCACTCGTACGTGCTGGCCGGGGTCACCGCGGGAATGCACGTGCGGGTCGCGTCGCCGGAGGACTACGCGCCGCGGGCGGACGTGCTCGCCGACGCCGACGACATCGCCGCGCGCACGGGCGGGTCGGTCACCCTCTACACCGATGCGAACGAGGCCGCCGCCGGGGCCGACGTCGTGGTGACCGACACGTGGGTGTCGATGGGCAAGGAGGAGGAGAAGCTCGCTCGGCTCCGCGACCTCGGCGCCTACAAGGTGACCTCCGACACCATGGCGATCGCGCGCCCCGATGCGATCTTCATCCACTGCCTCCCGGCCGACCGCGGCTACGAGGTCGACGCCGAGGTGATCGACGGCCCCCAGAGCGTCGTGTGGGACGAGGCCGAGAACAGGCTCCACGCGCAGAAGGCGCTCCTGGTGTGGCTGCTGCGGCAGGGCTGACCGGCTGGATCCGGTCGCGGTGGCGTCGCTTCGACGCCCCGCCCCGCCTCGCGGGCATCGACCTGGCGCGCGGGCTCGCGGTGATCGGGATGATCGCCGCCCACCTCCTCGTGATCGACGCGTTCGACCCCGGCGATCCGGCGACCTGGATCGACGTCGCCAACGGCCGCTCGTCCATCCTCTTCGCCACCCTGGCCGGCGTCTCGATCGCCCTGGTCACGGGTGGGCAGCGTCCTTTCCGCGGCGCGCGGCGCGCTCGCGCCTCGGCGCGCATCGCACTGCGCGCCCTGCTGCTGTGGGCGATCGGGCTCATGCTGGTGGCCACCGGGGTTCCGGTGTACGTCATCCTGCCCGCCTACGCGATCCTGTTCCTGCTGTCGCTGCCCTTCCTGGGGATGCGCCCGCCCGCGCTGTTCCTCCTGGCCGCCGTGGTGGGCGTGGTGATGCCGTTCCCGCAGGCGCTGTGGGACGCCGCGCCGTTCTGGTCGACGCCCGACGGCCTCACGGTGGCGGCGCTGATCGGCTGGCAGTACCCGTTCCCGGTGTGGATCGCCTTCCTGCTGGCGGGGATGGCGATCGGGCGCACCGACCTGCGCTCGCCGCGGACGGCGGCCCTGCTGCTGGCGGCGGGGGCGGCCCTGGCCGCCCTGGGCTACGCTCTGGCGGCGGTGAGCGGGGCCGGCGTCGTGGCGGAGAGCCAGTCGATCCTCGGAGCGGTGTGGACCGCGCGGGCGCACTCCAGCGGAGTGCTGGAGGTGGTGGGCTCCGGTGGATTCGCGATCGCGGTGATCGGCCTGTGCCTGCTCGTGTGCGCCACGGCGCTGCGCTGGGTGGCGGTGCCGCTGCGGGCGGTGGGCTCCATGCCCCTGACCGCGTACGTCGTGCAGCTGGTGGCGTGGGCGGTGGTGGCCGCATCCGTTCTGGGCGCCACGGGCGATCTGTCCGGATTCCGGGCACTGGATCCCTTCTGGCCGATGACGCTGGCGCTGATCCTGGCGTGCACGGCGTGGACGCTGCTGATCGGCCGAGGACCCCTGGAAGCGGTCATCGCGCGCTTGAGCACGTGGGCCGTGCGCGAGCCGGCCAGGGCCGGCGGCGTCGGTAGGCTGGAAGGATGAGCGATCAGACGGGTTCGGGTACGAACGAGGGCGCGCTGTGGGGCGCGCGGTTCGCCGGGGGACCGTCGCCGGAGCTGGCGGCGCTGAGCCGCTCCACCCACTTCGACTGGGATCTCGCGCTGTACGACATCGCCGGATCGCATGCGCACGCCCGCGCGCTCGAGGCCGCCGGGTACCTGACCGCCGACGAGGCGCGCGCCATGCACGCCGGGCTCGATGCGCTCGCCGCCCGCGTCGGGGAGGGCACGCTGCGCGCCGCACCCGAGGACGAGGACGTCCACGGCGCGCTGGAGAACGCGCTCATCGCCGAGGTCGGTCCCGCCCTGGGCGGGAAGCTCCGGGCCGGGCGCAGCCGCAACGACCAGATCGCCACGCTCGTGCGGCTGTACCTGCTCGATCACGGCCGCACGATCGCTCGGGAGGTGCTGCGCCTCATCGACGCGATCGTGGCGCAGGCCGACGCCCACGCGGACGCGGTGATGCCCGGCCGCACCCACCTCCAGCACGCGCAGCCGGTGCTGCTGGCCCATCACCTGCAGGCGTACGGCTGGACCCTCGTCCGGGGGCTCGAGCGCCTGCGCGACTGGTCGGTGCGCGCGTCGGTGTCGCCGTATGGCGGCGGGGCGCTCGCCGGATCGTCGCTGGGACTGGATCCCGAGCTGGTCGCACGCGAGCTCGGGCTGGCCCGCCCGGCGGAGAACTCGCTCGATGGCACCGCATCCCGTGACGTCGTGGCCGAATTCGCCTTCGTCACCGCCATGATCGCCGTCGACCTTTCGCGCTTCGCCGAAGACGTCATCATCTGGAACACCCGCGAGTTCGGTTTCGTCACCCTCGACGACGCGTATTCGACCGGCTCGAGCATCATGCCGCAGAAGAAGAACCCCGACATCGCCGAGCTCGCCCGCGGCAAGGCGGGGCGGCTGATCGGCAACCTCACCGGGCTCCTGGCGACTCTCAAGGGGCTGCCCCTGGCCTACAACCGAGACCTGCAGGAGGACAAGGAGCCCGTCTTCGACAGCGTCCGCACGCTCGAGCTGATTCTGCCCGCCTTCGCCGGGATGATCGCGACGCTGCGCTTCGACACCGCCCGCATGGCGGAGCTCGCCCCCGAGGGATTCTCCCTCGCGACGGATGTGGCCGACTGGCTGGTGCGTCAGGGCGTGCCCTTCCGCGACGCGCACGAGATCTCCGGCTCGCTCGTGCGCGCGTGCGAGGAGCGCGGCATCGGCCTGGACGAGGCACCGGACGAGCTGCTCGCGGAGGTGTCGCCCGCGCTGACCCCGGAGGTGCGCGACGTGCTGACGGTGGCCGGCTCGGTGGCCAGCCGCTCGGGGGTCGGGGGCACCGCGCCCGTGCGCGTGACCGAGCAGCGTCGCGACCTCGTGTCGCGTGCCCAGGCCGTCGCCCACACCCTCGGTCTCTGATAAGCCAAGGGCTGATATTCTTTGATGATCAGCGATATGCTTATGTCATGTCCACCGTGGTCATCGCCGACATCGTCGGCTCCCGCCGGCTGAGCGATCGCGCGGCCGCCCAGGTGGCTCTCGAGGAGACCATCGCGCGCGTGGAGGCGGAGCATCCGTTCGCCGACCGCGCGCTGACGGCCACGGTAGGCGATGAGCTGCAGGGCGTCTACCCCGACCTCACCGCGGCGCTGAAGGGGCTGCTGCTGCTGCAGCTCGCCCTCCCCGACGGCCTGGAGTGCCGCTTCGGGGTGGGCGTCGGCGACATCGAGCCGCTGCCCTCCACGGCGGAGGAGCTCACCGACGGGCCAGGATGGTGGGCCGCGCGCGCCGCGATCGATCGGGTCCACGCGCTGCAGCAGCGCGCCGCGCCCAGCGCGCGCACGTGGGTGGGTGTCGCCGAGGGGGAGGACAATGCCGGTGTGCTCTCCCGTGTCGCCTTCGCCAACGCCTACCTGCTCACGCGCGACCAGCTCGTGGGCGCCATGAGCGAGCGCACGCGACGACTCGTGTACGGGCGCTGCATCGGGCGCACCCAGCGTGCCCTCGCCCACGCGGAGGGGATCACGCAGTCCGCCGTGTCCCAGGCGCTCGCCGGCGCCGGCGCCGGCGCGATCCTCGAAGGCTTCGCCGTCCTGACCGACGGGAGCCCGGCATGATCGTCGCCGGGGTCCTCCTGCTCGCGATCGGCGGCGTGGATCTCCTGCGCCAGTTCCTCCCCGCCGGGCGGCGGGCGGTCGCGTACGTGATCGCCGCCGTCGCGCTGCTGCTGGCGGCGTCGGCTCTGGATGCCGTGCCCGCCGCGATCGGAGCCGCCCTCGCCGCAGCCGTATGGGTTGCGCTCGTCGCGCCGGACGGCGCGCGCCGATCCGGCGTGTGGGCGGCGGCCGTGCTCGCCGTCGTCTGCGCGGCGGCGGTGCTCGCGGTCGGTCCGCGCGCGCACGCCGGGCCCCTCGGCGACGCGTGGCAGCCGGTGGCGCCGTTCGGCCCCGTCTCGGTGGACACGATCGTCGCCGTCGCCGGTGCGACGGTGTTCCTGCTGGAGTCGGGCAACATCGTCGTGCGCTCGGCGCTCCGGCAGGAGGCCGTCGTCCTGCCGACCGGCTCGGGCCTGAAGGGCGGACGGCTCATCGGACCGCTCGAACGCGTGCTCGTCTTCGCCCTGACCCTCGCCGGCGCGTACACGCTCCTGGCCGCCGTGCTCGCGGCGAAGGGGATCGTGCGCTTCCCGGAGATCTCCCGCGACGGCGACTCGGGCGACCGGGCGGAGTACTTCCTCGTCGGAAGCCTCGCCAGCTGGGCGTGCGCCCTGGCCGCGGCGGCGCTCGTGTGGTGGGGCGCCGCCCCGCTGATAACCTGAACCGCGTGCCCAGCCCCGCCACCGACACCGCCGTGAGCGCTCTCGCCCCCGCCAACGACCAGACGTTCGACAACGTGTGGGACGAACTCCTGTGGCGCGGTCTCGTGCACGTGTCCACGGATGCCGAGTCCCTGCGCGAGCTGCTGGGCGGACCCCCGATCGTCTTCTACTGCGGATTCGATCCGACCGCCCCGAGCCTGCACCTGGGCAACCTCGTGCAGCTGCTCACCATGCGGCGCCTGCAGCTGGCGGGACATCGCCCGCTCGGTCTCGTCGGCGGATCGACCGGTCTGATCGGCGACCCGCGCCCCTCCGCCGAACGCACGCTCAACACCAAGGAGACCGTGTCGGAGTGGGTCGGTTCGCTCCGGACCCAGGTCGAGCGGTTCCTGAGCTTCGAGGGGGAGAGTGCCGCGCGCATCGTCAACAACCTCGACTGGACCGCGCCGATGAGCGCCATCGACTTCCTACGCGAGATCGGCAAGCACTACCGCGTGGGCACGATGCTGAAGAAGGACGCCGTCGCGGCGCGGCTGAACTCCGAGGCCGGCATCAGCTACACCGAGTTCAGCTACCAGATCCTGCAGGGTCTGGACTACCTCGAGCTGTTCCGTGCGTACGGGTGCGTGCTGCAGACCGGTGGCAGCGATCAGTGGGGCAACCTCACCAGCGGTGTCGACCTCATCCACCGGGTCGAGGGCGCCTCGGTGCACGCCCTCGGCACGCCGCTGATGACGAACGCCGACGGGTCGAAGTTCGGCAAGAGCGAAGGCAACGCGATCTGGCTGGATCCGCAGATGTGCAGCCCGTACGCGTTCTACCAGTTCTGGCTCAACACCCTCGACGCCGACGTGATCACGCGCCTGAAGGTCTTCACGTTCCTCACCCGCGAGGAGATCGCCGAGTACGAGCGGCTCGTCCGGGACGAGCCCTTCCGCCGTGCGGCCCAGCGGCGTCTCGCGCGGGAGGTGACCGTCTTCGTGCACGGCGAGGAAGCCGCGGCGGCGGTGGCCGCGGCATCCGACGCGCTCTTCGGGCAGGGCGATCTGGCGACGCTGGATGCCGCCACGCTGCGCAGCGCGCTGGAGGAGCTCCCGCATGCCCGCGTGACGCGGGGTACATCCGTCGTGGAGGCGCTGCAGTCCACGGGGCTCGTCTCCAGCGCCAGCGAAGCGCGACGGGCGATCGGCCAGGGCGGCGTGTCGCTGGACGGCGCGCGCGTGACCGCCGAAGACGCGGTCGTGGCGGGCACTCTCCCCGGGGGAGTGTCGGTGCTGCGACGGGGAAAGAAGACCCTCGCGGGCGTCTTCCTGGACTGACTCGCTCCGATGCCCCTCACGCCGAGCCACGCCGTCGTGGCGCTGGCGTTCGTGCGGACGCCGCTCGTGCCGGCCGCGATCGCGGTGGGGGCGATGACGCCCGACCTTCCGCTGTTCGTCCGTGTCGTCGTCCCCGGCTACGGCGTGACCCATGACCTCGCCTGGCTTCCGGTCACCGTCGCGCTCGCCCTCGGCCTGCTGCTGATCTGGCGGATGCTGCTGCGCCCGGCGGTGCGGGAGCTTGCTCCCCGGGCGGTCGCCGCGCGGCTGCCCCGGCGATGGGACGCCTCGGCGGCGGACGGGCTGCGCGAGACCCTCGCCGTCGGCGCGAGCGGCGTCTCGTGGCCGGCGCTCGGGCTGGTCGTGCTCTCGCTCGCGATCGGCGTCGTCACGCACGTGGGGTGGGACCTGTTCACGCACGCGGGACGTGGAGGCGTGGATGTCGTGCCCGTCCTGGCCCAACGGTGGGGACCGCTCCCCGGGTACACGTGGCTGCAGCACGGCTCGAGCGTCCTGGGTCTGGCGATCCTCGCGGCGTGGGGTCTCGGGTGGCTGTCGCGTCGGCGTCCCGCGCCGGTCGATCGCGTCCTGCCGGCGGCGCTGCGCCTGGCGTGGTGGGTGTCGTTGCCGGTCGTGCTGATCAGCGCGTGGCTGGTCGGGCTCGCCGTCCTCGGGCCCCTGGACGCGGACTTCACCGCCGCGCATCTGGCGTATCGCGTGCTTCCGCCCGCGTGCGCCGTGTGGGGGCTGGCCACCGCCGCGCTGTGCGCCGGGATCCTCGTGCGGCGCCGCGCCGGAGCGTCGCGCTGAACTCCACGGCGCCCGCGGAAACACGCGCGACACGCCAGGGATGCACGCGATTTGCCGAGTCCGCGCATCCCGCGTAATCTCTTACTTGTTCGCCCCACAGGGGAGAGCGGAGAGGCCGGAAGGCCCCGCTTCCTCTCAAGCGGAGAACCACCCCCAACCTCACACCACCTTGAGTGTGACGACCTCCGGGTCTAGGATGGGGTTTCCCCCCGCCGCAAGGCTTGATCATCGACACTTCGGTTCCGATCGGAACGAATGAAGTGCTGGCGCGTCAGGCTCACGGGGTGGGGTAAGGTAGAGAAGTTGCCCTGCGGGCGAGGCTGAGAGGCTGAGTAGCAGGAGCATCCGATCCTTGAGAACTCAACAGCGTGCACTTGTCAAATGCCAAAAAACCTCGCGGTCAGCTTTGCTGGCCGGTGAGATTCTTTTGAGATTAAACGGATAAATGTCAGTAATGACATCCGATCGTCAGATCAAGCTCGCTCTGCCGAACCTATTCCGGTTCGGTGGTAGCAAAATTCTTTTACGGAGAGTTTGATCCTGGCTCAGGATGAACGCTGGCGGCGTGCTTAACACATGCAAGTCGAACGGTGAAGGGGAGCTTGCTCCCTGGATCAGTGGCGAACGGGTGAGTAACACGTGAGCAACCTGCCCCGGACTCTGGGATAACAGTTGGAAACAGCTGCTAATACCGGATACGAGCTGCGACCGCATGGTCAGCAGCTGGAAAGATTTTTCGGTCTGGGATGGGCTCGCGGCCTATCAGCTAGTTGGTGAGGTAATGGCTCACCAAGGCGTCGACGGGTAGCCGGCCTGAGAGGGTGACCGGCCACACTGGGACTGAGACACGGCCCAGACTCCTACGGGAGGCAGCAGTGGGGAATATTGCACAATGGGCGGAAGCCTGATGCAGCAACGCCGCGTGAGGGATGACGGCCTTCGGGTTGTAAACCTCTTTTAGCAGGGAAGAAGCGAAAGTGACGGTACCTGCAGAAAAAGCGCCGGCTAACTACGTGCCAGCAGCCGCGGTAATACGTAGGGCGCAAGCGTTATCCGGAATTATTGGGCGTAAAGAGCTCGTAGGCGGTTTGTCGCGTCTGCTGTGAAAACCCGAGGCTCAACCTCGGGCCTGCAGTGGGTACGGGCAGACTAGAGTGCGGTAGGGGAGATTGGAATTCCTGGTGTAGCGGTGGAATGCGCAGATATCAGGAGGAACACCGATGGCGAAGGCAGATCTCTGGGCCGTAACTGACGCTGAGGAGCGAAAGGGTGGGGAGCAAACAGGCTTAGATACCCTGGTAGTCCACCCCGTAAACGTTGGGAACTAGTTGTGGGGGCCATTCCACGGTCTCCGTGACGCAGCTAACGCATTAAGTTCCCCGCCTGGGGAGTACGGCCGCAAGGCTAAAACTCAAAGGAATTGACGGGGACCCGCACAAGCGGCGGAGCATGCGGATTAATTCGATGCAACGCGAAGAACCTTACCAAGGCTTGACATATAGAGGAAACGGCTGGAAACAGTCGCCCCGCAAGGTCTCTATACAGGTGGTGCATGGTTGTCGTCAGCTCGTGTCGTGAGATGTTGGGTTAAGTCCCGCAACGAGCGCAACCCTCGTTCTATGTTGCCAGCACGTAATGGTGGGAACTCATGGGATACTGCCGGGGTCAACTCGGAGGAAGGTGGGGATGACGTCAAATCATCATGCCCCTTATGTCTTGGGCTTCACGCATGCTACAATGGCCGGTACAAAGGGCTGCAATACCGTAAGGTGGAGCGAATCCCAAAAAGCCGGTCCCAGTTCGGATTGAGGTCTGCAACTCGACCTCATGAAGTCGGAGTCGCTAGTAATCGCAGATCAGCAACGCTGCGGTGAATACGTTCCCGGGTCTTGTACACACCGCCCGTCAAGTCATGAAAGTCGGTAACACCTGAAGCCGGTGGCCCAACCCTTGTGGAGGGAGCTGTCGAAGGTGGGATCGGTAATTAGGACTAAGTCGTAACAAGGTAGCCGTACCGGAAGGTGCGGCTGGATCACCTCCTTTCTAAGGAGCATCTGGCACCCTTTGGGGTGTCCAGGCGCCAGATCGAGACGAATGTTCTCGCTGGTAGCTCATGGGTGGAACATTTGATGGGGTGCCGATCGGGTCGCCTGGTTTTGAGTACGCTGCTTGCAGCTGGAAAAGTACTGGGTGGGTTGGCCGGCACATGCACGCTGTTGGGTCCTGAGGGACCGGGTGCGGTTTTATACCGCAGCTGAACCTCTGGGCCTTTTTCTGTTGCCGTGTTTGCGGTGGCGGGGGAGGGTACCGCCCGTACTTTGAGAACTACACAGTGGACGCGAGCATCTTTGAACTGACTTCGGTCAGTTCTCATAGATGATCTTAAAGATCATTAGTCAATTTCGAGCCGGACTTTGTCCGGACCGATTCTTTGATAAAACTCATGTGATTTCAAGTCTTTAAGAGCAAACGGTGGATGCCTTGGCATCTGGAGCCGAAGAAGGACGTAGCAATCTGCGATAAGCCTCGGGGAGTGGATAAGCACACTTCGATCCGAGGATTTCCGAATGGGGAAACCCCGCTGGGCGGCGTGCCGACCCAGTGACTCCCGCCTGAATATATAGGGCGGGTAGAGGGAACGTGGGGAAGTGAAACATCTCAGTACCCACAGGAAGAGAAAGCAACCGCGATTCCGTTAGTAGTGGCGAGCGAAACCGGAACAGGCTAAACCGAGTACGTGTGATATCCGGCAGGAGTTGCGTATTCGGGGTTGTGGGACTTTTCAGACAGTTCTGCCGATCTGTCGGCGTTACAAGAAGGTATAGACGAACGGTCTTGAAAGGCCGGTCATAGAGGGTGCGAACCCCGTAGTCGAAATGCCTCTCTTGACGCGAAGAGTATCCCAAGTAGCACGGGGCCCGAGAAATCCCGTGTGAATCTGTCAGGACCACCTGATAAGCCTAAATACTCCCAGATGACCGATAGCGGACAAGTACCGTGAGGGAAAGGTGAAAAGTACCCCGGGAGGGGAGTGAAATAGTACCTGAAACCGTTTGCTTACAAACCGTTGGAGCAGCCATAGCAGCTGTGACAGCGTGCCTTTTGAAGAATGAGCCTGCGAGTTAGCGATACGTGGCGAGGTTAACCCGAGTGGGGTAGCCGTAGCGAAAGCGAGTCTGAATAGGGCGATTCAGTCGCGTGTCCTAGACCCGAAGCGAAGTGATCTATCCATGGCCAGGTTGAAGCGACGGTAAGACGTCGTGGAGGACCGAACCCACTTAGGTTGAAAACTGAGGGGATGAGCTGTGGATAGGGGTGAAAGGCCAATCAAACTTCGTGATAGCTGGTTCTCTCCGAAATGCATTTAGGTGCAGCGTTGCGTGTTTCTTGCCGGAGGTAGAGCTACTGGATGGCCGATGGGCCCCAAAAGGTTACTGACGTCAGCCAAACTCCGAATGCCGGTAAGTGAGAGCGCAGCAGTGAGACTGTGGGGGATAAGCTTCATAGTCGAGAGGGAAACAACCCAGACCACCAACTAAGGTCCCTAAGCGCGTGCTAAGTGGGAAAGGATGTGGAGTTGCTTAGACAACCAGGAGGTTGGCTTAGAAGCAGCCACCCTTGAAAGAGTGCGTAATAGCTCACTGGTCAAGTGATTCCGCGCCGACAATGTAACGGGGCTCAAGCACGCCACCGAAGTTGTGGCATTGACATTATTGGTAGGCCTTCGTGGTCCAGCCGTGTTGATGGGTAGGAGAGCGTCGTGTGGCCAGCGAAGCGGCGGTGTGAACCAGCCGTGGAGGCCACACGAGTGAGAATGCAGGCATGAGTAGCGAAAGACATGTGAGAAACATGTCCTCCGAAAGACCAAGGGTTCCAGGGTCAAGCTAATCTTCCCTGGGTAAGTCGGGACCTAAGGCGAGGCCGACAGGCGTAGTCGATGGACAACGGGTTGATATTCCCGTACCGGCGAAGAACCGCCCAAGCTAATCCAGTGGTGCTAAGAGTCCTAACCAGGAATGGATGGATCCCTTCGGGGTGAAGCCGTCTTGGCGAACGCTCGACCCCATGCTGGTGCGGTTAGCGTATTAACAGGTGTGACGCAGGAAGGTAGCCCAAGCCAGGCGATGGTTGTCCTGGTGCAAGTGCGTAGGCCGAGTGATAGGCAAATCCGTCACTCATTAAGGCTGAGACACGATGCGGATGAAAAGTGGGTGATCCTATGCTGCCAAGAAAAGCATCGACGCGAGGTTCAAGCCGCCCGTACCCCAAACCGACTCAGGTGGTCAGGTAGAGAATACCAAGGAGATCGAGAGAATCGTGGTTAAGGAACTCGGCAAAATGCCCCCGTAACTTCGGGAGAAGGGGGGCCTTCGGCGTATTAGGACTTGCTCCGAAAGCGTTTGGAGGCCGCAGAGACTAGTGGGTAGCGACTGTTTACTAAAAACACAGGTCCGTGCCAAGTCGCAAGACGATGTATACGGACTGACGCCTGCCCGGTGCTGGAAGGTTAAGAGGACCGGTTAGCCGCAAGGCGAAGCTGAGAATTTAAGCCCCAGTAAACGGCGGTGGTAACTATAACCATCCTAAGGTAGCGAAATTCCTTGTCGGGTAAGTTCCGACCTGCACGAATGGCGTAACGACTTCCCAACTGTCTCAACCGCGAACTCGGCGAAATTGCATTACGAGTAAAGATGCTCGTTACGCGCAGCAGGACGGAAAGACCCCGTGACCTTTACTACAGCTTGGTATTGGTGTTCGGTGTGGCTTGTGTAGGATAGGTGGGAGACTGTGAAGCATGGACGCCAGTTCATGTGGAGTCATTGTTGAAATACCACTCTGGTCACTCTGGATATCTAACTTAGAACCGTAATCCGGTTCAGGGACAGTGCCTGGTGGGTAGTTTAACTGGGGCGGTTGCCTCCCAAAAAGTAACGGAGGCGCCCAAAGGTTCCCTCAACCTGGTTGGCAATCAGGTGGCGAGTGTAAGTGCACAAGGGAGCTTGACTGTGAGACTGACAGGTCGAGCAGGGACGAAAGTCGGGACTAGTGATCCGGCAGTGGCTTGTGGAAGCGCTGTCGCTCAACGGATAAAAGGTACCTCGGGGATAACAGGCTGATCTTGCCCAAGAGTCCATATCGACGGCATGGTTTGGCACCTCGATGTCGGCTCGTCGCATCCTGGGGCTGGAGTAGGTCCCAAGGGTTGGGCTGTTCGCCCATTAAAGCGGTACGCGAGCTGGGTTTAGAACGTCGTGAGACAGTTCGGTCCCTATCCGCTGCGCGCGTAGGAAGTTTGAGAGGATCTGACCCTAGTACGAGAGGACCGGGTTGGACGAACCTCTGGTGTGTCAGTTGTTCCGCCAGGAGCACCGCTGATTAGCTACGTTCGGGATGGATAACCGCTGAAAGCATCTAAGCGGGAAGCCGGCCTCAAGATGAGACTTCCATGCCTTCGGGCGAGAGGCTCCCAGCCAGACTACTGGGTTGATAGGCCGGATGTGGAAGCGTGGCAACACGTGAAGCTGACCGGTACTAATAAGCCGATGACTTGATAACACACCGTTTTTGGTGCTTGCGTCCACTGAGTGGTTCCCGATGTACGGTCGGGAACAACAACACAACATAGAACTACGTTTGTGTACGACTGAAACATCAATAGTGTTTCGGCGGCCATAGCGTGAGGGAAACGCCCGGTTACATTCCGAACCCGGAAGCTAAGCCTCACAGCGCCGATGGTACTGCAGGGGGGACCCTGTGGGAGAGTAGGACACCGCCGGACTTCTTCCGAGAAATGGCCACCCAACGCTGGGTGGCCATTTCGCGTTTACAGACCTGTTTTCGGGTGACGAGAAGGAGAAACCAGTGGCGACGGACGACCGCGACGACCGCGACGATCGCAAAGCGCGCGACGCGCGTGCTCGCGGAGGCGACCGAGGTTCTCAGGGGCACTCGCGGCCTCGTCAGGACGGAGCGGGTTCGTCGGACCGGAGCCGCGGCGACCGGCCGAATCGCGCGTCCGGGGATCGGCCGTATCGCCCGTCGGGTGACCGTCCGGATCGCGGCTCCGGGGATCGTCCGTACCGCCCGTCGGGTGAGCGGCCGGATCGCGCGTCGGGTGATCGTCCCAACCGCGGCTCCGGGGATCGTCCGTACCGCCCGTCGGGTGAGCGTCCGGATCGCGGCGCCGGCGATCGTCCGTACCGCCCGTCGGGTGAGCGGCCGTATCGCCCGTCGGGTGACCGTCCGGATCGCGGCTCCGGGGATCGTCCGTACCGCCCGTCTGGGGATCGACCCAACCGCGGCGCCGGCGACCGCCCCTACCGCCCAACGGGTGAACGGCCGGATCGCGCGTCGGGTGATCGTCCCAACCGCGGCTCCGGGGATCGTCCGTACCGCCCGTCGGGTGAGCGCCCGAACCGGGCGTCCGGCGACCGCCCCTACCGCCCGTCGGGCGAGGGCGACCGGCGCCGCGACTTCGGTGGCAGCCGCACCCCCGCGCCCCGCCGTGGCGGCGAAGCACCGCGCCGCGGTGATGACCGGCGACCGCCACGGCCCATCCCGACCAGTGACGAACGCCGCGCACGCGTAGCCGAGCCGCCGCTGCCCGAGGAGATCACGGCACGCGATCTGGCAGCGCCCGCCCGCAACGAGCTGAAGACGCTGAGCAAGGAGAACGCCGAGCACGTCGCGCGCCACCTCGCGATGGCCGCCAAGCTCATCGACGAAGACCCCGCGCTCGCCCACGAGCACGCCCTCGCCGCCACGCGCCGTGCCGGCCGCGTCGCGGTCGTGCGCGAGACCGCGGCCATCACCGCGTACGCGGTCGGTGACTTCGCGCTGGCGCTGCGGGAACTGCGCACCTACCGCCGGATCTCCGGACGGGACGACCAGATTCCCCTCATCGTCGACAGCGAACGGGGAGTGGGCCGCCCGGATCGTGCGCTCGAGGTCGGCCGGTCCGTCGACCGCTCCACGCTGCCGGTGCCGGTGCGCGTGGAACTGGCGATCGCGATGTCGGGCGCACGCCTGGATCTCGGGCAGGCGGAGGCGGCGCTGCGGGAGCTCGACATCCCCGAGCTCGATCCCGACCGCGCGTTCGAGTGGAGCCCCGGCCTCTTCGCCGCGCGCGCGACCGTACTGGAAGAGCTCGGGCGCGACGAGGAGGCGGCACAGTGGTACGCCCGTGCCCAGGTCGCCGAAGACGCGCTGGACGCGGCCACCGGTGTCGCCGACCGCGAAGTGATCGTCGTGGAAGACGTCGACGAGGACGAGGACGAGGACGAGGACGCCGCATCCAGCCCCGGCGACGCGGAAGAGCCCGCAGTGGGGGACGACGCGGAGCACGATCGATGATCGGGCGCCGGAAGCCTGCGCTGGGGGCGGCGCCCCTGGACGGCGTCGACGTCGTCCTCGCCGACCTCGACGGGGTCGTCTACGCCGGTCCGGGAGCCATCCCGCACGCGGTGGAGAGCCTCAACCGTGCCGCACGGGAAGGGCGCCGGCTCGGCTACATCACCAACAACGCCTCGCGCACCGACGCGGCCGTCGCAGCCCATCTGACCGAACTGGGTCTCACCGTTCGCCCCGACGAGGTCGTCACGAGCCCCCAGGCGGCGATGCGCCTCCTGCGGGGCATCGTGCCGCCACCGGCCACCATCCTCGTCGTGGGCGGAGAGGGCCTGGTCGTCGAGGTGGAGAAGGCCGGATACACCGTCACGCGCAGCGCCGACGACGCCCCGGCCGCCGTCGTGCAGGGGTTCGCGCCGGAGGTCGGCTGGATGCAGCTGGCCGAAGCCGCGTACGCGCTGCAGACTCCGGAGGACGAAGGCGGCATCCCCTGGATCGCCACCAACACCGACTGGACGATCCCGCAGGCGCGCGGGGTGGCGCCGGGAAACGGCACGCTCGTGTCCGCCGTGCACACCGCTGTGGGGCGCCTGGCCACCGTCGCGGGCAAACCCGAGACGCCGATCTTCACCGAGGCGGTCGCCCGGTTCGGCGCGGATTCGCCTTTGTTCATCGGCGATCGGCTCGACACCGACATCCAGGGTGCGTCGCGGGCGGGGATCCCCTCCGCGCTCGTGCTGACCGGCATCGACCGTCCGAAGCACCTTCTGGCGGCCCCGCCGGACGCCCGCCCGGAGTTCATCGTGAGTGATCTGCGCGAACTGTTCGAGCCGTACCCCGAGACCCTCGTGCGGGGAGAGCGGACCACCGTCGGCCGGTCGGTGGTGGAGATCGATGGCCCAGACCTGCGGATCGTGGACGAAGGCGACCGGCAGATCGACCTCGTGCGAGCCGCGACGGCGGCGGTGTGGTCGTCTGGACGTGCGATCTTCGGGTTCCGAGTGCCTGAACGCCTGTATGCCGACCCGTTCTGGCGCGTGTAGGTCGTTACGATAGCCGCATGCCCGAGCCCGACGACACCGCCACCGACGCCGGGCACGAGCTGATCAGCCGTCTGCGGGTGATCGAGTCGCAGCCGCTGGCCGATCGCGCCGACGCCTACGCCGCGCTCCACGACGAACTCGCTCGGCGCCTGGAGTCCGGTCCCGGTGCCGACAGCGGGTCGCGCGGATGACCGCTCGCCTCGACGCGGCCCTGGCCGCCCGCGGCCTGGCGCGCTCGCGCACGCATGCCGCACAGCTCATCGCAGCCGGGGTGGTCAGCGTGGACGGGCGGCCCGTGGTGAAACCCTCCACGCCGGTCGCGGACGAGGCTCGCGTCGAGGTGGCGGCGGCGGACTCCTACGTCAGCCGTGCCGCGCACAAGCTCCTCGCGGGGCTCGATGCCTTCGGCATCGACGTGTCGGGTCGGGTGGCGCTGGACCTCGGCGCCTCCACGGGCGGTTTCACGCAGGTCCTGCGCGAGCGCGGGGCCTCGCCGGTGCTCGCCGTCGACGTGGGCCACGGCCAACTCGCCCCCGAGCTTGCCGCCGACCCCGCCGTCATCGCCGTCGAGGGATACAACGTGCGGTACATGGATGCGGCGAACCTCACCGCCGCGACCGGCGTCGCCGATTCCCCCACCGTCGTCACCGGCGACCTGTCGTTCATCTCGCTCACGCACGTGCTGCCGGCCGTAGCCGCCGTCGCCGCCCCCGGCGCCGACATCGTGCTGCTGATCAAGCCCCAGTTCGAAGTGGGCCGCACCGCCGTGAAGGGCGGGCTGGTCACCGATCCCGCGCTCCGGGCCGATGCCGTGAACACCGTGCTGTGGGCGGCGTGGGATGTCGGACTGCGCACGGCGGGGCTCATCGGGTCTCCGGTTCCCGGCACGCACGGCAACCGCGAGGTCGTGGCGCACCTGAGCACGGCACGCGGCAGCGATCCGTCAGAATGGTCAGGCACCGTGAACGAAGTGGCCGGTACCCGATGAACTCGAGCGAACGCAGCATCCTGGTGGTCGTGCATTCCCGCCGCGACGACACCGTCGAGGCGGCGCGGCGTGTGCTGACCGAACTGCGTGCAGCCGGTGCGCGTCCGGTGCTGTCCGTCGACGACCGGGCCGCGCTGGGGGACCTGCTCGATCTGACGGGGGTCGGCACGCTCGCGCTGGACGTGCCCCTGGCCGACGTCGAACTGGCGATCGTCCTCGGCGGGGACGGCACGATCCTGCGTGCGGCCGAGCTCGTGCGCGGTGGCACGGCTCCCGTGCTCGGCATCAACCTCGGACATGTCGGATTCCTCGCCGAGATCGAACGCGACGACATGGACGACGCGGTGCGACGCGTCATCGCGCGCGACTACCGCGTGGAGGAGCGCCTGGCGCTGTCGGTGCGGGTGAAGGATGCCGCGAACACCGTGGTGTACGAGACGTGGGCGCTCAACGAGGCCACCGTCGAGAAGGCCAGCCGCGAGCGCATGCTCGAAGTGGTGATGGAGATCGACGGCCGGCCGCTGTCGTCGTTCGGGTGCGACGGCGTGGTGGTGGCCTCGCCGACCGGGTCCACCGCGTACAACTTCTCCGCCGGTGGCCCGGTGATCTGGCCCAACGTCGAGGCGATCGCCGTCGTGCCGCTGTCCGCGCACGCACTGTTCGCCCGTCCCCTCGTCGTCGACCCCGGCGCCGCCGTGGCGATCGAAGTGCTCGAACGCACGAGCGGCGGCGGCGTGCTGTGGTGCGACGGACGACGCTCGCACGACCTGCCGCCGGGTGCGCGGGTCGTGGTGCGCCGCTCCAGCGTGCCGGTGCGTCTGGCTCGGCTGCACCCCGCCGCGTTCACCGATCGTCTCGTGCGCAAGTTCCGTCTGCCCGTCGAAGGATGGCGCGGCCCGGACAGGGGGACGGCGTGATCGAGCAGATGCATCTGCGCGACCTGGGCGTCATCGCCGACGCGACCCTGCCCATCGGCACCGGGTTCACCGCGATCACCGGCGAGACCGGCGCGGGCAAGACCATGGTCGTCACGGGCCTGGGCCTGCTCCTGGGGCAACGGGCCGATTCGGGTGCCGTGCGCTCCGGTGCCGGCCAGGCGTCGGTGGAGGGGGTGTGGATCGTCCCCGAGGACGGGCCCGTTGCCGAGCGCGTGCGCGAGGCGGGAGGCGACGTCGAGCCGATCGGGGACGGGCGCGCCGAGGTGTATCTGGGACGGACCGTCTCCAGCGAAGGCCGCGGCCGCGCCACGGTGGGCGGGCGCACCGCCCCGGCCGGTGTGCTCGCCGACCTCGCCGATGACCTCGTGGTCGTGCACGGTCAATCCGAGCAGCTCCGTCTGCGCTCCGCCGCCGCCCAGCGCGACGCCCTCGACCGCTTCGGCGGGCAGCCGGTGGCGCGTGCACTGGCGGAGTATGGCCGGGCATACCAGGACTGGCGCGCCCTGGACGCCGAGCTGACCGCCCTCGAGAACGATCGCGACCAGCGCGCGCGCGAGGCCGAGGACCTGCGCATCCGTCTCGCCGAGATCGAGGCGGCCGCACCGGCGGCGGGGGAGGACGTGCAGCTGGCCGCGCGCGCCGAGCGCCTCGCCAACGTCGAGGAGGTTCGCCTGGCCGTCGTCACGGCGCACGAGGCGCTCTCCTCGGAAGCCGGCGCGCCCGATGTGACGACGCTGCTGGCCGAGGCCCGTCGCGCCCTCGAGCGCGCGGGCGATGCCGCACTGGGGGAGCTCGCCGAGCAGCTCGCCGAGGTGGGCTACCGCGTCGCCGACATCGCCGCGGCACTGTCGGGCCAGCTCGCCGATCTGGACGAGACCGGGCCCCACGAGCTGGCAGCCGTGGAGGAGCGGCGTGCGGTGCTGGCCGGTCTTTCGCGCACCCATGGGAGTCTGGAGGCGGCCCTGGAACTGCTGGAGACGGGGTCGGCCCGCCTCGCCGAACTGGACGACGACTCCGACCGCATCGAGCGCCTGGCCGCCGAGCGCACCGCGGCTGCTGCGCGCCTGGATGCAGCGGCCGAAGCGCTCACCGCGGTGCGCACCGACGCGGCCGGGCGCCTGGGGGAGGCCGTCACGCGCGAGCTGCACGCGCTCGCGCTGCCCGACGCGACCCTCACCGTCTCCGTGTCGCCCGGGCCGCCCTCGGCCACAGGCCGTGACGAGGTCACGATCCTGCTCGCCCCGCACCCCGGCGCCGAGCCACGCTCGGTGGCCCGGGGCGCCTCCGGGGGCGAACTCAGCCGCGTCATGCTCGCGCTGGAAGTCGTGCTCGCCGGCGTGGACCCCGTGCCCACGTTCGTGTTCGACGAGGTGGATGCGGGGATCGGCGGCGCCGCTGCCATCGAGGTGGGCCGCCGCCTCGCCCGCCTGGCCGAGACCTCACAGGTGATCGCCGTGACGCACCTCGCCCAGGTGGCGGCGTTCGCGGGGAATCACCTGTCGGTGGTCAAGGGCACCGACGGTGCGGTGACGGCGTCGAGCGTGCGCAGACTGGAGGGCGCGGACCGGGAGGCGGAGATGGCGCGACTGCTGTCGGGTATGCCGGATTCGGAGGCCGCGCTGGCCCACGCGCGCGAGCTGCTGGACACCGGGCGTACGGTCCGGTGAGCGGCGAGGCACCCGGCAGCGATCCCGCGGACGAGCCGGCACCCGAGGGCGCCATCGCCGTCGAGACGCGTCGGCCCACGCGCCTGTACCGCGGCATGGGCGGCCTCCTGCTGCGCCTGGAGGCGCGCGCCCGCGCACGGGGCTCGCGCCGCGTCCGCCTGACGAACGCGCTCGTGTGGCTCCTCGTCGCCGCGGCGGGCCAGCTGCTGCTGACCGGGCCCGTCATCAACGAACCGCGCTCGCTGGAGGACATCACATCCGCGGCCGGCGACGTGACCGAGCGGTGGATCGCGCACGACGTCGACGCCCGATTCGAGCTCGAGCGCACCGATGAGGGCCGCCTCCTCGTGCACGTCGAGGAGCGGATCACCGCCGACTTCCCGGAGGGTGTGGAAGAGACCGGCATCACCCGCATGATCGCCACGCACTACGAGGGGCACGACCTGCACCCGCGGGTGACCGGCGGCGAGCTCGACGGGGAGCCGGTCGAGGTCGCCGCGCGCGTGGGCGCCACGACCACCTCCCTGACGTGGGACACCGGAGAGGTCCTCACCGGCAGGCATGAGTTCGTCGTCCGCTACACCCTGTCCGACGTCGCCTACACCGCGCAGGATGCCTCCACGGGCCGGTTGCAGGACCTGCTGGAGTGGGAGATCCTCGGACCCTCGTGGGGGCAGGGGATGCGTGGCGTGGAGATGACGCTCGTCGTGCCGAGGGATCTGCACGACGCCCTCGAACGCACACCGCGCGCGGCGATGTCGTGGACACTGCTGAGCGACGCGACCACCCTCACCCCCGACAGCGAGACCGCCGACCAGGTCACGTACGTCGTGACGGTGGATCAGAACATGCCGCCGCACACCGACATCTGGTTCACGCTGCGCTTCGCCGAGGGCACGTTCACGATGCCCGAGCCCTCACCGCTGTACTGGGTGCTCGTGGTCGGGCCGTTCGTCCCGCTGCTGCTGCTGGCCGCCGGCCTGCTGTTCGTGCTGGCCGCCCGCGCGCTGGTGTGGAACGACGCCCGCGGCCGGGCGTGGTTCGTGCCGCAGTACGAGCCCGACCCGCAGGTGCCCGCGCCGCTGGCCTCCCGCCTCATGCGACAGGTCCTCACCGCACCCCTCGTGCAGGCGATCAGCGACGCACACGCCGGCATCGGCCCCAAGCCGGTCACGCGCATCGGCCGCGTCGCCTGGCGGACGGGACGGCTGGGGCACCTGTGGCCCGAGTGGCGCCACTATCTCTCCGCGCCGGCGTGGCGCCAGCAGTTCTTCCTGAAGCTGCGACGCGTCCCGCGCGGAATCGTGCGCGACGTGTTCATCGGGGCGACGCTGGCCCTCACGCTCGTGCAATTCGGCCTCGTGCGGCAGCTGTCCCACCAGGTCATCCTCAGCGTCTACTGGTGGCCCCTGGCGATCGTGGCCGCCACCGTCGCGCTGGCGGTCGTCATCCTCGTGATCGCGCTGTCGGCGCGGCCTCTCACCCGTGCGGGCGCCCTCGCACGCGAGCATCTGCTGGGCCTGCGGCTGTACATCGAGCAGACCCGGATGGACGAGCGCACCACGCTGCGCGACGAGCTGCTGCCCTACGTCGTGATGTTCGCCAAGCCGCGGCGCGCTCGGGAGATCGTGCTGCGTCTGCTCGACGAACGCGGCCATCAGGACCCTGGTCTGCGCACCGGGTTCTTCACGGCCGCTCGCCTGGGCGTGCGCGCGGTCGCGATGCTCGCGGTCGTCGGCGCGATCGCGGTGGCCGCCTCGCTCCCTTCGCCCTCGTTGCGGACCCCGCCGGAGGACGTCGCGTACTCGGGCGACCTGGCCGGGTCGCGGGGATGGCTCGTGACCGAGCTGGTCGCCGACGCGCGGCTGGAGCGGACGGAGGCGGGGAAGGCGGCCGTCACGGTCACCGAGACCCTCACCGTCTTCGTCGAGGATGGCCGCGACACGCTGCCCCAGGTCATGCGACAGTGGCGCGATGTCGTCCACGGGCACGACATGGGGCTGGAGGTCACCGGCGTCGCCGTCGACGGCGACCCCGTGGCGTACGAGCAGCGGCGCGAGGAGGGCATGGCCTTCGTGCAGACCCGGCTCACGCGCGACTGGGGCGGCGGCGAGCACACCGTTCAGATCCGGTACCGGCTGGCGGATGCGGCCGCCGCGGTGCAGCAGGACGGCCAGTGGTACGAGCACGTGCAGTGGACGGCCCTCAACGAGGGGTGGCGGTTCGCGTGGTCGTGGCCGGAGCAGAAGATCGAACGCGTGGCGATGACGGTACGGATGCCCGCCGAGCTCCGGGCCCAGCTCCACGAGGGCAGCGTGCTCGAGGGCCCACGGGACGAGCAGGCTCCCGGACTTCCGGCCGTTGCCCCCGGCGACGACGGGGAGGACGTGTACCGGTGGGAGCTGCTGCCCGATCCGGACGGCCGATGGACGTCCGAGGCGAGCAGGGACGTCGGTGTCCGCTTCGTGTTCCCCGCGGGAACGTTCTCCGACGTCGGCCAGGGATCGTGGTGGATGTCGCAGGTCGCCCACGCGGTGCCGATCGCACTGCCGTTGGGGCTCTCCCTCCTGGCCGCCGGCTGCGCGCTGCTGGGCCTCATTCTCCGCCTCGGCGGCGCGCCGCGGGTGTCGAAGCCCGGCCTCGTGCGCGAAGTCGTCCGGTGGATCCCGCCGTGGTTCGCCATCGCGGGAGCGATCCTCTTCGTGTGGCGCACGGCCGACTCGGTGGACAGCGATCCGCTGTTCCCGCTGCTGGGTCTTCCCGCGGGGGCGGCCGTCCTGCTGGCCCTCGCCAACTTCTACGCGACGCGCCGGCGATCGTGAGCACGCGCGGTTCCTGGCAGACTGCAGGGAACCGATCCCGCGCGCGCCGCGGCAGCGGAACCCCGACCCCCGGCTGATAGGATCGAAGCCCGTGATGCAGACTTCAGACGCGGGACATGTGAACGACACCACCAAGCACATCTTCGTGACGGGCGGTGTCGTTTCGTCTCTCGGGAAGGGCCTGACGGCGGCCAGCCTCGGCAACCTGCTCACCGCGCGCGGTCTGCGGGTCGTGATGCAGAAGCTCGACCCCTACCTGAACGTCGACCCCGGAACGATGAACCCGTTCCAGCACGGCGAGGTGTTCGTCACCGACGACGGCGCCGAGACCGACCTCGACATCGGGCACTACGAGCGATTCCTCGACATCAACCTGAGCCAGGCGGCCAACGTCACCACGGGCCAGATCTACTCGCAGGTGATCGCCCGTGAGCGCCGTGGGGAGTACCTCGGCGACACGGTCCAGGTGATCCCGCACATCACCGACGAGATCAAGCGCCGCATGCGGCTGCAGGCCACCGAGGAACCGCGCCCGGATGTCATCATCACCGAGATCGGCGGGACGGTCGGCGACATCGAGTCGCAGCCCTTCATCGAGTCGGCGCGGCAGATCCGTCACGAGCTGGGCCGCAACAACGTGTTCTTCGTGCACGTGTCGCTCGTGCCGTTCATGGGCGCCTCCGGTGAGCAGAAGACCAAGCCCACGCAGCATTCCGTCGCGACGCTGCGCTCCATCGGCATCCAGCCCGACGCGCTGGTGCTGCGCAGCGACCGCCCGGTGACGGAGTCGAACAAGCGCAAGATCGCCCTCATGTGCGACGTCGATGAAGACGCCGTGGTCAACGCAGTGGACGTGCCGAGCATCTACGACATCCCCTCGATGCTGCACGAGCAGGGACTGGACGACTACATCGTCCGTTCGCTGGGCATCGGCACGGCCGCCGAGGTGGACTGGTCGCGCTGGCAGCGTGTGCTGGAGGCCGTGCACAACCCCAAGCACGAGGTCACGATCGGACTGGTCGGCAAGTACATCGACCTGCCCGACGCGTATCTCTCGGTGACCGAGGCACTCAAGGCCGGCGGATTCGCCCACGAGACGCACGTGAAGATCACGTGGATCCCCTCCGACCTGTGCGAGACGCCGGAGCGTGCGGCCAGGGCCCTCGGCGCCCTCGACGGCATCGTGATCCCCGGCGGCTTCGGCATCCGGGGCATCGAGGGGAAGGTCGGTGCACTGCGCTTCGCGCGCGAACAGGGCATCCCGACCCTCGGCATCTGCCTGGGCCTGCAGTGCATCGTGATCGAGTACGCCCGCCACGTCGCCGGCATCGAGGACGCGTCCTCGAGCGAGTTCGACCCCGACACCGGCAACCCGATCGTGGCGACGATGGCCGAGCAGGTCGACATCCTCGACCGCGGCGACCTGGGCGGGACGATGCGCCTGGGCCTGTACCCCGCCGACCTGCTCGCCGGCTCGATCGCCGAGGAGGTGTACGGCGCCTCCCGGGTGTCCGAGCGTCACCGCCACCGCTACGAGGTCAACAACGCGTACCGCGACCAGCTGTCCGAGGCCGGCCTGGTGTTCTCGGGGACCAACCCCGACCTCGGCCTCGTGGAGTACGTCGAGCTGCCGCGCGACGTGCACCCGTACTACATCGCCACGCAGGCCCACCCCGAGCTGCGCTCGCGTCCCACCGAGCCGCATCCGCTGTTCCGCGGGCTCATCGGCGCAGCCCTCGAGCGCCACCGCGCGAGTGAGCTCTTCGACGTCGAGCAGGCCTGACGTGGACGCCGCCCAGCTGCACGACGAGCCGGTGGACCCCGACGTCATCGCCAGCGAAGTCGTGTATCGCGGGGCGGTGTGGAACGTCCGCTCCGACACCGTGCGCTACGGCGACGGCGAGATCGTCCGGCAGTACGTCGAGCACCCGGGGGCCGCGGCGGTCGTGGCACTGGACGACGAGGAGCGGATCGTCCTGATCCAGCAGTACCGTCACCCCCTTCGGCTGCGTGACTGGGAGATCCCGGCGGGGCTCCTGGATGTCGCGGGGGAGCCGCCGCTGGAGTCGGCCCGGCGCGAACTGGCCGAGGAGGTCGACCTCGTCGCCGAGCATTGGCAGCCGCTGCTGTCATTGCGCACGAGCCCCGGCGGCAACGACGAGGTCGTGCACGTGTTCCTGGCGCGCGGTCTCTCGGATGCTCCGCAGGCGTTCGCGCGTGCGGACGAGGAGGCCGACATCCGGGTCGCCCGCGTGCCGCTGAGCGACGTGGTCGACGCCGTCATGGCGGGCCGGCTGACCAACGGCATCCTCGTCGCGAGCGTCCTCGCCGCCGCCGAGGTGCTGCGGCGCGAGACGGGCGACACGGCGGGGCGGTGACGTGCGCCTCCCGCGCGCGGTCGACGCCTACCTGCGGCACAGTTCGCTCGAGCGCGGGCTCTCCGAGCACACCGTGGCCGCCTACCGGCGCGACCTCGCCGGCTACGTGGAGTGGCTCGCCGGCCACGGCGTGGACGACACCGACGAGGTGACCGACGCACTCGTGACGGAGTTCGCCGCCGAGCGTGCCTCCGCACAGCCCCCGCCCGCGGCATCCAGTCTCGCCCGGCTGCAGTCCTCGGTGCGGGGCCTGCACCGCTTCCTCGCGCGCGAGGGCATCTCCGACGACGACCCCTCCGGGCGCCTGCGCCCACCCAAGGCCGCCCGGCGCCTGCCGAAGGCGCTCACGATCGACCAGGTCTCGCAGCTCATCGACGCATCCGGGCCCGCGCCCGAGGACGCGGCGCCGGGAGAGGTGGCCGGCATCCGCGATCGGGCGCTGCTGGAGCTGCTGTACGCCACTGGCGCGCGCGTGTCGGAGATCGTGCAGCTCGACGTCGACGACCTCGCCCACGGCGACGTGCTGCGCGTGCGGGGCAAGGGCTCCAAGGAGCGCATCGTGCCGGTGGGGTCGTTCGCGCGCCGCGCAGTGGAGGCCTACCTGACGCGGGTGCGCCCCGAGCTGGCGCGGCGCGGACCGGCCACCCCACGCCTGTTCCTGGGCATGCGCGGTGCGCCCCTGTCGCGCCAGAGCGCCTGGCTCGTGCTGCAGCAGGCAGCCGACCGCGCGGGCCTGACGGCGCACGTGTCCCCGCACACGCTGCGCCACTCGTTCGCGACGCACCTGCTGCAAGGCGGCGCCGACGTGCGCGTCGTGCAGGAACTGCTCGGGCACGCGTCGGTGTCCACGACGCAGATCTACACGCACGTCAGCGTCGACGCGCTGCGCGACGTGTACGCCACGTCGCATCCGCGCGCCCGGTAAGCCAACGGATGCGGCGCGCATCCCGTGGCGCGGGGCGACCCCGGCTAGAATCGGTGCACGTTATGGCAAGGGCAGGAGAGTCGGTGGCGGGCAGCACGACGAAGGGCAAGGCGAAAGCCGCGGCAGGGGGAGACGAGGTCACCCTCGGCCCGACCGGTCGTCCCTACCACGGATTCCCGACCCCGCCGAAGCTCAACGGCCACGGTCCGGCGCGCATCATCGCGCTGTGCAACCAGAAGGGCGGCGTGGGCAAGACCACGACGACCATCAACCTCGCCGCAGCCCTCGCCGGTTACGGCCGCAAGGTGCTCGCGATCGACTTCGATCCGCAGGGCGCGCTGTCGGCGGGCCTGGGCATCCAGACCCACGACCTACCGACGATCTACGATCTGCTCCTGGACACCAAGCGCGACCCGCACGAGACGATCGTGCACACCTCCGTCGAGGGCCTGGACGTCATCCCCGCGAACATCGACCTGTCCGCCGCCGAAGTGCATCTCGTCAACGAGGTGGCCCGCGAGACGATCCTCGCGCGCGTGCTGCGCCACGTCACTCCCGAGTACGACGTCATCCTCATCGACTGCCAGCCGTCGCTCGGCCTCCTCACCGTCAACGCCCTCACCGCGAGCCACGGCGTCGTCATCCCGCTCGAGTGCGAGTTCTTCGCGCTGCGCGGCGTGGCCCTCCTCGTCGAGACGATCGACAAGGTGCGTGACCGCCTGAACCCCGCCATCACCCTCGACGGCGTGCTCGCCACGATGTACGACCCGCGCACGCTCCACTCGCGCGAAGTGCTCGAGCGGGTGGTCGAAGCCTTCGGCGACGACGTGCTGGAGACCGTCATCGGACGTACCGTGAAGTTCCCGGACGCGTCGGTCTCCGGCGTGCCGATCACCGAGTTCGCCCCCGAGCACGCGGCCGCTCAGGCGTACCTGCGCCTGGCGCGGGAACTGGTCGCCCGTGGCGCCGTCGCCTGACGAGGCGCACGGTCGGTTCCGCGTCTCGCTGCCGGTCTTCGACGGCCCCTTCGACCTTCTCCTGACCCTCATCTCCCAGCGGGAACTCGACATCACCGAGGTGGCCCTCAGCGCCGTCACCGACGAGTTCATCGCGTACCTCCGGGCGATGGGCCCGGACGCGCAGATGGACGAGGCATCCGAGTTCCTCGTCGTGGCAGCGACGCTGCTGGACATGAAGGTCGCCGGGCTCCTGCCGCAGGGGGAACTGGTCGACGCCGAATCGGTCGCGCTCCTGGAAGCCCGCGACCTGCTGTTCGCGCGGCTTCTGCAGTACCGCGCGTTCAAAGAGGTGGCCGGCTGGTTCTCCGAACGGCTGCAGTCCGAAGACCGCCGGCACGTGCGCGCCGTGCGCCTGGACGAGAAGTACCGCAACGCCGCCCCCGAGTTGGTGTGGAGCCTCAGCCCCGACGACTTCGCGGCGCTGGCGCTGCTGGCCTTCGCGCCGAAGGAGATCCCGCGCGTGGGCCTGGACCATCTGCACGCGCCGCTGGTCAGCATCCGCGAGCAGGCCGCCGTCGTGGTCACGCTGCTGCGCGACTCCGGTGCGCTGACCTTCCGCGACCTCGTCGCCGGTGTCACCCAGACCGGGGTCGTCGTGGCGCGCTTCCTCTCGGTGCTCGAGCTGTACCGCCTCGCCGCACTGTCGTTCGAGCAGGTGGAGCCGCTCGGCGAACTCACGCTCCGCTGGACCGCCGAACGGTGGTCGGAGGAGAATCTCGCAACTTTGGGAGCCGATTATGACCGATGAGCCTTCGACCGGAACGGACGTCGCCCGGCGCCTGGAGGCGATCCTCATGGTCGTCGACGAGCCGCAGAGCCTCGTGAGCCTCGCCGCAGCCGTGGGGGCCCCCGTCGCCGCGGTGCGCCAGGCGATCGACACGCTCGTGGACGACTACGACGGTCGCGCCGGGGGACCGCGGCGAGGCTTCGAGCTGCGCGAAGTCGGCGGCGGATGGCGCGTGTACGTGCGGCCCGAGCACGACGACCTCGTGTCGGAGTTCGTGAACACGCAGGCGCCCTCGCGCCTGTCGCAGGCAGCCCTGGAGACCCTCGCCGTGATCGCGTACAAGCAGCCGGTCACACGCGGGCAGGTGGCCTCCATCCGCGCCGTCAACGTCGACTCGGTCGTGCGCACCCTGCTCTCGCGGGGGCTCATCACCGAGGTGTCCACCGACCCCGAGACCGGCGCGATCAACTACGGCACGACCGACGCGCTGCTGGTGAACCTCGGTATCAACTCCCTCGACGAGCTTCCCCACATCTCGCCGCTGCTGGACGACGGCTCCGAAGGCTTCGACCTGGAGGGCGTGCGATGAGCGAGCCGCGCAGCACAGAGGGCGTCCGGCTGCAGAAGGCTCTCGCCAACGCCGGCGTGGCCTCGCGCCGCGTGTCCGAGCAGCTGATCGTCGAGGGGCGCGTGCGCGTGAACGGCGTCGTCGTCACCGAGCTGGGCAGCCGCGTGGATCCGGATGCCGACCTCATCGACGTCGACGGCGTGGCCGTGCAGCTGGACACCGGCAAGCGCTACGTCATGCTCAACAAGCCCACCGGCGTCGTGAGCACCATGAAGGACGAACGCGGCCGCCCCGACCTGCGCCGCTTCACCGCTGAGTGGGACGAGCGCCTCTACAACGTCGGCCGCCTGGATGCCGACACCAGCGGACTGCTCGTGCTCACCAACGACGGCGACCTCGCCCACGTCCTGGCGCATCCGTCGTTCGGGGTCACCAAGGTGTACATCGCCCAGGTCGAGGGGCGCGTCACGGCCCAGACGATCGCGCGCCTGACGCGCGGGATCGAGCTCGAGGACGGACCCATCGCCGCCGACAAGGCGCGCCTGCTGGATGCGTCGGGCGACTCGAGCCTCGTGGAACTGACGCTGCACTCCGGCCGCAATCGCATCGTGCGCCGCATGATGGCCGAGGTGGGGCATCCGGTCGTCGAGCTCGTGCGCCGCCAGTTCGGACCGCTGCACCTGGGAACCCTCCCGGTTGGGCGGGCACGCGAGTTGACTAAGCTGGAACGCGGTGCGCTGTTGACCCTCTCCCGTGGCGAGGGCGCACCGGACGACACCCCGTGAGCGATTCGATGAACTCTTCCGCGCGCGCGGCCGCACCGCTGGCCCCGCGTGTTCGGGGGACGGTGCGCATCGTCGGCGCGGGGCTCCTGGGCTCCAGCATCGGGCACGCCCTCACCGCCCGCGGCATCGACGTGGCGCTGGACGACGCCTCGCCCGCCCAGCTGCGGCTCGCCGTGGACTACGGCGCCGGGCGCTTCGCGCAGCCGGACGACGCCCCCTCGCTCATCGTCGTGGCCGTGCCCCCCGACGTCACCGCCGACGTCATCGCGCGCGAGCTCTCCGCCCATCCCGGAGTCGTCGTCACCGACGTCGCGAGCGTCAAGCTCCAGCCGCTGCACGAATTGCGCGCGCGCGGAATCGACCTGACGCACTACATCGGGTCGCACCCGCTGGCCGGCCGCGAACGCGGCGGCGCCATCTCCGCGCGTGCCGACCTGTTCATCGGGCGCCCGTGGGTCGTCTGCCGCGACGGCGAGACGCCCGCGGACGACCTCGCGCTCGTGGAGGGCCTCGCACTGGATCTGGGCGCCGTCCCGCTGGAGATGTCGCCGGAGGAGCACGACCGCTCCGTCGCGCTGGTCTCGCACGTGCCGCAACTGGTCGCGAGCCTGCTCGCCGGGCGGTTCGTCGACGCCCCCGACGGTGCGCTGGGCCTGGCCGGACAGGGCGTGCGCGACACGACGCGCATCGCCGCATCCGCCCCCGAACTGTGGGTGCAGATCCTCGGCGCCAACGCCGAGCCGGTCGTCGACGTGCTCGATGCGCTCGCGGCCGATCTGTCGGCGGTGGCGACGGCGCTGCGCGCTCCGGATGCCCCGGGCGCACGCCGCGCGGTGGCCGACACCATCCGCCGTGGCAACGACGGCGTCGAGCGCCTGCCCGGCAAGCACGGGCAGAACCGCCGCTTCGACTCGTTCGTGGTGATGGTCGATGACACCCCCGGCCAGCTCGGGCGACTGTTCGGCGAGCTGGGGGAGCTGGGCGTCAACGTCGAAGACCTGCGCCTGGAGCACTCGCCCGGCGCGCAGTTCGGTCTCGCCGAGATCAGCGTCGTCCCCGATGCCGTCCGCCCCGCCACCGAAGGCCTGACCGCGCGCGGCTGGCGGATTGCGAGCACCAATGACTGACTCCACCATGACGACCGGCCCGACGATCATCGCCGTGGACGGCCCGGCCGGCAGCGGCAAGTCCAGCGTGTCGAAGGAGGCCGCCCGCCGACTGGGCTTCGGCTACCTCGACACCGGCGCGGCCTACCGGGCGCTGGCCTGGCACGCCCTCGAGCACGGCGCCGACACCTCCGACGCGTCGGCCGTGCTGGACGTGTTCGGCGACTTCGACTTCGCCATCTCCCTCGACCCCGACGCCTACTGGGTGGGTGTGGGCGGCCACGATGTGACGGCCGCGATCCGCGAGCCGCGTGTGACCGACGCCGTCAGCGGTGTCGCACGCATCCCGGCGGTGCGCCACGGCGTGAACGCGCTGTTCCGCCGGCTCGTGGCCGAGTCGGCACTCCCGGGCGTCATCGTGGAAGGGCGCGACATCACGACCGTCGTGGCACCCGAAGCGCCCGTGCGCATCCTGCTGACCGCCGCTCCCGAGGTGCGTGCCGCGCGACGCAGCGCCGAGGTCACCACGCAGGATGCCGCCGCCGTCGCTGCCGCGCTGCACCGCCGCGACGCATCCGACTCCACCGTCGTCGACTTCCTCACTGCCGCCCCCGGCGTGCAGGTGGTCGATTCGACCGACCTTGATTTCCCGCACACCGTCGACGCCGTTCTCGCGGTCGTCGAACGCACGATTGGAGCCCGCGATGGGCGTTGACGAAGACGAATACGAAGGCGGGCCCGACCAGCTCGCCGAGAAGATGGGCGAGCTGGACGACGCCCTCGCCGACCAGCGCGCCGCGGCCCTCCGGGCGAGCCTGGAGGACTTCGACCTGGATGAGGAGGACGCCGAGCTCCTCGCCGGCCTCGCCGAGGACGGCGACGGGATCGAGTATCTCCCCGCCCTCCCCGTCGTCGCGATCGTGGGGCGCCCGAACGTCGGCAAGTCGGCCCTGGTCAACCGCATCCTGGGTCGTCGCGAGGCCGTCGTGGAAGACACCCCCGGTGTCACGCGCGACCGCGTGACGTACAAGGCCGAGTGGATGGACCGCCGCTTCTCGCTCGTCGACACCGGCGGATGGGAACCGGACGCCCGCGGCATCGACCGTTCGGTGGCCGCGCAGGCGGAGGTCGCGATCGACCTCGCCGACGTCGTGCTGTTCGTCGTCGACGCGCGCGTGGGGGCCACCTCCACCGACGAGCACGTCGTGAAGCTGCTGCGCCGCAGCGGCAAGCCGGTCTTCCTCGTGGCCAACAAGATCGACGACGCGCGGCAGGAACCCGAGGCCGCCGCGCTGTGGAGCCTGGGCCTGGGCGAGCCGTACCCCGTGTCGGCCATTCACGGGCGCGGTGTGGCCGACCTGCTGGACGCGGTCATGAAGGTGCTCCCCGAAGTCTCGGCGGTGGCGAAGTTCGAGATCGGCGGTCCGCGACGCGTGGCGATCCTCGGTCGCCCCAACGTGGGGAAGTCCTCCCTGCTGAACAAGGCGGCCGGCGAGGAGCGCGTTGTCGTCAACGAGCTGGCGGGAACCACCCGCGACCCGGTGGACGAGGTCGTCGAGCTCGGCGGACGCCTGTGGCGTCTCGTCGACACCGCGGGAATCCGCCGCCGCGTGCACCTGCAGCAGGGCGCGGACTTCTACGCGTCGCTGCGCACCTCCACCGCGTTGGAGAAGGCCGAGGTCGCCGTCGTCGTGCTGGACGTGTCGCAGCCGCTCAGCGAACAGGACGTGCGGATCATCGACCTCGTGCTCGAGTCCGGCCGCGCGCTCGTGCTGGCGTTCAACAAGTGGGATCTGCTCACCACCCCGGAGCTGGAGAACCAGGATCGCCGGCGTTATCTCGAACGGGAGATCGAGCAGGATCTCGCCCACGTCGCATGGGCGCCGCGCGTGAACATTTCCGCGCGCACCGGTCGCCACCTCGACAAGCTCGTGCCCGCGCTGGAGACCGCGCTGGCCTCGTGGGACCAGCGCATCCCGACGGGCAAGTTCAACGCCTTCCTCTCCGAACTCGTCGCCGAGCACCCGCATCCGCTGCGCGGAGGCAAGCAGCCGCGCATCCTGTTCGGCACGCAGGCGTCCACGCGCCCGCCGACCTTCGTCCTGTTCACGACCGGATTCCTCGACCCCGGCTACCGCCGCTTCATCCAGCGCCGCCTGCGCGAGATCTACGGCTTCGAGGGCACCCCGATCGTGCTGAACATGCGTATCCGGGAGCGCCGCCAGCGCTGAGCGCACCGGGGCGTGTGACAGGCTGAAGAGGTGACCATCGAGCCGCCCCGAGACAGCGGGCCGCGCCGCCCGTCGGGGCCGCGCGATCCGGGCGACGCGTGGGTGGTCGCTCCCACGGGCGAGCGGTACTGGGGCAGGTTCGGCGCCGCGGGACTGCTCGCGTTGGACGCGCGCCGTGGGGTGCTGCTGCAGCACCGGGTGTCGTGGAGTCACTTCGGCGGCACGTGGGGCCTGCCCGGCGGTGCCCGCCACGAGGACGAGTCGGCCGTGGCCGGCGCGATGCGCGAAGCGACGGAGGAAGCCGGCGTGCCCGAGGGTGCGGTGCGCGCCCGGCTGGTCAGCCTTCTGGACCTGGGGTTCTGGTCCTACACCACCGTGGTCGCCGACGTCGTGCAGCCGTTCGAGCCGGTCATCAGCGACCCCGAGAGCGTGGAGCTGTCGTGGGTGCCGGTGGACGCCGTCGACGACTATCCGCTGCATCCCGGTTTCGCCGAGGCGTGGGGGCAGCTGCGGACGCTCCTGCCGGTGCGCCCCACGATCGTCGTGGACGCGGCGAACGTCGTGGGCGCCGTCCCCGACGGGTGGTGGCGTGATCGGGCGGGCGCCGCGGGCCGTCTGCTGGAGCGCATCGACCGCTGGGTGGCACCGGGAGTTGCCGGCGACCAGCTGTCCCTCGACGCGCACACCTGGTTCCCGCGCGTCGTGGTCGTGCTGGAGGGGCGGGCTCGGGATGCGGCGGCCGCGGCATCCGGCGCCGTCGAGGTGGTGGCGGCTCCCGCCTCCGGTGACGACGAGATCGCCGCGCAGGCCGCGGGTGCAGTCGCTGCGGGGGAGCAGGTGACGGTCGTCACGAGCGACCGGGGACTCGCCGAACGCGTCGTGGCCGCCGGCGGCGTCGTGCACGGTGCGGGCTGGCTGCTCGACCGGCTGCCCTGAGGGTCACTGACCGCGGAGGCGGTCGATCTCGCGGCGCTCCCGCTTGGTGGGGCGTCCGGCGCCACGGTCGCGCTGGGCGAACGCGGGGATGCTCTCGCGCGGTGGCGCGGGAGGCGTGCGGTCGTCCACGGCCAGCGCGGCCTGCGGAGCTCCGACTCGCTTGGCGATCGGTTCGCGCACGACGAGGATGCGGTCGAACCCCGCGATGCGCACGCGCAGCTCGTCACCGGGCTTGACCTGCTGGGCGGCTTTCGCGCGTTCCCCGTTGACGCGGACGTGACCGGCGCGGCAGGCGGTGGTCGCCGCCGACCGGGTCTTGTACACCCGTATCGCCCACAGCCACGAGTCCACGCGGACCGAGCCTGCCGTCACGAGACCCTCCGGCGTCGGGCGCGGACGACCCCGGCGGCGATGAGGCCCTGACCCAGGGTGTAGGTGAGCATGACCGGGGCGCCCGCCCATTCCGGCAGGGCGTCGGGGGTGAAGATGCGGAAGGCCAGCAGCGTGTCGGAGGTGAGGAAGAACACCGCGCCCCACGTGATGACGGCGTCGGTTCGGGCGGCCGTGGCCGCGGTGCCCGCCAGCACGATGCCGTACAGGGCGACGGCGACCGTGAGGGCGCCGAGGTGGGGCCACAGCACCGCCAGCAGCACGACCCACCACACGAGGTAGACCGCCGTCCACCGGGGCAGGGACCGGGTGGGGAGCTCGCGCGCGAACAGCCAGATGTAGGCCAGGTGCGCCAGCCCGAAGCACGCGAGCATGACGGGGAGTTCGGGCAGGAACGGGAAGAAGGTCGCCGCGCCATCGCCCAGCCATGACAGGCCGATGGCCGCGAGCAGGAGGACGAGCGTCCGTCCGGCGGCGAGAGGGCGCGCCGTCCACAGCACAGCGAGGGCGAGGGCCGGCATCAGCAGGAGCTTGGTGGGCCCGGCGATCGCGTGGGCGCCGATCGCGAGCGCGCCCACGTGCACCACGGAGATCACGGCGTACGGGACGAATCCGCCCATCGCCCTCACGGTCGCTGGGCGGGCCTGCATCGGTGCGCTGGTCATCCGCTCATCGTAGGGGCGCGGATCCGTCCCCGCGGCCCATAATCGGACGCATGACGGATGCGGTGGCACGGTTCGGCCTGCGACGGATGACCGCGCGCGACGTGTTCGAGTCGCATCGCGCGGCCTCTCCGCTGGAGCTGCTGTTCGACCTCGTGTTCGTGGTGGCGGTGGCGCAGGCCTCGAGCACGCTGCACGACCTCGTGAGCGAAGGCCGCGTGGGGCCGGGGGTGCTCGCGTACCTCATGGTGTTCTTCGCCGTGTGGTGGGCGTGGATGAACTTCACGTGGTTCGCGTCGGCGTTCGACACCGACGATTGGCTCTACCGTGTGCTGACGATCGTGCAGATGGGCGGCGTGCTCGTGCTGGCCGCCGGCGTCCACGACGCCATGCTGCTCTCCGATTACACCGTGATCACCGCCGGCTATGTCGTGATGCGGCTCGCGATGGTGGCGCAGTGGCTGCGGGTCGCCGCATCCGATTCCGTGTCGCGTCCGACGGCGCTGCGGATGGCAGCCGGGATCGGCGCGGTGCAGGTGCTCTGGGTCGCCCGCGCAGCCGTGCTGGGGGATGAGGCGCCGCTGTGGACCTTCGGGTTGCTCGTCCTCGCCGAGCTCGCCGTGCCGGTGTGGGCGGAGCTGCGGGGGCGGACGCAGTGGCATCCGCACCATATCGCCGAGCGGTTCGGGCTGTTCACCCTGCTGCTGCTGGGCGAGAGCCTGCTGGCCTCGGCGAACGCGCTGATCGACGCCATCGCCGAGGGCGAGCACGTGGCCGAGCTGCTGTGGCTGGCCGGGTCGGGCCTGTTCATCACCGCGGCGATCTGGTGGATCTATTTCGCGCGGGAGCAGTACGACGGTCTCGGGGAGCTGCGCGGCGGTTTCACGTTCGGGTATGTGCACTACGTGATCTTCGCGGCCGTCGGTGCTGTGTCGTCGGGCGTGGAGGTGGAGATCGACGAGCTCACCGGGCACACGGAGATCTCGGATGCGGCGGCCGGCCTTGCTCTCACGGCGCCTCTGGCGGTCTTCCTCGTGAGCGCATGGGCGCTGATGCTGCGTCGCCGGGTGGCGCCGTGGGTGTCGGTGGTGATGGTGGCGGGGAGTGTGCTCGTGGCGCTGGCGGGGCTGCTCCCGGTGGGCGAGTTCGTGGCGGCCGCGTTGGTCATGACGGGTGTCGTGGTCGCGTTGGAGGCGGATGGCGCGCGCGGCGCTACCCGTCGAGCGTGAGCGATACGAGCGCCCGGTCGGGGCGCGGCTGGGCGACGACGTCGAAGCCGGCGTCGAGGAAGACCCGGAGCACGCCGTGGTACAGCTCGTTGGAAGGGCGCTTCTTCACGGTCGGGTCGAAAGGGTAACCCTCCACCGTGCGGGCGCCGCCGGCGCGCGCGTGCGAGACGGCGGCATCGAGGAGCCGGGCCATGAGTCCGGAGCCGCGGTGCTCTTTGCGTACGACGAAGCACGTGACCGCCCAGACGGAGGGATCATCGAGCGGTTCGGGGGAGTTCGCCGTGATGATGCGCGTGGCGGCGATGCGGGCCTGCCGGACGCGCGGGCCGACACGGACCCACCCGGCGGCGGTGCCGTCGACGTAGGCGATGAGAGCGGGGGAGGGCTCGGTGGCGAGCTCTGCGCGCAGCATCTCGGTCTTCTCCTCCGTCGTGGTCGTGCGGAACGGTTCGTTGCGCAGCGTCCACCACTGGCATTGGCAGGAGGGGCCGTCGCCGCCGCCGGTCAGGGCGTGCTCGGCATCGTCGAAGCGGTCGGCGGTTGCGGGGAGGATTTGGACGCTCATGCCGGAACGATAGGCCGGTGGTCCGACACGCGCCAAATCCCGGGTCATGCGACGAGGTGGTAGGCGAGCGGATCGAAGCGTCGTCGACCGCCGAGGCGGGGTGTGCGCTGCGGGTCGACCTGTGGCGGCGGGATGAACCACACGGTGCCGGCAGTGGGCGGCGCGCCCGGTGGGGCGTCGATGCGGATCTCCCAGTTCTCCGCGTGCACCCGGTGGTGGCACGCCGTGCACAGCAGGATCCCGTTCCTGAGGTCGGTGGACCCGCCGTCGCGCTGCCACCACCGGATGTGGTGGGCTTCGGCGAAGGCGGGAGGCAGGTGGCAGAACGCGCATCCGCCGTCGCGTTCGACGAGTGCGAGGCGCTGCGCGCTGCTGAAGTGGCGGCGGGCCCGGCCGAAGTCGAGGACCTCGCTCGCGGTGCCGAGGACGCACGGGATGATGTCTGCCGCGGCGGCCATCCTGCGGGCGCTGCCGGCGTCGATGGGCTGCTCGATGCCGTCGATCGTCGCCACCCCGGCCCCCTCCCGCAACTGGTCGAGGTCCATGCGGACGATGACCGCGGTGGACGGTCTCGGCAGGGTGTTCTCGTCACAGCCGGAGGCGTGCCGGCAGATCGCCGCGAGCGCATCGGCGCGCATCTGCGGCAGCGAGCGCGTCTCGGGAGCCACCGGACCGCGCGGCGCGTCCGTTCCAGATCCGACCGCATCCCCGGCAGGGGCGTCGACGGTGAGGCCCGACTCCGTGTTGTGACCACGTGAGGTGCGTAGCTGCGCCGTGACGATCGCGTCGATGGCGGCAACGATGGGAGCGGCGGTCTCGGCGTCCAGGCGGGCGGTGAGGACGGTCGTGCCGGTGGCGTCCTGCTGGATCTTCAGCGAGCGCTGCCCGTGCAGTTCCTCGACCACGGGCTCGAGGCCGTCGGGGTCGAGGTGCGCCTCTGCGCGACGCAGGACCGCCTGCAGTTCGTCGAGGGAGAGCAGCGGCGCCTGCCGGATGAGTGCGGCCTCCGCATCCGCACGTGTGCCGGCTTCGACGCGAACGGCGACGCGGTCGAGCATCGCGCTGATCGCCGCTGCGGCGGCGACGCTGACCGTTCCCTCCCGGAGCGCGTCGGCGATGTGCGGGTGGCGTGCCGGCGCCGGTTCTCCGGAGAGGGATGTGCGCTCGCGGGTCGCCTCGCCGACTTGGATCAGCCGGACGGCGTCGCCGGTGTGGCCGCCCGTGGCGGCGGCGATGAGTTTGGCGGGGGAGCGGAACCCTGCTTGTCTCGCCAGGCCGGCGGAGCCCAGTTCCGGTCGCGACCGCGCCGACATCTCCGCGGCCACACGCGCGTGCACACCGTCGAGCAGACGCCGCGCTTCCGCGATCCGCTGATTGACGTCGAGCAGCGCGGCCGCCGACATCCCACGCTCATCGCCGCCGGCGCCGCTCGCCTCACCCCACGCCGACCGCAGCGCGGCCAGTGTGTCAAGGAGGGCATCCACCGGGTTCGTCATGCCTTCATGCAACCACGAACCTCGGACATTCGTTCGAATGTCGAGGGCGGCTGTGGAGAACTCCCGGACCGCCCGCCCTGTGGAGGAGGCGGCCGCGCGCGTTCGCGGGAGCTCTGCGGAGCGGGTAGGATGGTGGAGTTGTCCGCTTGCGGGCAATGGACCGGGATGTGGCGCAGCTTGGTAGCGCACTTGACTGGGGGTCAAGGGGTCGCAGGTTCAAATCCTGTCATCCCGACGGTCCGGTAAGGGCCGGAATCTCTAGAGATTCCGGCCCTTACCCATTGGTGGGGGCGTGGGGTGTGCTCACATCTGACGGCTCTGCACGCGGACCGTCACAACATCCCCTATGCCCTTGTTGAGTTGCTTTCGGAGCTTGGCATTGAGCGACAGCATGAGTTCGCCGGTACCTGTGGGCATCAGCCCCGTGTTGAGCAGCTGGATGCCGTCGATTGTGGCGTCAACGCGGATCGACCTGAGCGAGCCGAAGAGTGCGGCCGAGTCGGGGATTTCGACGCATGTCCAGATCTCTCCCTTGACGTCTACCCCGATGGTTCCGTTGAACGTGTGATCGATCTCTGCTGATTCGTTGGGCATAAGTGGCCCTCCTGTCTTGCTTGGGGGTTGATCGGCTCGGCTCGCGGACCATCAGCCGCTTCGGGCGCCGTCGCGACCGCGTCTGCCTGGACGCGGTCAACTCCCGCAAACGGTGGGCGCTGCCGATGGACCTCGGGCCGGCCTCCGATCACATCATGCTCGATTCTGCCCCGTTGACGGATGTGGAGGACTGGAGGAGCCCTGCTTGACCCTGTGGTGAGGCCATGGTTTTCACTCGGAGCCCAGAGCATGCACCACGTGAGGGGAATGCGATCATGACGGAATCTCTCCAGGCCCGCGTCCGGCGCCGGCGCAGATGGCCGCGGATCGTCGGCCTCTCCGCAGCAGCACTGGCCCTCACCGCCGTCGCGCTCAGTCTCGTCTTCCAGTTCGGGCTCCCTTGGTGGAGCGGAGCGAACGACAGCAACCACGTTCACGTCTCGTCGGACGGCGCCCGCCAGCACTACCAGGTGCACCTTCCGCCGCAACACGATGGGTCAGCGGAACTGCCGGTGATGATGGCGCTGCACGGCTGCGGGATGACCGGGTTCGGGTGGAACTCGATGAAGGACGCGACGCGGTTCAACGCGCTCGCCGACCGTGAAGGCTTCATCGTCGTGTATCCGACGCAGCGCCCCTTCGAGAGCGCCATCAACTGCTGGAACTCGTCAGACCCCCGCAACCAGGTGCGCGGGTCGGGCGAGCCGGCGCTGTTGGCGGGCGTCGCACGTGAGGTGGTCTCCACGTTCGGTGCCGACGCTGATCGCGTGCATGTTTCGGGTGCGTCGTCGGGCGCCGGTGCGGCCGTGATCCTCGCCGCCACATATCCGGACGTCTTCGCCACCGTCACATCGGTGGCCGGGGGTGAGTACGGCCTGAATCAAGTCGATCCCGACGATCCGGACTCGACCCCTCCGAGTGCGACGGCGCGTCAGGCGTGGGCGCAGATGGGTGATCGAGCCCGGCCCCTTCCGCTGCTGGTTGTGCAGGGGGGACAGGATGACGTCGTGCCGACGATCGTGGGAGAACGGCTCGTCGATCACTGGGTCGCGCTGCACGACCTGATCGACGACGGGCTGCTCAATGACAGTCTCGCGCTCGTCTCCGAAACTGTGCAGCATCCGCCGATGGCGACGCAGTACGGGTACGAGCACACCACGTTGCGGACGGCGGAGGGACGCGCCCTCGTCGAGTACGTCTTCGCGGACAGACTCGGGCACGCGTGGTCCCACCCGCACAGCAGGGGGCTCTTCACCGATACGGGAGGACCCGACGTGACGCGGATCGCCTGGGCCTTCGCGCAGCTCCATGATGCAGCGGCAGCCGGAGATGGATGACGGATCCCCGATCCTGTGATGCGGATGTCATCGACCGCGCTCTTCGCTGATCGAGTTGGCGCCGTCCACCGTGATGAGCTGACCGGTGATGTAGGACGCGCCTTCGCCGGCGAGGAAGGCGATCACGTGTCCCACCTCGTCTGCGGTGCCGGATCGGCCGACGGGGGTGGCCGCGCCCATACGCCGTTCGCGATCCGATGCGGACGCCGTGTCGATCCACCCCGGAGTGTGCCGACCGGTCTCTCACCCCGGAGGTGGATTGACATGACCCTCAAGCATCGCAACCGGCAGCTGCTCGCGGCCACCGTCACCATCCTGGTCATCGGGACGGCCGCGGGCCCTGTGTTCGCAGCTGACGGGCTCGCGGCAGGGCTAGGGTTCATGGGCTTGTGCGCCATCGCACCGGCCGCGGTGCTCGGCATCATCGCCTACATCTGGCACGGCAACGACAAGGAGAAGCGGGAAGCGTCCACCGTCCCACGCTCGTCGCTGCACCAGTAGCCAGGCACAGAAAACGCCCGCCGACCTCAGTCGGCGGGCGTTGTCGACGTCGGTGGGAAGTTCCGCGACCGCCGGAAGATCCCGGCCGCGGCGAGGGGGCGACGTTGACGAGGGTGCTGCGCTTCTCGCACACGACAGTCCACTTGCCGCCGTCGCGGTCCGTTCCCGGCCGGCGACGCTTCGGCGCAGGGTACGAGACGGCTCGCCACTTGCCTTGAGAGCACGCCCTCGCTCTCGCCCTGAGCATGGGGCACTCGAACGGCTATCGCCTTTTTGTGTTTGAAGGGTCAAGTCCCGAGACTGGCGATGGCGTTCCAGGAAAACCGAGGCAGCGTTACAGGAAACGCGGAAACGAGAGCTCGCGCGATCCGCAACGGGACAGGTTCTGCCAACAGCCCACGGTCGGGTCGGACTGTTGGTAATACTGATTGCAAGACAGCCGAAACAACGAGAAGGGCACTGGCTTCGAGCCGGTGCCCTTCTCGTTGTCTTCCTCCGTTTCTTGGTGGGAATAGTTCGCATGTTCGTGGTGCGACAGCCCGCCGTCCGTTACTGGACTGCCGGGGCACCCGGCGCAGCAAGACGCCCGAGGGTGACGAATTCAAGCTCGCCATCGCCGTGCCGGGCTCCGCGTGCACTCGAGTCAGCGCTCCGTCGACGCGAGCGCTTCGGTGACAGCGAGAGTGCGCTGTGCGAGTTCGTCGATCGTCACGCGATCGAAGTCTCGTACCGCGCTCCGGACACGCACGTGAGTCGTTCCGACGAGTGCGGTGGGAATTCCTCCCGCCCCGTGAAGAGCGCCGAAGACGCACCCCACCGTTGCACCGTTGGAATCCGTGTCTCGCCCGCCCGAGATCGTGATGCCCACGGAGCTCATGAAATCGTGGCCCCATAGGAGACCGATCGCGATGAGGGCGGCGTTGTTGATGGTGTGTACCCACGGATACTCGCCGAGAGTCTCGTCCACCCAATCGAGTGCGGCCACGTGGCCCGCGCCGGACCCCAGCAGGTGAAACACGCCATCCAGCGCCTCCGCGAGCCGGGACTCCGGCGGCACGACGGCTGCCGCGTGGCGGAGGGCGTCCTCGGCGCTCGTCGACGTCAGCGCTGCTGCCACCAGAGCCGCCGCCCAGAGCTCACCGTACAGACCGTTCGCGGTATGCGTCAGGCGGGCATCGATGAGCGCGAGTCTGGCCGCTGCACCGGGATCGCCGGGGTTGGTGAGACCGAAAGCATCGGCCCGGATGAGTGCACCGATCCACTCCCGGTAGGGGTTGCTCCGAGTTGCCGTGTCCGGCGGGGTCACACCGTGGATGAGGTTGCGGTACGCCGCTCGCTCCGCCGTGTAGGTCTGACTGAAGGGCACGCGGTCTAGCCACTCGGCCGCGACCTGCTCCGTGGTGAGTTCGCGCCCGTACGTCTCCAGAAGATGGAGCCCCAGAATGGTCCAGTCGATGTCGTCGTCGCGCGGCACGTCTTCGAAGAGCCCCGCCGACGCCGTCTTCGCAGAGGGGTGGAGCTTCTCCACCCCCTCGGGCAGCGGATCCAGCAGTGGGACATACCCACGCTGCGGCCATTGGTCGGCGGCCCTCAAGTAGATCTCCAGCTCGGCGCGCGTCAGCCCCTCCATCGGCTTACCCAGTGTGTTTCCGACGGTTCGACCGAGCCAAGCGCCGCGGATGCGAGACGGCAGTTGCGCGGCATCGACCGATTTTCGCGGCATCGCGGCGAACAACGCCTCCAGCGACGCGAGGTCCTCCGGCTCGCGGTACCGCCAACCCTGCGTCCGTTCGAGACTTCGCATCTTCTCTTCCAGGGAGAGGAGCAGGGCCACATCTCCCCGCAGAGCGGCGTCCGCGGCGTCCTGTTCGATGTCGCCGATCTCGAATCCGCTCAATCGCAGTTGCTCGGCCTCGTCGGGGACATAGTCGCGGGGATCGAGGACGTCGTGCATGCGCGTCGCTTTCGGGTCGAGGGGGAACGGAGCGGATCAGCCCTTGACCGCACCGGAGAGGAAACCTTGAGTGACCTGCTTCTGCAACAGGATGAACACGACGATCACCGGAATGATCGTGATGAGGGTGCCCGCCGCGAGCGGCCCGATGTCGATCGACCGGCCGCCGAGGAACAGATACAGCCCCGTCGTGAGCGGGCGGAACTCCCCGCCGGGAACGTAGAGCAGGGGAACGAGGAAGTTGTTCCAGTTCTGGAGGAAGGTGAAAACCGCGAGTGCACCGGCTCCCGCTGAGACCAGCGGGACCATGATCCTCCAGAAGATCTGCCACTCGGAGGCCCCGTCGATGCGCGCAGCCTGTTCCAACTCGGTCGGCAGATCGGAGAAGAACGCCCTCATGAAGAACGTCCCGAAGGCGAGCCCCGTGGTGGTGAGCACCAGGTTGACGCCGGGGAGCGTGTCGAGAAGACCCATCCCCCTGAGCTGGAAGTAGAGCGGGATCATGTAGGTGAAGAACGGCACCAGCAGCCCCAGCATCACCAGGTAGAACGCGATGCCGCGCCCGGGGAAGGGCAGCCGGGCGAAGGCGTATCCCGCCATCGTCGAGACGACGACCACCAGGATCGTGCTGGGTACCGACAGGAGGAAGCTGTTCAGCACGTAGTCGCCGAAATTGCCGTCCGTCCAGGCGACCACGACGTTCTCGAAGGAGAACGACGAGAACAACCCGAAGGGATTCACCGTCACGTCGGCGTCCGTTTTGAAAGCCGTCGAGATCGTGAGGATGATCGGGAAGATCGCGAACAGCGAGAGCACGATGAGAACGGTGTGCCTGCCCACGCGCCACGCTCTCACGCGCGGAGAGGTCGGGTTGTCGTTGATGGTCATGCGCCCGTTCCCTGCAGAGAAACTCGTCGTTGGAGTCGGTTCAACCAGACCGCGAACGGGACCGCGAGGACCGTCATCACGAGTGCGATGGTCGTGCCGTAGCTGATGCGGTTGAGCTGGAATGCCTCGCTGTAGGCGAGCGTGCCGAGCACATCGGTCGCACCCGCCGGACCGCCCCCGGTCATGACGAAGATGATGTCGAAGACGCTGAACCCGCCGACGAGAGTGATCGTCGTGACCATCAGGAACACCGGCATGATCTGCGGAAGGATGATGTACCAGAGTCGTTGGATGGTGTTCGCCCCGTCGAGCCGGGACGCGTCGACCAGCTCGATGTCCACGTTCCGCAGCGCGGCGAGCAAGATGACGAAGACGAAACCCGATGTCGCCCAGATGGCGGTGGCGAGCACCGCGAACAGAGCTGTATCCGGGTTGCCGAGCCACCCCGTCCGGAGGAAGGACAGCCCTACCGCATCGAGCGCTTGATTGAGCCAGCCGCGCACCGGGTCATAGATCCAGCTCCACACCACGCCTACGGCCACCTGCGGGAGGACGTACGGGAGGAAGAACGCGACTCGGTAGAGGACGCCGCCCCGCCCGACGTTCCACATGAGAAGCGCGAGAGCGAGCCCGATCACCAGCGGCGCGATCGTTCCGATGATGATCCAGATGGCGTTGTTCTTCAACGCCGGCCAGAGGTTCGGATCCTGAAACAGCTCGATGAAGTTGGCGAGCCCGACGAACTCGGGGTTCGGGTTCACCCCGTTGAAGTCCACGAACGCGTAGTAGATGGCGTTTCCGAGGGGCACGAGGAAGAAGAGCAGGACCAGGATCATCACCGGCGCGACGAGCAGCAACCCCAGGCGGGTCTGCGCCCGCCTGGTCGCGCGCGGCGTGTCGAGCACGATCCGGGTCGAGCGCCTTCTCTTCTTGGTCGCCGGGTCAGGCCCGTCGGCGAGAGCCGAGGCGCCGACCGCGATCCCGACGGTCACTGCTGCGCCGCAGCCTGCATCTGAGCGGCGACCTCTTCGGCGCTCATCTGACCGGAGAGGATCGCAGCGACGCCGTCGAGCATGGCCTCGTTGAACTCATCCGTGGTCAGCACGTCGATGTTGTAACCGAAGTCGCCCGTGCCATCGGAGAACTTCGCGGTGTCATCGAGCACCTGATGAAAGAGCGGCGACACGTCGACGTCTGCGGCGATCGGCTGGGGCGGGATGACGTTCAGGTTCTCCACCATCCACCGCGCGTGCTCCGGCGATGCAAGGTAGTCCACGAGCTCGAGGGCAGAATCGAGTTTCGTCGTGCTCGCGGAGATCATCGGACCTGAGCCGAGTCCGCCCGCGAAGATTCCGGGGCCATCCTCAGCGGGGAAGGGGATGTAGCCGACTTCGAAGTCTGCGTTGTCGTCGATCTCGAAGGTGAGCCAGCTTCCGGTCGGAACCATGGCCGCATCCCCGGAGTAGAACAGGGCATTCGCGCCGTCGTAGCTGAGCGAGGTCGGGAATTCCGGAAGGTAGCCCTGCTCCAGGTAGTCCTGCCACAGCTGAAGGGAGGCGACCACGTCAGGGGAATCCCACGAGGCTTCGCCACTGACCAGCGCGTCCATTCCCGTCGACCCGACGCGGCTCGAGAGCGCCATGCTCAGCAGGTGCCCGCCCTGCCACCCTTCCTGGTTGCTGGCGGCGATCGGAACGATGCCCGCATCCGCGAGCTTCTTCGAGGCGGCCTCCAACCCGGCGAGGTCCTCCGGAGGCGCGATGCCGTGCTCGGCGAAGAGATCCGCGTTGTAGAAGAGCCCGAGGGTCTCCATCTCTCCGGGGATGCCATAGAGGGTGTCCTCGAAGGTGACGCGCTCCTTGGCGAAGTCGTAGAAGGGCCAGTCGTACTCGGCGTAGGCGTCGGTGAGGTCGTAGAGCAGGCCCGCCTCCGCGAACGCCCCGCCGAATCCTGGGCCCGAGCCCCAGTTGAAGACATCAGGTCCTTCGCCGGACTGAAGCTGCGTCTGCAGGACCGTACGAAGGGTGTCGAACGGCATGGCTTCGACCTCGATGTCGATACCGCTCGCTTCCGAGAACTCCGCGATGTGATCTTCCAGCGCCTGCAACGCCGCGGGATCTTCGGGCTGCTCAACGAGATACCGCAGTGTGTCGTCGTCCGCATCGGAGCCGGTGCCTCCACCGGTGCAACCGGCGAGGATCAGCACCCCGGCGGCGGTTGCAATGACAGCCGGCGTCCTGAGAGAGAAGGTATGCATCGTTGCGCTTCCTAACGCTGAAAGTCGTGTAACAGCCACCGACATAATTTCAGCATGAAACGAGAACTGTCAAGGTAACAGCTGATGTCTACTCGAGAGAGCGCGCCGCCTCCGGGTCGGTCGATGCGGATTCTGCTGAGCCGGCAGTGCCCGGAAACTCCTCTTGGATCGCGATCACGGCTGCGCCCCGAGCCCACTCGATGAAGTCCATAGGGCGGACGATGAGCTCAGCGCGCATCGCCCCATCGGGGTCGTACTCCGTTCGCCCCTCCTCGACGCTGGAGCTGGCGACATCGACCAGGTGCACTCCCTCACCGGACAGGATGATCCGGCTCACCCCTGTGAGCGCGGTGATCGCTGATGCGGCGCGACCGAGCGCCCGACCCGCATCGCGAACCACCCGCGTGGCCGCCGCATCGCCGGCTTGCGCCATGTCCAGGACTTCGTCGTAGTCGATGGAGCGGCCATGGGCCACCGAGACTGCGGTGGTGATCGCTCCCGACGACAGCAGGGCTGTCATGCACCCGCGATGACCGAGAGGACACAGCGGCCCCAGCGGATCCACCGGGTAGTGGCTCACCGGGTTGACCATGGTCGGAACCATGACGTCGTTGATGACGAGCCCGTATCCCACTCCCGCCCCGACGGTCAGCAGGGCGAAGCTCGAGTACCCCCTGCCATGACCGAACCAATGCTGAGCCTGGGTGAGCCCCACGACGTCGTTGTCCATGTGCACCGGGAGCCCGAGCGCCTCGCTGACGAGGGAGCGGAGCGGAACGTCGTGCCAGTGCAGGAAGGGGGAGTCGGCGACGACTTCGCCCGCCTCGACCGTCCCACCCACTGTGAGGCCCACCGCAGTCACCTGCTGCGGGCTGCGCGCCCGGAGGCCCGAGACGACCTGCTCGACGGAGGCGACGACATCGGCGACTCGGAGAGAGTGCAAGGGTACGGACTCCTGCGCGAGAACGCGTGAGCGAACATCCGTGACGACTGCGTAGATGGTTTGCTCAGTGAGTTTCAGTCCGATGAACCGGTACTTCCCGGGAGCGACGTCCAGCGGGAGGAAGGAGCGTCCTCGCCCGGGTGTGCGGACGGCGTCGGATTCGACCAGAACGCCTGCCTCCACCAACGGGCGAACAAGTCGCGTGAGGGTCGCCGGCGACAGCCCCATGCGCTGTGCGAGGCGCGCGCGGGACTCGGCGCCGTGCACGAGCACCTCGATGGCGACGGCCTTGGATGACGCCGACAGCGCCGCGCCGGATTCCGTTTCATAGGTTCCCATCGGTCACCCTTTCCGACTCTGAAAGGCGTCGCGAGGACGGTCGAGGGTGACCGAAAGCGTGTGCGATATCTGTGCCATGCTTGACTTTATTAGTTTCAGTTCGAAATATGAAAGTGTGACAAAGGAGTTCGGATGAGCGTACCGAGGGCGGAGGAGGCAGCCGGGTCGGTCATCCTCGAAGCAAGCGATACGGCGCTTGTGGTCGACGTGTCCGGCGGGGTGCCGCGAATCCTGCACTGGGGGCCGTCGTTCGCAACCGTCCCCGACGACGCCGCCTTCCTCGCCTCTCTCGGTGACACGCAGGGCGGTGCCGATCTGCTGGAGGTGCGCAAGTCGCCGAGCGTGCTTCCGGAGCAGTCTGCGGGATGGATGGGAACCCCGGGTCTCGAGGGCCATCGGAACGGAACGAGCTTCTCCTCGGCCTTCGAACTCCAATCCTGGCGCCTCGACGACTCGCGCGATGGCGTGCGGAGCCTTGTGGTGGACGCGGAGGACCCCGCTGCACAGCTGCTGCTCACCACCACGATCGAGATGTTGCCGTCGGGACTGATCCGCGTCGCCGCCAGAGTGACCAACACCGCGCAGGAGAGCGACTACTGCGTCGACGCCCTGCGGGTGGTCCTCCCCATTCCCGCCGAAGCAGTCGAGATTCTCGACTTCACCGGGCGCCACCTCCGCGAGCGCACACCGCAAAGGCATCCCTTCGTCGCCGGAACGCATCTCCGTGAAGGTCGGCGGGGTCGCACCGGGTCCGACGCCAGCATCCTCCTGGCGGCCGGGACACCCGGCTTCGGCTTCCGCTCGGGGGAGGTGTGGGCAGTCCATACCGCGTGGAGCGGCAACCACGCGACGTTTGCGGAACTCGGCCTCACCGGCGCTCGGGTTCTCGGCGCCGGCGAACTCCTGCTGCCGGGAGAAATGATTCTCGGGCCGGGCGCGTCCTACTCGTCGCCGTTCGTCTACGGCGCCTATGGGGAAGGGCTCGACCGGATCGCCCAGGCATTCCATGACCACCTCCGCGGCAGGGCATCGCATCCCGCGTCTCCTCGACCCGTCGTCCTCAACACATGGGAAGCGGTGTATTTCGATCAGGACCTGCCCTCTCTCACGCAACTCGCCGAGCTCGCGGCCCGAGTGGGTGTCGAGCGCTTCGTCCTCGACGACGGCTGGTTCACCCACCGCCGCCACGATCGTGCCGGTCTCGGCGACTGGCAGGTCGCCCGCGACGTGTGGCCCGACGGACTGGGTCCTCTCGTCGACGTCGTGCGCTCGCTCGGAATGCAGTTCGGCCTGTGGTTCGAGCCCGAGATGGTCAACGAAGATTCGGATGTCGCTCGCGCTCATCCCGAGTGGATCCTCGCGCCGGGGGAGCGGCTGCCGATCACCGGGCGCTCGCAGCAGGTGCTCAACCTCACCATCCCCGAGGCGCTCGACTACATCCTCGAGTCGATGAGCTCGCTCATCGAGGAGTACTCCATCGATTACATCAAGTGGGATCACAACCGCGATCTCGTCGAAGCCGGCGACCGAGCGACGGGCGCTCCGCGGGTGCACGCGCAGACGCTGGCGACCTACGCGCTGATGGACGAGCTGCACAGGAGGCACCCCGCGCTCGAGATCGAGTCGTGCTCCTCCGGAGGCGGCCGCGTCGACCTGGGCGTTCTCGAACGCACGCAACGCGTGTGGGCGAGCGACTGCATCGATGCCCTCGAGCGCCAGCAGATCCAGCGCTGGACGGGGCTCCTCCTGCCTCCGGAGCTCGTCGGCTCGCACGTCGGCGCGCCGACTGCGCATACGACCCACCGCACGCATTCGCTTGCCTTCCGCGCGGCCACGGCGGTGTTCGGTCACTTCGGCATCGAGTGGGACCTGCGGGACGCGTCCCCGTCGGAACTCGAGGAGCTGGCGGCGTGGGTCGAGCTCTACAAGTCCGAGCGCCACCTCATCCACACCGGCACCGCGGTACACAGCGATTATCCGGACGATGCGTACTGGGCGCACGGCTACGTCTCGCCCGACCGCGACCGGGCTCTCATCTCGTTCGTCGCGCTCGGCACGACGGCAGGCGTGCACCCCGGCCGCATCCGGATCCCCGGCCTCCGCGACGAAGCGTTCTACCGCATCGAGCCGATCGAGCTCTCCGCCTCCGCGCTCACCCGTGTGGCGGGCGGACCGCCATCCTGGTGGAGCGCCCCCGCGACCGTCTCGGGCGCGGTCCTCCGAACCATCGGCCTCCAGGGCCCCATGCTGTATCCCGAGCAGGCGCTCCTGTTCCGCCTCGTCGCCATTGACGGCACCGGCGCTCCCGCATCCCGCACCGTTGAAAGGAAGTGAACATGGGACGGTTGGTTCGTTTCACCTCGCCACGAGTGGCCGAGGTCGTCGACTTCGAAGAAGCCCCGCTCGGCGCGGGCGACATCCGCCTCGAGACTCTCTACTCCGGCATCTCTGCGGGCACAGAGCTCACGGCGTATCGCGGAAGCAACCCGTATCTCAGCAGCGAGTGGGACGCGGAACGCCGGCTGTTCGTGCCGGGCGACTCGACGCACGCCTACCCCCTGGACGCATGGGGCTACGAAGAGGTCGGGACGGTCACGGAGGTCGGCGAGGGGGTCGACCCCGGGCTGATCGGTGCCCTCGTGTGGGGCACGTGGGGCCACCGCTCCTCAGCGGTCCGCCCCGCACAGTGGGTTATGGAACGTGTCATGCCGGACGGGCTCGACCCCGTCGTCGGGATCTTCGCGAAGATCGGGGCGATCGGGCTGAACGCCGTGCTCGACGCGGACATCCACGTCGGCGAGACGGTCGTCGTCTTCGGGGCGGGCGTTCCCGGACAGATCGTGGCTCAGCTCGCCCGCCTCAACGGGGCGGGGGTCATCAGCGTCGACCTCATCCCGGGTCGCCGGGAACTGGCCGAACGCCTCGGCGCCTCGCTCACGCTGGACCCCGCGGCTGACAACGTGGCCGAAAGGGTCCGTGAGGTCACGGGCAATCGCGGGGCGGACGTCGTGATCGAGATGAGCGGCAGCTACCACGCGTTGCAGGAGGCAGTCCGCACGGCGGCGTACAGTTCCCGGGTCGTCGTCGGAGGCTTCTTCCAGGGCAGTGCGACCCCGGTGCGGCTCGGCGAGGAGTTCCACCACAACCGCATATCGATCGTCGGGTCTCAGATATCGGGCGTGGCACCCGCTCTGCAGCACCGCTGGAACGAGCTGCGGATGTCGACCACCGCGCTCGAGCTCGCGCGCGAGGGGCGTCTCGACCTGACGTCACTCATCACGCACACGCTCCCGGCGGAAGACGCTCCCGCGGCCTTTGAAATGCTCGACACGTCACCCGAGAGCGCGCTTCAGGTGGTGCTGGACTACCGGCCGGCGGCAGGCGAGTGATGGAGCCGTTCCCGCGCTCCGACGGTGCCCTCGGCTGGGGCATCCTCGCCACCGGGGGAATCGCCGGCGCACTCACGCGAGACCTCCTCACGCATGGGCATCGCGTGACGGCGGTCGGATCGCGTTCGCTCCCGTCCGCCGAGGCCTTCGCGGCGAGATACGGCATTCCCCGCGCGTACGGATCCTACGAAGAGCTGGCCGCCGACCCGGGGATCGACGTCATCTACGTCGCCACTCCGCACAATTTTCACGCGCAGAATGCCACGCTCGCTCTCGAGCACGGCAAGCATGTCCTCGTCGAGAAGTCGTTCACGCTCACCCAGGCCGAAGCGAGCGCGGTCACCGAGCTGGCTGCCCGAAAGGGGCTCGTGGTCCTCGAGGCCATGTGGACGCGATTTCTGCCTCACATGGCTCATGTGCGCGACACCATCGCGGCGGGCCGACTCGGTGACATCCGGCATCTTCATGCCGATCACGCCCAGAGTCTGCCTCGTGACGACAGCCACCGACTCAACAATCCAGCGCTCGCCGGTGGTGCCCTCCTCGACCTCGGCATCTACCCCATCTCGTTCGCGCACGACATCCTCGGGGTTCCCGTCGATATCGCTGCGCGCGCCACGCTCACCCGAACCGGTGTCGACGCGTCGGTTGCGACGACCCTCACCCACCGGGGAGGCGCGATCTCGACGTCCTTCTCCTCGCTGGAAGCGCGGGGGTCGAATCGCGCAACCATCGTCGGGACGAAGGGACGCCTCGAACTGGCCGACACCTGGTACGCGCCGACGACGGTGTCGCTCTACGACGAGCGGAATGACCTCCTGGAGGTGTACGACGCTCCGGTATCGGGGCGTGGGATGCAGTTCGAGGCCGCCGAGATGGAGCGGCTCGTCCGCGAAGGTCTTCCGGGAAGCCCGCTGATCATGCCCGCCGAATCGGTGGCGATCATGGGGACGATGGACGCGGTCAGGGAGACCATCGGTCTTCGGTATCAGGGGGAGTGACGTGATTTCAGACCTACCCCCAGGTTTTCTGCTGACCTCGCGCCCGTTGTCGACGTGCCGACGAAGTCGGTCGCGCAGGCTGATGTCCTGATCGTCAATGAACACGAGGCTGGACGGATCCTCGGGTGCGGGCGCCTTCTAGTCCCCACGAGGACCGGGGTGCCGTGGCGTGCTCCGACGGCGGCACAGCGCATTCGGCGATGCGGTTCATGAAGCGAGGATGCCGGCGCGTGCAGCGGCGCGGAACCGGCCGGGTGCAACGCCGCGTTCCCGGCGGAATGCGCGGCTGAACGCATAGACCGACGTGTAACCGACGTGCTGTGCGATCGCCTCGAGGGTGTCGTCTGTATCGCGAAGGCGACGTGCGGCGAGGTCGAGCCGGCGGCGGGTGAGGTACGCGGCCGGCGTCTCGCCCACGACGGCGGGGAAGCGGCGCGCCAGTGTCGCGCGGGACACCGCGGCCTCTCTCGCGAGGCTCGTGACCGTCCAGGCATCGCCCGGGGCGGCGTCTATCAGTGCCATCGCCGTGCTGACCGCGGGATCGCGGACCGCGTGCAGCGGGGACGCGGTGCGCTCGTCCTCACTCTCCAACCACGCGCGCAATGCCTGGATCAGCAGCACGTCGACCAGGCGAGCCAGCACGACCGGGCTTCCCGGTCGTGGTGCGGCCAGCTCGCGCCCGACCAGCCGGACCGTCTCGGCGAGCCCCTGGTCATCGCCGTGCCCGCGAAGCAGCAGGACCGGCGGCAGCGCCGCGAGCAGAGGGGCCGAGGTGATGGGATCGTGGGTGAAATGCGCACAGAGGATGTGCGTCCGTGCCGGACTCCGCCCCATCCGAACCGTCCCGTCCGCAACCATCGCCGGGTCGTCGGAGCGCTTCGGCGATGTTCGCGAGAGTGCGTGCGGATCGCTCGCGAGGGCATGCGCACCGCCGCTGGGAAGCAGGAGCAGATCGCCGGGCAGGAGCTGCACCGGATCACCACCCTCCGGGGCGATCCACACCGTGCCGGACGTCACCGCATGAAACGCTGCACCCGGCGTCTCGGTCGACCACCAGCCCCAGTCGTCGCCGGCGGTGATGAGCGCGCCGAGCACGCCGCGAACCCCCTGGGTGTCGATGAGCTCTGATAGGGCATCCATGGTTCCTCAACGCTAGCAGGTGAGTGTTACTGGTATGGATCTGAGCGAGTCTGTCATTGTGACGCGCAAACGAGCCTCATACGTTAGTTACATGAACATTGAAGGAAGCGTGGCACTCGTGACCGGCGGCAACCGCGGCATCGGCCGGCACTTCGTCCAGCACCTGCTGGAGAGAGGGGCGACGAAGGTGTACGCGGCCGCGAGGAACCCGCAGAGCATCGACGCGCCGGGCGCGATCCCGCTCGCGCTGGACATCACCGATCCCGACTCGGTGGCCCGCGTCGCCGCCGTCGCCACCGATCTGACCCTCCTGGTCAACAACGCCGGCGTCTCCACCGGAACCGATCTCGTCACCGGGGATCTGGCCACGATCAGGACGGAGTTCGAGACGAACTTCTTCGGCCCGCTGGCGATGATCCGCGCGTTCGCGCCCATCCTGGCCCGGAACGGCGGCGGCGGCATCCTGAACGTGAACTCGCGCCTGTCGTGGCTGTCGGTCGCAGGTGCCAACGCTTACTCGGCGTCGAAGGCCGCGTCGTGGAGCATGACCAACGGCATCCGCCTGGAGCTGGCCGGGCAGGGCACGCAGGTCACCGGCCTCTACCTGAGCGCGACCGAAACGGACATGATGGCCGGCTGGGACATCCCCAAGAACGACCCGGCCGACGTGGTGACCGCGGCACTGGACGGACTCGAGGCGGGTGCACGCGAGGTGCTCGCCGATCAGGACACCATCGATGCCAAGGCTGCGCTCGCCGCCTGAGACGGTTGCGCACTGCCTGGACGTCGCCCTTCCTCGTCACCGGGACAAGACGAAGTCGGAGGGCCGGTGGTCCCCGTTGACGACACGGCGGTAAACCGGTTAACCTCCTCGCGTACGGTGGCAGGACCTCCGGCGGCATATTGCGACGGCGTCCGATGTCGTGCTCCGTTCCGGCGGGCTCATGAGGGATCCCGTCGCGCAATGACGCGAAAGGAAACGTCCCGAATGAGACGCCAACGACCACTGCTGGCCGCGTTCGCCGCCTGCGCCGTGCTTGCTGCCACGCTGAGCGCGACACCCGCGTCGGGGGAGGAGCCCGGTGCTCCGCCTGTCCCCACAGCACCGGCCGGAGTAGCTGACCAGGTGACAGGGGTGCTGCTCGACGACGGTTTCGACGGCGCCGCGCTGGACACGACGGTCTGGACGAAGGGGTGGTTCGGCAACGGCGCGGACGTGACCGCTCCGGTGAACGCCGGGCAGGTGCAGTGCTACCACCCGGAGAACGTCACCGTCGGGGGAGGTGAAGTCGCGCTCGACCTCACCGAGAAGAGCCTCGCCTGCGGCGGCGTCGCGCGCGCCTATGCCGGGGGCATGATCACCTCTTACGGCAAGTTCACCGTCCGGCCGGGCAGCTTTCTCGAGGCGCGTGTGTTCCTGCCGGGCGGCACGGGGTCGATCGAGAACGAGCCGACGGTCTGGATGCAGGGACGCAGCCTGAATTGGCCGAGCAACGGCACCGTGGTGCTTATGAAGGGTGAACCCGGCGGAGCTTGTGCCTCGGTCACACGAGCCGACGGCGCCAGCGAGAAGCGGTGTGCGGCGCTCGAGCTGGATGCCTGGCACACAGTCGGCGCGCACTGGAAGGTCGACGGGACCGTGGACATCTACTACAACGGTGCGCCGACGGCGAGCTTCGCGCTCGGTACCACCGATCCGATGTATCCGATCCTGAACGTTGCGGCGTGGCCGAATCGTGTGGTCGCGCCGAGCACTTTCGCGATCGATTACGTGCGGGCATGGGACACCGTACGCGGCGTCGTGCCCGCCACGCCGATCCGGCAGGCCTCGGCCTGCGGCATCGAACCGCAGATCGTGATCCCCGACATCGAGGGCGTCTCGTACACGCAGGCACGCACCGGGAATGAGCTCACGGTGACAGCGGAAGCAACGCCCGGATATTCGGTGACGCCTGGTGCGCAGACAGAGTGGGTCTTCGACGTGACCCCCCTCGAGTGCCCGCCCGGCGGCGGAGCCGGTGAGCCGCATCCGCTTGCACCCCCCGAGGTCGCCGGGTCGATGACCTCGGTCCTGCTCGACGACGGCTTCGACGCGCCGACGCTGGACGCGAGCGTCTGGAACCGCGGGTGGGTGGACGGCGTGGACGGCGAGATGACGACGCCCGTCAACGTCGGCACGGAGATCCAGTGCTACGACCCCGACAACATCCAGATCCGGGACGGATCACTCGAGCTCCACTTCGTCGAGCGTGCGACCGAGTGCGAGCGCCGCGGCACATCGTTCGAATACGACTACGCGGGCGCCATGATCCAGAGCTGGAAGAAGTTCGCGGTCGGACCGGGCAGTTTCGTCGAGGCTCGCATGCGTACCGAGCAGGCCCCGCACGGCATCGCCAACTGGCCAGCGTTCTGGCTCAACGGCGAGAGCCACAACTGGCCGCATACGGGCGAGATCGACGTGATGGAGGGCCTGGCCGGTCAGGCCTGCGCGAGCGTGCACGGCCCCGACATCGACGAACGAGCGTGCCTCGACGTCGCACCCGACGCCTGGCACGTCTACGGTGCGCACTGGCGTACGGACGGCAACATCGACTTCTACTACGACGGGGTCTATCTCGCCACGCACTATCTCGGCACGACCGACCGCCAGTACCTCATCCTGAACCTCGCGGCTTCTAATGCGCGCGACCCGAAGGTGCCGAGTGTGCTCGCGGTCGACTACGTCCGGGCGTGGGACGAGCAGTCGCCGGTGCCTGACGAGGTGCGACCCGAGGCGACGCTCGTCACGCCGACGTCGGCGGGTCCGCTGCGCGGTATCGACCTCCGAGTCGATGCCTCGGACGATCGGGGGCTGAGCAGGATCGTCGCAAACGTGTACCGTGCCGGATCACTCGTGCGAAGCACGCAATCAGCCGTCGATGGTGCTGTCTCGGCCACGCACACGGCCTCGGTGACGTTGCCTGACGGCGAGTACACGGTCAGGTTCAACGCGCATGACACCGCGGGGAACGTCTCTCGAACGGGGATGTTCGACTTCGTGGCGGACTCGACGCCGCCAACGGCGGTGGTCAAGATCGGCGACGGTTTCACCGTGCAGACCGGCGATGGCTACGACCTTGTGAGCTTCAAACTCCATGACGCGCGGAAGCTCGATCGCATCGAGCTCAACGGCACCGTCAAGGACCTGTCAGACAATACGTGGTCAGACCTGAACTTCATCGAGCCCGGTGTGTTCGGTGCGATCGCCGGGGTCAACTCGCTCGTGATCCTCGACGTCGCCGGGAACAGCCAGACGGTCGTTTTCACGCTCAACTGATCGCCGCCACCGCGGTGATCACGCCTGCGCCGCGTCCCATCCGGGGTGCGGCGCAGGCGTTTCCCGACCTCAGTAGCAGCGGATCTCCGTAACGGACGCGGCCGGATCGCCATTCGTTGACAGGATGATCAAGCGGATGCTTCGAGCCTTCGCCGCGGTCTCGAGTCGGTGAACGCGCCGCCACTGCGTATTCCCCTCGACTCTGACGGCCTCGACACCCTCGATCTCTATCACGTAATCCCTGGCGGTCTGCGGCTCGACGTAGAACGGCGGAGTGCTGTGGACGTCACGCAGGAGCGACCCCGGGAAGGTGACCTCGACGTGCTCGATCGGCTGCGCGTCATCCCAGGCCAGCTCGAGCCATTGCGGCAGTCCGGCGCCGGGATCGCTCCGCCACGTGGCCGTACTGGTCGTCGGCCGGGTGACCCCGGACAGCACCTCGGCCGGTGCGAAAGCGTTCTGTGCCGGCACGGTGCGGTAGGCGAAGGAGGCATGCAGATCGCGTAGCCGGGTCGGCGAGAGGCTGCGGCTCGCGAAATGCCCGGGCATGACGCCTCCGGCGTAGCGCCACCGGAGGCCGGGCGCGGGCTCCGCAGTCTCGATGCGGACCCAGCCGGGGGACAGGTTCGCGAGAGCCACCCGCCAGTCCGTCCACCGCGCGATGCCCGGGTGGGCACTGACGGCACCCTCGGCGAGCACGCTGTCGCCGCCCTTCCGGTTGTCCCAGACCTCGCCGACGCGGACCAGTCGCAACGGCAGGCGCAGCTCGGCGTCGGTGGTGTTGTCGAGGCAGAGCGAAACGGTGTCGAGCCGGCCATCGCACCAGACCAGCTGGGCGACCTCCACCTCAAGCCCGTAGGACCTCTCCTCGGGGATACTCGTGAGCTGTTCGAACGGCGCGGGGTCGGTCGGCGACAGCCCGTGCATGAGCTGCCGGGACGATGCGGAGGCGGTGGCCGAGCGCGCCAGGTCGGCGTCGTCGTGATTGCGGACGCCCGGGATGAACGCGCCGGCGCGCAGCAGACGCTGCTGGACCTCGCGCACGGCCGGGCCACCCGCCGCGGCATCGGCCGCCAATTCCGGAATCGTCACGCCGCGCTGAGTCATCACCGCGGCGGCGACGCCCGCCGCCTGCCCCATCGATGCCGTCGTCGCCATCACCCGCGCCGAGCCGAGAGCGGCTCGGGTCACGCTGATGCAGCGTCCAGCGAGCAGCAGATTGTCGACGTCGCGCGCCATCAGGCTGCGCAATGGAATGCCATAGGGGCGCACATAGATCTTGCTCGCGTACTCGGAATCCTCCTGGTAGCGCTCGGCTGCCGAGGGCTCAGAGGTCTTCGCGAGCAATCCACCGGGCGTGTGCAGATCGATGCCCCAGCCGCCGTAGCAGACCGCATCGGGAAACGGCGTGTGAGCCTGGATCTCCTGCTCGGTCAGCCAGTGGCGACCGAACACGCGTCGGCTCTCGCGCTTGCCGGGCACCTGGCCGACGAAGTCGAGCGCGAAGTTGCGGCAGCGCTCCATCATTTCGGGATCCCGGTTCTTCATCCAGTCCCACACACCCAGCGCATACCGGGTGAGCTCGTGCCTGATGGCCTCGTTGTCGAAGATCGTGTGCCACGGCATCCCGATCTCGATCCACCAGAACCCACCGCGCGGGTCGCTGGGCACACGGCCCTGCTCGTAGAAGTACGACGGGTCATCGAGCCGCGCGGCCCACTGGGGGGGCGTGAACGGCGCGGGTGCACCGACGTCTTTGGCTCGGATGTGGAGCGAGTTGCCCATCGTGGCGGTGCTGGGCTGTTCGGGGGCGTGTGGTTCGCCGTGCTCGGCGCGGGATTCGCTGCCCATCCGCCAGCCGCAGCCGGCCCGGTCGGCGATGAACCCGTCGCCAGTGCAATCGATGAACAGGTCGGCGGCAAGTCGGAGATCGACCTCGGCTGACAAGGTGCGCGCCCGGAGGGCGGTCAGCCGGCGGCTCGGAGCGCAGGCCTCCCGCTCGTAGTAACCCTTGTCGGTATGCGGCGCCCGGTCGACCTCGTCGGCGCCGTCGAGTTCGACGCCGATGACGCTGGTGTTGAGATGAAGGGTCAGGTTCGGTTCCCGCACGCAGAAGTCGTACAGCACCTGGTCGAACACCGAGTTGGTCCAGCCGTTCTCGTTGATCGGCTCGTGATTGCGGCGCCGCTCCTCGCTCAGCAGTTCGGCGATGATGCCTGTCTCGCGGGCGAACGAGTGATTGTGTCCTGCGCCGTGGACCGTCACGCGCATCTCGCTCGAGGCCACGCCGCCGAGCACCGGACGCTCGTGGACCAGGCATGTGCGCAGACCCTCACGCGCTGCGGCGATCGCGGCGCACACGCCCGCCATACCGCCGCCGGCGACCACGAGGTCGAAGGACTGTTCTCTCAGCATGATCGGTTCTCCTAGGTGAGGGCAGTGCGGAGGTGCCCGGCGACGCGCGCAAGGTGCTCGCGGACGAATGCATCGGGGTCGCCCGACGGGCGGGGACCGACGAGTGCGAGGGCGAGCGGCGCGCGCCCGGGCACCGAGACGGCGACGGCTGCGGCGAGCACGGATGGGTCGCCCCAGGCGTCGATCCGGAGCACGCCGTCGTGGATCTGGGCGCGCGCGCGGGCGAGGCAGCTCTCGGGGTCCGTGGGTGTCCCCGGCGTCGGCCGATCCCACCCGTAGCGGCGCGCCGCCACCGACAGCACCTCGATGGCCTGTGGCGCGGGCAGATCGAGGAGCAGGCGGAGCCCGACGACCGAGAGGTGCAGCGGGTAGCCGCCCGCCACCGCGGATGTCGTCCGTCCGTGCTGCGACTGGTGCAAGTAGAGCACCTCGTCGCGGTGGAGCGCGGCGAGCGTGGCCTGGAGTCCAGTCTCGCCAGCGAGCCGTTCGACCGGTGCGAGAGTGGCGGTGATCTCCGTCAGGGACGACGCCGACCGTCCGGCCAGCGCGAGGAGGCCGAGGTCTGCAGCGAACGAGTGGTAGGTGGGCTTGCGCAGATATCCGTGCCGAACCAGGACGCCGAGCGTGCGCGACACCGAGGACACGTGCAGGCCGACACGCTGCGCGATCGAGGTGGCCGTGAGGGGACGGTCCGCCTCGGCGACGATCCGCAGGATGTCGAGTCCGGATTCAAGCACGACGCGAGCATATTGCGTTCAGTGCAATATAGCTATCTCGCGGGGCATCGGTGAGGAGAGCTGAGACGCCCCGGCGGCGACCATCTCCGGTAGTACTCTCGGCGTATGTCAGAGCGTCGCCGACGGGTCACCATCAACGACGTCGCGGCTCTCGCGGGAGTCTCGAAGGGGGCCGTCTCGCGTTCTTTCAACGGCGCCTCCCGGCTGCCCGAGAGCACGGTGAAGCGGATCCACGACGCCGCCGAGCAACTGGGCTGGCGCCCCAACGCGGCCGCGCGTGCCATCCAGGGCGCCCCGGCGAGGACCATCGGATTCGTCGTCCGCCGTGACCCCGCGTTGCTGGGTTCCGACCCGTTCTTCCCGCTCTTCCTCGCGGGCGTCGAGCGAGTGCTCTCCGCGAATGCGTACGCCATCACGATCCGGTTCGTCACGAGTGAGGAGGAGGAGACCCGCTGTTACCGGGACTGGGTCGCGGAGAGCCGCGTCGACGGCGTCATCGTCTCCGACCTCCGCGACGGCGACCCACGGTTCGCGCTGCTCGACGAGCTCGATCTGCCCGGCGTCATCGTCGGCGATCCCGGGCGTGCGGTTTCTCAGCCGGCCGTCTATCACACTACCGACGCCTCGATCCGCGAGCTCGTCGACGGGTGGGTCCAGCGGGGTCACACCCGGATCGCGCACGTCACAGGCGATCCGAACCTGCGGCACACGCTGCGCCGGCGTGCGATCTGGGCCGATGCCTTGGCCGCGCACGGGCTCACCCCCGACCTCGTGGAGACCGGCTGGTTCACCGAGGAAGGCGCGAAGGTCGCGACGCGCGCACTCTTGACCGCAGCCGAACCGCCCACCGCGATCTTTTTCGCGAACGACATCATGGCCGCCGCGGGAATGGGCGTGCTCGCGGACGGGGGCCGAATCGTGGGCGGCGACATCGCCGTCGCCGGATTCGACGGGATCCCGCTTGCGCAGTATCTCTCACCGCCCCTCGCGACCATCGTGTGCGACTTCGACGAGCTCGGCGACATCGTTGGTCGTGAGCTGATGGCCCTGCTCTCATCGGGTGAGTCTGTTGCGCCCGTCACGACGCTCGCCGGACGCTTTCTGCCGCGTGCGTCATACGAGCTGTGGGCCGATTGACGATGGGGGCGCCCAAGACCATGTCGACCGCCAGGCGCCGCCGGGTGACCGCACAGGATGTCGCCGACCTCGCCGGCGTGTCGCGGAACGCGGTGTCACGTGCGTTCAACGGCGGTTACCGCCTGCGGGCGAGCACGGTCGAGCGCATCATGGACGCGGCTGATCAGCTCGGCTGGCGCCCCAACATGGCGGCGCGGGCGATCAAGGGCTCTCCGGCGCACGCGATCGGGTTCATTCTCAAGCGCGAGCCGGACCTGCTCGGGGCAGACCCGTTCTTCCCCCTGTTCCTCGCGGGCCTGGAGCGGGTGCTCTCGGAGCAGGCGTACGCCCTGACGATCCGCTTCGTATCCGATGAGACGGAGGAGGAGCTCTGCTACCGGGATTGGCGAGCCGAACGCACCGTCGACGCCTTCATCGTGGCGGATCTCCGCGACGACGATCCGCGGTTCGGCTTGCTGGACGAAATCGGGGCCTCGGCTATCGTGATCGGCGATCCACCGGGGGAAGTCGAGCTTCCCGCCGTCTTCCACGACTCCGACGAGTCGATTCGCGACGCGATCGACGGCTGGATCGCGCGGGGGCACACGCGCATCGGACACGTCATGGGAGACCCCGCGCTCGAACACGCGCGGCGGCGCCGGAACATCTGGGCAGGCGTCCTCGAGCGGCATGGGTTGCGCTCCGATCTGCTCGCGGTGGGCGGGTTCACCGAGTTGGGTGCTGAGGACGCGACGCGCGAGATCCTCGCTGTCGCCGAACCGCCGACAGCGGTGTTCTACGCCAACGACGTCATGGCGGCCGCCGGCATGCGCACGATCGCGGAGGCGGGCCTGCGGGTAGGGGAGCAGGTCGCGGTGTTCGGATTCGACGGCATTCCGCTCGCTCCGTACCTGGCGCCGCCGTTGGCTACGATCGCGTGCGACTACGTCGAGCTCGGCGAGATCGCGGGGCGGATGCTCCTGGCGGGGCTCGAGGCCGAAACGGTCGCGCCCGTCCAGCGGACCCTGCCTGCGCGCTTCGTGCAGCGGGCCTCCTACGGAATCGATCCGCAGCGCTGACGGGCGTCTGGGTCGGCCGGCGATCAGGTCCGCGCGAGAAAGTCGCGCTGGGATGCTCGCAGCGCCTCGGCCTCGTCCGGCGCGTCGGGGTGGTCCATGTGCCCCGTGGCGCGCACGAAGACCTCGCGCTCGCCGGCGAGGCCGTTTGCGATGGCGAACTGCCCTGGCGGCGGGACAGCAGGATCGGCGAGGGCCGGTGCGACGTGAGTGGGGATGGTGATCATCGTTGCGGCGGTGGCGGCGTCGAAGTATCGCAGGACGTCCATCGTCTCCGGGTGCGCTTCGACGCGGCGACGGACCGATTCGCCGCTGCCCGTGCACGGCATCGTGACGCGCAACGGGTGATGGCCGAAGCTCGGGATCGACAGGCATGCGGCCGAGATTCGATCCTCCCAGGGGAGGGCGAGGGCGCCGATACCGCCCCCGAAGCTTCCGCCCACATACGCCACGCGGCCGGCGACGGCCGGGACGAGTTCGGTCAGCGCGCTCACCGAGCACCACACGTCGGCCGCGCACCCTCCGTGCACGTAGGTGTCGCGATCGGCGATCCCGTGGAGGACGTGCCGCTCCGCGATCGACGGGATGTCATCGATGAGGCTTCGGGCACCCATCCCTCTGGCGCAGGCATACAGCACGGCCGCGTGCTCGACGGGCGCGACATGCTCGGGCTCGAGCCGTCCGCCGTATCCGTGGCTGACGACCAGGCCGCGCTCGATCCGGCCTTCTGCGGGGAGGGTGAGCCAGCCTCCCAGGCGCAGCCCGTCCGTGGTCGAGAACTCGACATCGTACAAGCGCGTTCCCGGCGGAGCGGGCTGTGCGCTCGGGCGAAGGACCGGCGTCGGGTCGATGGCGCGGGCCCGCGCGTAACGGGCGCCCCAGTACTCTGCGAAGTCCGCGGGGGCGACGGGGGGTTGGACGGCGAGGAGGGTGTCGATCGTGTACCCGTAGGTCGGATCCATGGGACCATCCTGGCCCACAACCGAGGGGGGAAACGGTGAACGCTCACACATTGCGACGGCGTGGTAAACCGTGTAACCTAACTGCCGTACCAGTTGCAGTTTCCAGCGACGATATTGTCCTGGCGCCGAGCGCCCCGGATGCCTCGCCGCGACCAAAGGCGCGCGCGGCGGCCGGGGTCTCCGACCTCCCGCATCGCGTCTCCGTTTTGCATCACGCGAAGACGCGTGCAGGAATCAGGAGGAGAGCACAGATGAGAAGGCACAAGAGGCGCTGGGCCGCAGTACCCGCGGTGATCGCGGCGACGGGGCTGCTCGGGGCGTGTGGGGCGACCGCGGAGCCCGCGGCGGACGGCCCGGTGACGATCGAATACTGGTCGGGGCTGCAGGGGACGGATGTCCTGGTCGACGAGTGGAACGAGGCGAACCCCGATATCCAGGTCGCTCTGTCGACCTCGGACGGGTCCTGGGGTGAGCAGTTCGCGAAGCTCATGGCCGCTCTCCAGTCCGGAGACGCGCCGTGCCTCATGCTCATGCCCTATGACTACATCCCGTCACTGCTCGTGGCTGACGCGCTCACCGAAGTCACCGACGAAGTCGCCGGCTACGAGTCCGACTACCTCGAGAGCACGTGGGAGCTGGTCAACTATGCCGGGGCGACCTACGGCGTTCCGTCCGGCAGTGGGCCCATGGCCATGTACTACCGCGCCGACAAGTTCGCCGAGCTCGGCATCGAGGTCCCCGCAACGTGGGAGCAGTTCGAGCAAGCGGCGCGCGATGTCTCCACCAAGGCACCTGGTACGTATTTGATCGGGCTCGGTGGCGACTCGCACACCGACTTCATCTCCCTGGTCGGTCAGAAGTCGGACCCGTGGTTCGAGATCTCGGACGACGCGTGGAGCGTGGATGTCACCAACCCGGAGTCGGAGGAGGTCGCCGACTACTGGCAGCGACTGCGTGACGAGGGCCTGCTCAACATGACGAACCGCTGGGACCCGACGTTCTACAACGACCTGAGCGAGGGTCGCCAGCTCGCTGTCATCGGCGGTGCATGGCAGGCGCCACTGCTGGCCGCCAACGTCAGCGGTGGGGCCGGCGAATGGGCGATCGCCCCTATGCCGAACTGGACCGAAGGTGATGTCGCCTCGTCCTCCAATGGCGGCGGCGCGCAGTTGGCCATCAAGGGCTGCGAGCACCCCGATGAGGCGATGCAGTTCGCGAACTGGCTGACCACCGATATGGACGCGATCCTGAGCCTGAAGAGCTTCCCCGCCATGAAGACGGACCAGATGTCGACGCCCGACGAGGTGAAGACGTTCTTCGGTGGAGCGGAGATCAACCAGGAACTCGCCGAGTACGCGCTCGCGATGCGGCCGTGGCGGTACTCGCCGACGTGGACGGAGGGCATGACCGTGCTGGGTGACTCCATGGCCGCGTTCAAGGACGGCTCGGGCACTCTCAGCGACCTGCTGGCGACGCTGGAGGCACAGCAGATCGAGTCGATGAAGGCTCTGGGCATCTCGGTCACCGAGCCGTGACACGCCGCACCTCGGGCGGGACCGCCTCTCGGCGGTCCCGCCCCGCGCTCGCATTGACGGTCCTGGTCGGGCCGTTCGTGATTCTCTTCTTGGTGGTCTACCTGATCCCGCTCGGCTACTCGCTCGTTCGCAGCGTGTTCCGCAAACAGACGTCGGGTATCGGGATCGGCGCGCCCACAGACGTGTTCGTCGGCCTCGCGAACTATGTGGATGTCGTGACCTCGCCCGTCTTCTGGGAGGGCATCCTCCGGGTCTTCGGCTACGGGCTCATCCAGATCCCCGTGATGCTCGTCGTCGCGATGGCGATCGCACTCCTCATCGACTCCCGTGCGGCGAGAGGCCGTGGGGTCTTCCGGCTCTCGAGCTTCCTCCCTTACGCGATTCCCGGCATCGTGGCGTCGCTCCTGTGGGCGTACCTCTATGTTCCTCAGCTGAGCCCGGTCATCCAGCTGGTTCAGTCCTGGGGATGGGACATTGATCTGCTGGGAGCTCCGACCGTGCTGTTCTCGATCGCGAACATCGCCATCTGGTCGTGGGCCGGGTACAACGTGATCATCTACACGGCCGCGCTGCAGTCGATCCCGAAGGAGGTGATCGAGGCGGCGCAGATCGATGGCGCCAACGGCTGGGTTCTGGCGATGCGGATCAAGGCACCGTTGATCCGGGGTCCGATCGCGCTGACGGCGCTGCTGTCGACCATCGGCTCCATCCAGCTCTTCAACGAGCCGGTGGTGTTGCGAACCATCACCACCGCCATCGGCGCCGAATGGACACCGATGATGCTCGCGTACAACGCGACGTTCGCTGCCAACAATTTCGAGCGCGGTTCGGCCATCTCCGTGCTGATCGCGATCATCGCCGGCATCCTCGCCATCGTCTACCGCAAGCTGTCCACCCGAGGAAGTGAGTCCTGATGCACAGGCCCGCATGGAGCAGCCGGCTCATCGTCAACGGGGTGCTGGTGCTCACGGCCATCTACTTCCTGTTCCCCGTGTGGTGGCTCCTAGTCTCGGCGACGAAATCGAATGCCGACCTGTTCTCCTCGAACGGCTTCTGGTTCGCCGAGATGAACCTCGTCGAGAACATCCAGGCCGTCTTCGTCCGCGACGGCGGTCTTTACCCGATCTGGTTCGGGAACTCGGTCGGCTACGGATTGGCCGCGGCGATCGGCGCGACGATCACGTCGGGCGCGTGCGGCTACGCGCTCGCGAAGTTCCGCTTCCCCGGGGACAAGCTCATCTTCGGCGGCGTCATCGCGGGTCTGCTCATCCCCGGTGCCCTGCTCACCGTGCCGCTCTATCTGGTGGCGGCCTCCGTCGGCGCCACCAACACGATCTGGGCGATCATCATCCCGTCCATCATCAGCCCGTTCGGGGTCTACCTGTGTCGGGTGTACGCGGAAGGCGCCGTCCCGGACGAGATCATCGAGTCCGCGCGGATGGACGGAGCCGGCGAACTCCGCATCTTCGGGCAGATCACCGGGCGGATCATGGCTCCCGCCCTGGCCACCGTCGGTCTGTTCAGCTTCGTCGGTGCGTGGAACGGGTTCATGCTCCCGCTCATCATGCTCTCCGACCGGAGTCTCTATCCGGTGACGCTCGGACTGTACGCGTGGCAGGCCGACAAGGGCGCGGCAACGTACAACCTGATCCTCGCCGGTTCACTGCTCACGGTCATCCCGCTGGTCATCGGCTTCTTCCTGATGCAGCGGTTCCTGCGGACGGGACTGACGCTCGGATCGGTGAAGGGCTGACCCATGATCTGGTACGGCTGCGACTACAACCCCGAGCAGTGGGATGCTGCGACGATCGATGAGGACCTCCGCCTCATGCGCGAGGCCGGGGTGAATCTCGTCACCCTGGGCGTCTTCGCCTGGGCGTTCATCGAGCCGGCTCCGGGGGAGTACCGGTTCGAGTGGCTCGACGACCTGATCGACCGCCTCGGCGAGGCGGGTATCGCGGTGGACCTCGCGACGGCGAGCGCGTCGACGCCGGCGTGGCTCGGTGATCTGGATCCGGAGCTGGCGTCGATCGACGGGTACGGCCGGCGCAGATCCGGCGGCACCCGCGGGCATCATTGCCCGAGCTCGGCGGTCTACCGGAGCGCGTCGCGGCGCTTGACGGCCGAACTCGCGCGGCGGTACGCGCTGAACCCCACGGTTGTCATGTGGCATTCGGGTAACGAGTTCGGCGGCGCCGCGGCATGCTTCTGCGGCCGGTGCCGCACGCAGTTCGTTGGCTGGCTGCGCCGCAGGTACGTGGAGCTGGAAGCGCTCAATGACGCGTGGGGCACGGCCTTCTGGTCCCTTCGGTTCGGAAGTTGGGACCAGATCCAGCCGCCCGGGGTCACCTCCGACTTCGGCAACCCGGCTCAGTACCTCGACTGGGCCCGGTTCCGATCCGATCTGCTGCTCGAGCAGTTCACCGCCGAGCGTGACCTGATCAAGGCGGTCGCCCCGCACGCTCAGGTCATGACCAACTTCATGGGGCTGTTCCACGGTCTCGATTACTGGAAATGGGCGCGGGCGGAGGACCTCGTCACCGACGACACCTACCCCGACCCCAACGATCCCTGCGGTGCGCGCGACAACGCGCTCCACATCGACCTCATGCGCTCGCTGGCCGAAGGCAAGGAACTGCTCATCCTCGAACAGGCCGTCGGCGCGGTGCAATGGCGAGACGTGAACACGCCCAAACGCCCGGGCCAGTTCCGGCTGTGGTCGATGCAGGCGGTCGCGCGCGGCGCGCAGGGCATCTGCCAGTTCCAATGGCGGGCGTCGATTCGCGGTGCCGAGACGTTCCACTCGGGCATGGTCGGTCACGCGGGGCCGGTCGGGCCGCGCTGGGCCGAGGTGGTCGGGCTGGGCGGCGAACTCGCGACGATCGAGACGGCCGTCGGCGACCGCGTCGAGTCCGACGTGGCCATCATGCTGGACTGGAACAGCCTGTGGGCCCGGCGGGAGGCGCACGGACCAGACGCCGACGCGCCAGACGTCGAGCTTCGACGATGGCATGCGGCGTTCTTCGAACTCGGCATCCCCACCGACTTCGTCTCGGTCGACTCGGACCTCGACGCGTACCGTCTCCTGGTGCTCCCGAGCCACTTCCTCGTCTCCGAGTCGACGGCGCAGCGCATCTCCGCGTTCGTCACGGCAGGCGGTCATGTGGTCGGCACCCACCTCACGGGTGTGGTCGATGACACCCTCGGCGTGCACCGGGGCGGGTACCCGGGACCGCTCAGCGAACTCTTCGGAGTCCGGGTGCTCGAGCACTGGCCACTCGCGGAGATCGCGTCCCCCGCTTCGGGTGCGGCCCGGATCTCCGCGGCCGTCGCCCCGCCCCACCCCGGCCGGCTCGTGCGCGGTGACGGTGTGGGCGAACTGGCCTACGCGCGCTTCGCCGAGCATGTGCAGCTTCTCGACCTCGAACGCCGAGCGGAGGCCGTCGCCGCGTTCGTCGGCGGCGATCTCGAGGCCGCGCCGGCGATCACGAGTCGCACGCACGGCGCGGGGCGGGCGACGTACCTCGCGGCCTCGCTGGAAGAGGCGTCGCTGATCGCCACGGCCGGCCGGCTCGCCGCCGACGCCGGCATCGTCCCGACGCTGCCCGGCCTGCCACCCGGAATCGAAGCGGTTCGTCGGGGGCGATACCTGTTCCTACTCAATCACGGCGACCTCGAGCAGACGGTGGACGTCACCTCCGCTCGCGTCGCAGACCCGGGTGACGGCCGTGTCCGCGTGGCGCCGCGGGACGTCCGGATCATCGCCCTCGCCTCCGCATGAGGGGCACGAAGGAGAACGAGATGTCGGTTGACTGCCGGTTCGGAGCCAACTACACGCCCTCGAAGGGCTGGCTGTACGGCTGGGTCGACTGGGACCCCGCCTCTATCCGGCGCGACTTGGAGGCGATCGCCGGGCTCGGCTTCGACCACATCCGACTGCAGTGCCTGTGGACGTACTTCCAGCCCAACCGCACGTTCGTGAGTCCCACGATGCTCACGCGACTGACCGAGGTCGTGGAGATGGCCGCCGAGTGCGGTCTCGATGTCGTCATCTGCGTCCTGAACGGGTGGATGTCCGGCACATTCTTCCGTCCGATGTGGCAGCGGGAGTCGACGAACCTGTTCACCGACACCGAGGCGCTCGACGCTGAGCGGCGCCTGATCACGGCGGTGGCCGGCGCAGTCCAGGGCCACCGGAACGTCCTCGGGATCGACATCGGCAATGAGCCCAACGCGCTCGCGTCGTATCGCGGCAACAATGTGTCGCGTAGCGAGGGCGACGCGTGGGCATCGGCGCTGCTCGAGCACTCCGAGCGTGTGATGCCCGGTGGATTGCACACCATCGGCGTCGACCATATGCCCTGGCTCCGCGATGATGCGCCATTCAGCCGTGAACGCCTCGGGGAGGCGGGTGCAGTGACGAGCATCCATTCGTGGGTCTACTTCACGGGTGCGCTCGAACGCTATGGCAGGGAGGGCACGGGAACGCTCCACCTCGCCCGGTACCTGATCGAACTGGGTCGGGCCTACGGACGGACGGACGGTCGGCCGGTGTGGTTGCAGGAGATCGGCGTCTCCTCCGAGTGGGTTCCGGAAGAGGCGCTGCCGGAGTTCGCGGCCGCGCTGCTCCGGAACGCGCTGATCGCGAGGCCGTGGGGCGTCACGTGGTGGTGCTCCCACGACATCGACCGCGCACTCACGGGATTCGACGAGCTCGAGTACGACCTCGGCCTGCTGACCGTGGACAACCAGGTCAAGCCCGTGGGCGCCGCGCTCGCGGAGGTGATCGCGGCGCATCGCCGCGGTGCCGCGCTCGATCCAGCCGACCTCGCCCGTCCCCGGCCGGAGCTCGTGCTGCCGGAGGGCCAGGTGCCGGACCTCGCCTTCGCGGATGGCTATTTCGATCTCGTTGCTCGCGGCGAGGATCCCGTCATCGTGTGCGAGGAGACCGCGATTGTCCGGTCGAGCCGGGCCTCGCAGGGTTGACCGGGTCGCCCGCGTTGTCGGAGTCGCGTGATTCCGGACTGTTCGGCGGAGGCCGACCCACAAGTGCGCCTCGAGCTCATGTCGAGAGCCGAGAACGACGCTCTCACCTGATGGTTCCCTCACTCATCCCGCGGAGAGGTCACGCCGGCGGAAACCGGCAACGGCGACCACAAACAGTGCCAGCGCTGCCGCGCTCAGGCCGATCATGTGCGCCGGGTTGAGCGGCGTGGCGGGGTAGTCGCCGATCCACCAGAAGGGCGACAGCGCTCTGAGCGCGGCTGGGAGGTTCACGAGGACACCGAAGAACGTTTCGACGACGACGTAGGCGAACAGGGCCCACGCGAGCGGGGTCGCTCGAGGTATCCATGCGTAGAGCGCGGCGGTGAACGCGAGCATCACCGCGATGGCGAGAGAGAACGCCCCGGCACTGGTGAGCAGGGTTCCGAGGCCGACGTCGCCCCCGGAGATGAGAACTCCGATCCACAGCGCGACTGCGCCGCCGACGGTGACCAGAACGAAGGTGCCCAGCCCGACCACCCCCAGATGCGAGAGCAGCACGGTGGCCCTCGGTACGGGGCGGGACAGGGTCAGTCCCAGGCGCCCCTCATCCTCTTCGGACTTGATCCGCAGGGTCGTGGCGATGCAGTAAACGGCGGCGGCGAGCGCGTTGTGCAGCATCATCAGCCCCAGGAACGCCGCCAGCGGATCGTCTCCGAAGATCGCAGCGGTGAGGTCGTTCTGATCGGCGATGTCACGTAGGACGTCGCCGAAGCCTTCGCCGACGAACAGGCCGGTGAGTCCGAACATGGCGACGCAGCCGACAAGCCACCACAGCAGCGAGGTCCGCTGCTGTCGGAGGGCCAGTGCGAATGGATGGGCCAGAGCGGGAGTCGCGTCGGAGCGACCCGTGCGTTCGGGCAGGAGCGCACCGCCGAGGTCTCGGCGCGATGCGAGGAGAGCGCCGATCGCGAGGGTGAGGATGATCGCGAACACGCTCACCCCGAGCGGCCACACCCGCAGGTCGACGTACGCCCTCAACTGCTGCGGCCAGGCGAGGGGCGAGAACCAGGAGAGCGGACTGCCGTGCGGCTGCACGATGTCCCCCAGACCGCGGATCATCAATGCGAGCCCGAGGGCGGCCATGGCGAGCCCTGACGCGCCGCGTGGGTGCAGGGTGAGTTGGCAGGTGACCGTGGTGACCCCGGCGAACACCAGCGCTGTCGCCATGAGCCCGGCCATCATCGCGATCGTGTCGGGAACGGGGAGCCCTGCAGCGATCAGAAGCGCGCTGCCCAGTACGGCGAAAGCCGCATCCGCGATCGCGACCAGAAGGAAGGCGGCCACCTGCGCCGCGTGTCGCCCGACAGGCAGGGCGCGAACCAGCTCGGCCCGGCCGCTTGCTTCCTCAGAGCGGGTATTGCGGGTGATCTGGAGGATGTTCATGACCGCCAGGAGCACCATGAGCCAGATGGTCATCTCGTTGGCGAACATCGCACCGGCGGTGTAGTCGTCCGCTCCGTAGCCGGGGCCGCTGAGGAAGACGCCACCCGGGTTGGATATGGATGCGGCGCGGTTCTGGCGGTCCGCTGCCGTCGGGTAGAGCGCGCTGGTCGCTGTCACGTAGTACACGCAGAACACCGCGAGGGACCCGACCCACACGGCCAGGCGCCGCCAGTCGCGTCGGAGCAGGAAGCGCAGAAGGTGTCCGGTGCCCACCGTCGCCGAAGCCCAGGTGGGTGCCTGACCCATGGGGCGGGTGCGCGCGACGGTTCTCGACGTCATCTGGCGACCGCCCCGGAGTGCGCGAGGCCGCCGACGGTGTCGGCGGAATCACCGTAATGCCGCAGGAACAGTTCCTCGAGCGACGGTGGTGCGGCGGAGAGCGCGCGCACGCCGAGCTGGGTGAGTGCGACGAGAACGTCGCCCATGGCGGCGGCGTCGACCGCGAACCCGACCCGGGTGCCGTCCTCTCCCGGCGAGATGGTGAGGTCGTGCACCCCGGTGACCGACCGCAGGGTGGTCGGATCATGCGCGACCACGGCGGTGACCGCCGTGCGGGTCAGGTGACGCAGCTGGGTGATACTGCCGTTCTCGACCGTACGACCGTTACGGATGATGGTCACGGTGTCACAGAGCTTCTCCACCTCGCTCAGGATGTGGGAGGACAGCAGAACCGACTTGCCGGCCGCCTTGGCCTGCTGGACCTGCTCGGTGAAGATCGCCTCCATGAGCGGGTCCAGGCCCGAGGTCGGCTCGTCGAAGATGTAGAGCTCCGGGTCGATGAGGAACGCCGCCACCAGCGCCACCTTCTGGCGGTTGCCCTTCGAATAGGTCCGTGCCTTCTTCGTCGGATCCAGGTCGAAGCGGTCCAGCAGTTCGGCCTTGCGGGACTGCCGTCTCGCGGTGTCGGACGACGGGCGATGCAACCGTGTGAGGTAATCGATCGCCTCTCCGCCGGTGAGGTTCGGCCAGAGGCTCACATCGCCGGGGACGTAGGCCAACCGGCGGTGCAGGGCGACGGCATCGCGCCACGCGTCACCGCCGAAGAGCCGGGCGATGCCGGAATCCGTCCGCTGCAATCCCAGCAAGGCCCGGATCGTGGTCGATTTGCCGGCGCCGTTCGGGCCGAGGAAGCCGGCGACCTCCCCGGGACGGACGGTCAGGTTGAGGCCGTCGAGCGCTGTGACAGAGCCGAACGACTTGCGCAGATCGACGACTTCGATCGGGTTGCCGGTCATGGTCATGTGAGTGATCCGTTCGTAGGGTTCGTTGAGAGGGCGCGGGCAGCGCGCAGCGAATGCGGCGAGGCCGGGCGCGGCCTCACCGGGTGCAGTCGGTGGTCGGCTACGGGGCGTGGTCGTCGGCGGGCACTCGCTGCACGCGGGTCCAGCCTTTCCAGCCCCGCTCCTCCAGGAGGGTCAGCAGCCGCCTCGCAGCCGGTGCGGCCTGAGCCATGGTCGCGTCCAGCAGGGCGACGAAGCGGTCGTCCAACCCGTCGCCGCCCGTCGTGCCGGCCTCGACGGCACGCACATTGATCCGGTGCAGGATGTCGGCGGCCTCGACCACGCGCGGATCGTCCGCCGTCCAGGTCATCCCGTCGCTCAGAAGCGTGTAGAGCCGCACCATGTCGGGGTCGTCCAGGTCGGCGTGCTTCTGAGCGATCACGGCGTCGATCTGGTCTGGTAGCTGGGCGGCAACCATGATCCAGGCGTCTCTTTCCAGCTCGATGTACCGCTCCTCGATGCCGAGCCCGCGCAGCCGGTCCAGATAACCGACCACGCTGGCCGGCAGCGCGGTCGACTCGCCGGCGGCGAGCCGGGCGAGCCGCCTGCGGGAGTCCTGCAGCCGTCGAACCTCGGTACGCAGCCGCTTGTCGATCTCCCGCACCCCCGCCGCGAACTCGTGCGGGCCGGCGTCGAGGAGGTCCTCCACCTGGGCGAGAGGCACGCCGGCGCCGGCCAGGACGTGGATGCGGATCAGCCGCACGACGGCGGCGGCGTCGTAGCTGCGGTACCCGGAGCGGTCGCGTTCCGGCTCGGGCAGCAGCCCGACCTTGTGGTAGTGGCGGACGGTGGCCACCGTCACCCCGGCATATGCGGCGAGTTGGCTGATCGCGAGCATGACACCCACCCTGCCTCAGGCGATCTTCCGCCGGTAGACGACCATCGCGGCGACGTACGCCGCGATGAAGATGCCGACGCACCACGCCAGCGCGATCCAGATGTCGCCGCTCACCGGCTGCCGGGTGAACAGATCGCGGATGGTGTTGACGATGGAGGTCACTGGCTGGTGCTCCGCGAACCACCGCACGGGGCCGGGCATCGACGCGGTGGGCACGAACGCGGAGCTGATGAACGGCAGGAAGATCAGCGGGTAGGAGAAGGCGCTGGCACCCTCGATCGACTTCGCCGACAGGCCGGCGATGACCGCGACCCAGGTCAGCGCGAGGATGAACAGGAGCAGCATGCCGGCCACCGCGAGCCACCCGAGCACTCCCGCATCCGCTCGGAAACCGAGCAGCAGCGCGACGCCGATGACCAGCACAACCGAGATGAGGTTGGCCGTCAGCGAGGTCAGCACGTGCGCCCAGAGCGCTGCCGAGCGGGCGATGGGCATGGAGTGGAACCGGTCGAAGATTCCGCCCTGCATGTCGGTGAAGAGCCGGTATGCGGTGTAGGAGATGCCCATGGCCACCGTGATCAAGAGGACGCCAGGCAGCACGTAGTCGATGTATCCGCCCGACGCGGAGTCGGGGCCGGTGTCCACGGCGCCGCCGAGCACGTAGACGAACAGCAGCATGATCGCGATCGGCATCACGGCGGTCGTGATGATCGTGTCGGGGCTGCGGGTGACGTGCTTCAGCGAACGGCCGGTGAGGGTGGCGGTGTCGCCGAAAAAGCGCGAGGTCATGGTGTTCCCTTCTCGTCGGCACCGTTGTACCGGGCGTCGCTGTCGCTGTCCGCGCCCACGAGCGCGAGGAAGATGTCTTCCAGGGAGGGTTGTTTCTCGACGTACTCGACTTCGGTGGGCGGCAGGAGCTGCTTCAGCTCGTCCAGGGTTCCCTCGACGATGATCCGGCCCTTGTGCAGGATCGCGATCTGATCCGCCAGTTCCTCGGCTTCATCCAGATACTGCGTCGTCAGCAGCACGGTCGTCCCGCCCGCTGCGAGCTTTTCGACCGCCTTCCACACCTCGATGCGCAGCTCCGGGTCAAGGCCGGTGGTCGGCTCGTCCAGGAACACCACCGGCGGGTTCCCGATCAGGCTCATCGCGATGTCCAGCCGTCGGCGCATGCCGCCCGAGTACGTGCCGACCTTCCGCCCGCCGGCATCCGTCAGTGCGAACCGGCCGAGCAGGTCGTCGGCGATCGCACCCGGGTTCTTCAGGTGGCGGAGCTTGGCCACGAGGACCAGATTCTCCCGGCCGGTGAGGATGTCGTCCACGGCGGCGAACTGACCGGTGAGGCTGATGGACTCCCGTACCTGTGCGGGCTGGGAGGAGACGTCGAAACCGTTGATGGTGGCCGTTCCCGCGTCCGAGCGCAGGAGCGTGGACAAGATCCTGACGACGGTGGTCTTGCCCGCCCCGTTGGAGCCGAGGAGGGCGAAGATGCTTCCAGGGGCGACTTCGAAGTCCACCCCGCGGAGCACCGCGAGCTTCCCGTACGACTTCTCCAGCGCGTGCACCCGGATCGCCGGCGCAACTGTCGTCCCCGCGGTCATGACCGGCGGCTCCCGTTCTCTGCCCCGTCGTCCATGTCGCCGACGACCTTCTCGATGAAACCCGACATCATCCGCCTCTCTCGATGGGCCGCGCCGCCTCTGCGGGGGCCGCTGCACTCAGGATGCGGGGTTGATGCAGGATCAAGGTCAAGACCCGATCTGCCTCGGGATTCGCCCGTGCCGCGCGGTTGCCCGGGTCGGGCACGGGGCGGTGATCCTCTGCCCGGCCATAGTGTGGGGTAAGCACAGGGTCGGTGTGCGCGGATTCCAAAAAGACCGCACCGGTCTCGACTGATGTCACGGGGGGTGACGACGCGTGCAGTTGTTCGGACGTCAGCATGAGCGCGAGATCATCGAGCGCGTCCTGGCGGAGGCGCAAGCCGGCCGCTGCGGCGTCCTGTTCGCACGCGGTGAGGCCGGCATCGGGAAGACAGCCCTGCTGGACTACGCCGGCGCAGTCGCCGATCCGCTGGGGTTCCGGGTCGTGCGTGCGGTCGGCATGGAGTCGGAGAGACAGTTCGCTTACGCGGCGCTGCACCAGCTGTGTGCGCCTCTTCTGAAGTACGACGCTGCCCTGGCCGAGCCGCAGCGCGACGCACTGGCCACCGCGTTCGGTCGGAAGACGGGCCCCCCGCCCGACCGGTTCCTCGTCGGTCTGGCCATGTTGAATCTGCTGGCGGAGAGCGCCGAGGAACGGCCGCTCCTCTGCCTCGTCGACGACGCGCAATGGCTGGACCGGGCTTCGGCCGAGGTCATCGCCTTCGCGGCTCGGCGAGCGCACGCCGAGCGCCTGGTGATCCTCGTCGCGGCGCGCGACACCGACGACAGCGAGGCCGCTCCCTTCGCCGGCCTGCCGGCGCTGACGCTCCCCGGGCTCGGCGACAGCGACGCGCGGGCGCTGCTGGCCGCCGAGATCCGCATGCCGATCGATGACGCGCTCCGGGATCGCGTCATCGCGGAAGCCCACGGGAATCCTCTGGCCCTGCTGGAGCTGCCCCGAAACTCCCGTCCCGAGATCCTGGCCAGCGGGCTCGACGCGCACGAGCGACCGAGCGTCACACGTCGTATGGAGGAGGCGTTCCGGCACCGTTCGGCCGAGCTGCCGGCGGAGACTCAACGGCTCCTGCTCGTCGCTGCGGCCGAACCGACGGGCGAGGTGGCGTTGCTGTTCCGGGCGGCGTCGCACCTCGGCATCCCACGCTCCGCGGCTGCTCCGGCGGAGAATGTCGGCCTGTTCCGCATCGACTCCCTGGTGCGGTTCCGTCATCCGCTGGTGCGCTCGGCCATCTACGCCGCGGCGACGCCATCCGAACGCCGCCGCGCGCACGAGGCGCTGGCGGCCGCCGGCGACGCGCGCGTCGATCCGGATCGCCGTGCGTGGCATCGGGGGCAGGCCGTCCTCGGTCCGGACGCGGACGTCGCCGACGAGTTGGAGCGCGCCGGCCACCGAGCGCTCGCCCGCGGCGGGATGGCGGCGGCGGCGGCGTTCGTTCAGCGCGCGGCCGAGCTGACGCCCGAACCCGCGCTGCGCACCCAGCGGGCGACGCTCGCGGCGCAGGCGAAATACGAGGCGGGCGCGGCGGATGAGGCGTTGACGCTGCTCGCGCTCGCCGCGCAGGGACCGCTCAGTCCCTTCGAGGCCGCTCGGCTCACTCTCTTCCGTGCGCACATCACCTTCTACCTGGCGCAGGGGAGCGAGCTCCCCTCGGAGTTCCTGGATGCCGCGCGTGCGCTGGCGCCGGTCGAGCCGAGGATGGCGCGGGAGGCCTTTCTGTTCGCCCTCAACGCGGCTCTCATCGCCGGCGGCGATGTGCGAGGCGTCGCCGAGGCGGCCCTCGCGGCACCTCCCGCGCCGGATCCTCCCCGGCCGCTGGACCTACTGCTCGACGGCCTCGTGTCGGTCTATACGGACGGCTACGCCGCCGGGGTGAGCGTGCTCCGGGAGGCTCTCATATCGTTCTGCGACGAGGAGGTCGACAGAGACATCGTCGGACACACCGACAGCGACCGCTGGCTGTGGCTCGCGAACCGCACGGCCCTCGCGCTCTTCGATGACGACCTGATGCGAGACCTGGCGGTGCGCAATGTCGCCCTCACGAGGGAGGCGGGAGCCGTGGCGACCCTTCGTGCCGCGCTGGTCTCGCATTCGGTCGCTCTCGCCCTGAGTGGCGACTTCAGCGGAGCGGGCGAACTCGCCGCGGAAGCCGCGGCGATCGCTCGAGCGACGGGGGCGGCCCCCCTGCCCTACGGGGATCTCATCCTGGCGTCGTGGCGCGGCCGGGCCGCGGAGACCACCGCCCTCCACCGGGAGAGCATCCGGGGGAAGGAGGAGGGGCGGGGAGCCGAGGTGACGCTGGCGCACTACGCGCTCGCCGTGCTCCACAACGCCACCGGGGAGTTCCTTCCCGCCATGACCGCGGCCCAGCGTGCGGCCGAATCCGATGAGCTCGCTGTCGTGAGCCTCGCCCTCCCCGAACTCGTCGAAGCGGCCGCGCGGGCCGGTCGCCTGGAGGAGGCTCGCGCAGCCGCCGACGAGCTGTGCGTGCGAGCGCAGGCGAGCGGCACGCGGTGGGCGCGAGGTCTGGCCTCCCGTGCGCGGGCACTGATCGCCCAGGACCGCGCGGCCGAGGAGCACTACCGCGACGCGATCGAGCAGCTGACGGGTTCCCGCGCCGCCGGCCACCTTGCGAGGACTCACCTCCTCTACGGTGAATGGCTCCGCCGGGAGGGTCGCCGCCGCGATGCGCGCGAGCAGCTGCGCACGGCACATGACATGTTGACCGACATGGGCGCGGCGGGGTTCGCCGAGCGCGCGGCGAACGAATTGCGCGCCACGGGCGAGCACCCGCGTGCGCGCACATCCGCGCCCGGCGTCGTGCTGACCGAGCAGGAGCTGCACATCGCACGCCTGGTCGCCACCGGAGCCACCTCCCGCGAGGTCGCGGCGACGCTGTTCCTCAGCCCGCGGACGATCGAGGCCCACCTGCGGAGCATCTTCCGGAAGCTGGGCATCAGCTCCCGTCGCGACCTCAAGGAACTCCAGCTCTGACCCCCGCTCGACCCTTCAGAACCCGCCGCCGAGCTTGACCCGGTCCCGACCACAGGGCGTGGACTGAGACCGACGGAGACGAGGTCGATCGAATGTCCTGGAGCACACGAGAGCTGGCAGAACTTGCCGGAACCACGGTCAACACCGTGCGGCACTATCACCGGATAGGCCTTCTCGACGAACCCGAGAGAGGGCCCAACGGCTACAAGCACTATGGGAGCAGCCACCTGCGCCAGCTGCTCCACATCCGGCGCCTGAGGGAGCGCGGCGTCCCCATTGCGGAGATCCCCCCGGACGATGGCCCGCACTCGGACGAGCGGATGCTCCGTCTGATCGAAGCGGATCTGTCGGCGAGCATCGACCGGCTTCAGCTCGCGCGGGCCGAGATCAGGGCCATGCTCTCGGCCCGGGCCGCCGGCTCCGGGGCGGCCGATCGCGACGATGCCCGCGACGGCGTCGGAGGCGACGACGGCGCTGACGCGAGTGCCGCGGCGACGAGGTGACTCAGATCGATGGACAAAGTCGGCGGCAGGGTGATGTCGCTGGGGCGGGGCACGTACATGGGGTCCTCCTGGGCTGGGGCGGCGGGAACGCCGTGAGTGGGGTTCGGACGAGTCGGCGGGCGGTCTCTACTCGCCGCCGAAGAGCCCGCCGTCGAGGAGCCAGTTGTACCGCAGCCGCAGCGCCCGCTCGGTGCTGGCGGCCAGCGTCGCCACGAGGAGCGAGATGTTCGCCCACGCGGGGAGCTGGACGGGACTGGAGAACGTGCCGACCATCTCGGCGACCGGCGGGATCTGCGTGATCTGCTCGAGAATCTGCGGTATGCCCAGAACGAGGGAGACCGCGAGGACGACCAACGACGCGGCGCCCATGGCGCGGCTGGCCGCGGGATGAGTCCGTTCCAATCGGGCGCGCCGTCCCTCGGCGGAGGAGGGATCGGGTGAGAGCTGACGCTCGCTCCCGTCGGGGGTGACGTAGTGACTCCGCTTGACCCCGAAGGCGCTCACCGCGACTTCGATCGCTCCACCGGGTACCGGAAACGCCGCCGGGGGTTTCGCCGTGGCCTGGTGCACACCGTCGAGGTACAGGCGCGCGCGCACCTCGCCGTCGGCATCGCCCCCGGGGCGGACATCCACCGACCAGGTCTGCCGTGAGCCGTCGTCGCCGGCAAGCTGCAGGTGGAAGAGGGAGCGGGAGAACTGCTGCCACCAGCGGTAGCGGGGCAGTCGCTTCCCCTCACCGAGGGTGACCGGCTCATCGCGCGACATGGGGTGTCCTCTCCACTCCGCCGGGGTCAGACGCCGACGACGAAGGTGAGTGCCGCCCATACCGAGACGGTCGTCACGGTAGTCCAGAAGATGATCGCCACCGCCTGCCAGAGCAGAACCCATGCCCGGGCGACGCCGCTGCCGACGAGGATGGCGGAGGTGATCTGGGTCGGGATGGCCAGGGGACCCAGGATGCTCGCGCCGGGGACGCCGAAGCGGACGAGCCACTTCTTGAAGCGCGCCCGCCCCTTGGATTCGGGCTTGGCGGAGGTGATCTGATCGAAGGTGTCGGCCGGCTCATCGAAGCGTGACGCCTCGGATGATCCGGCCGCCACACCTGCTCCCACCCGGATCGGCCGGCGGACGACGGCGGTGCGTGCCCCGGACGTGAGCAGCACCACGAGGAGCACGCTCACGAAGTTGCCGATGGCCGCGGCGATGCCGGCGACCAGGGGATGGAGGCCGCCGATGATGCCGATCGTGGCTCCCAGCTCCCCCTCGAGGAAGGGGATGGCGGCGGCGAGCATCACGATGAGGGGCTGGACGAGCTCGGGCACCTGGCTCACGAGCTGTTGGAAGTTGCTGACGAGTTCCTGCAGGGGATTCATGGCTCCGGCTTCTTTCTTCGGGACGGCGAGTCGGGAGATCTCTCGACCCGGTGCCCAGTAGAGACCGTGTTCTCAGAACCAGGTCAAGCGGTGTGTCGCACGGACGGCGAAGCGTCGTCGTCCGCCGAGCGGTGCGCGGAAAGCAGCTCCTGCGCGAGGATTCCCGCGCGCGCGAGCACGTCGAGCTGGGCGGGGTTGTAGAGCTCGGTCACGGCCTGGATGAAGGTCTGTCGCGTCACGTGGGCACTCTTGGACAGGTGCCCCGCCGGATCCGACAGCCACGGGTACTCGATCAGGTTCTGCGCGAGCGTGGGCGCGAGCTGCTCGGCGAGCTGCTGGCGGGTGACCTCGTCCGCATCCGCGGGGAGAGCGCCGATCTCGTCGCCGACGGCGCCGGCTTCGGCATCCACTTCGACCATGCGCCGCAGATCCGCCATCGCCTCCTCGTCGTACAGCCGGGAGTAGATGTGGATGATCGAGCTGTCGGCTTCGGACAGGTGCGAGGCGACGGACGCGAAACCCGGGGGCGCATCGGCGGGGGCTCCGTCATCCAGGATCGCCGCGATGTCGGCACGGGCCTGCTGCAGGCGTGCGATGTTCTCCGCCAGTTCGGCATCCAGCGCGTGCAGCACCTCGGGAGTGTTCTCCCCACCTGTGCCGACCACTCCCACCTGCGACAGCGGCACGCCGAGATCGGCCAGCCGCCGGATCCGCAGCAGGCGCACGAGATGGCGCACGCCGTACTGCTTGTAGCCGTTGTACCGGCGCTCGGGTTCGTCGAGCAGACCGACCCGGTGGTAGTGGCGGACGGTGTTCACGGTCGTGCCCGCCAGGTCGGCGAGCTCGCGTGTGCTCCAGGCCATGCGACGGCCCTCCTCAGCGCGCCGCCGGGCCGCGCGTCCCGGCGGCGCACAGCAGGGTGCCGCCCAGCGCCGCGGCGAGGCTGATCGCCCCGGCGTAGCGGGTCGCCCGCTCGCTCCCGGGCGCGGCCGGCCGGGTCAGGGGATACGGCGGCGGGGTGTCGCGCGTCCCGGTCAGGGCGCCGGACCGGGTCGCCGGTATGCGCTGGGTCGTCAGGGGTTCTCCGTGTTCTTCGGGCATGCAGCCACGATGGCAGCGGCCCCGGCGGCTTCGCGTCGGTAGCTCACCCTTATTTCCTCCGTGTGGTGAGAACCGGCTTCCGGATTGTCAGCGCCGGCGGGCGACCATCCGCTCCTCCAGGTGCCACGTGCGCGCCTCGTCGTCGGAGTACTCGCCCAGCCACACGAAGCGGTCGGGGCCGATCTCGGTGAACCGCCACCGGAGGAAAGGCGCGTCGTCGGTGCTGACGAGGTGGATCTGGTCGCCCACCTCTCGGCCGATGAACTTCCGCACCCGTCCGTTGACCGGTTCGATCCACGTGGATCGCCATGCACCCAGCACCTCGTCGAAGAATCTCACCGTCGTGCCGTGGAAGCCATAGGGCGCCTCGCCGGCGCCCGGCTGCCCAGGTCCGGGCACGGTCCACACGTCCTGGACCGCGCGGCCGCCGAGCACCCAGCCGAAGTGGACCTCGCCGACGGCCCCCTCCGGTGCCGCCGCGTCACCCGGTCGCGACCACTCGAGGCTCCAGGAGCCGACGAACCGGCCGAACGTCTCGGATGCTGCGTGACCGGGCCCGCCGCTGAGCAGGTGTTCGCTGAGAGGAGTCGACATGCGGCGAGGCTACGCGCGCCCACCGACATCCGGGTCGCGCTCCCGCTAGCGTGGAGATCCCGGCCACGTGCTGATTCCTGCAGAGCGGAGACCACCATGACCGAGGCCCACGCAACGTCGCGCGCACCCTTTTTCGCCAGACCCCGGCGGGGGGCAGCGATCGCGGCTGCGATTCTCGGCGCGGTGGGTGTGGCCGGCGGGGTGGCCGCGGTCGTCCTGGACCTCGGGTGGGTGGTGTGGGTGCTGTCGCTGGCGGCCGTCGGGCTGGCGGTCCTGTGCGCCCTGAGCGGTACGCGCCGGTCGGCACTCATCGGCCTCGTCGCCGGCGCCGCTGTCGTGGCCGGCGGATGCCTCGCGGTCGATGGCCGGCCGCCGGTGCCGCAGGGGTGGCAGGTGCTCCCAGACATCTCGCCCAGCGAGGATGTCGACGACTACTGGGAGGTCGGCGGCACCGACGACGTCCGCGTCCTGGCCGAACGGGATCGGAACGCGCTCGTCGGGTACTCCGACGATGGGTCGGTCCTGTGGGTCAACGACGACGTCGCCGAGGTGGAGGGCTGGTCCGCCGTCTCGGCGGGGGATTCGGTCGTGGCGTTCGCCGCCGGGACATCGGACGGACCCGCCATGTCCATCGCCACGGCGACGGGGGAGACCGAGTGGTCTGCCGAAGTGGATGGGGCAGAGCCCTTCTCCGCGAATGCCGACGTCATCGTCTTCACCGACGGGGAGCGCACCCTCGCCGTGGATCGGCGAAGCGGCGAACGCGTGTGGGAGACCGCGGGCTCGGCGATCGCAAGCAGCGAGGGCCGATCGTCCTTCAATCCGCAGCGCTGGACGCCCGAAGCCGACTGGATCGTCGTGTCCGTCGACGATGCGGACCGGTACGCGGTCGTGGATACCCGCACGGGTGAGACCGCCATCACCGCGCAGCTGGGCGAGTACGGCGAGTGGGTCATCGCCGGCGACACGCTCGTGACCTTCGGCTACGAAGACGACCGGCCCGTCGCCGTCGGCATCCCCTTGGCAGGCGGGGCCGGCTGGACGACGGAGATCACCGGTGGTGACCGGCCCGAGTCGTATCAGCCTGCCGACGCGGATGTGCGCCTGGTGAACCGGGCCTCCGTGCAATGGCTGGACGGGAGCGACGGCGAGCTCACCACGTTCGACCTGCCGACGGGCTGGACGGTAGACGACACCGGCGGCGACACCGACGGCGCCAGGGGCCTCGTCGCCCAGCACCGCGACCGCGACGGCGACTCGGTCGCGATCGGCCTGCTGGACCCGCGCACCGGCGACCTCATCCCGATGGATCAGCGGGTGGCGGGCGCACAGGTGACCGGCGCGACGGCGAGCGGGACGATCGTCGAGGTGACGTACCGCGACGCCGTCGGCGGCACGCATGAGCGAACGGTGCTGATCCCCGACGCGGCCCTGTCTCCCTGACGCGGAGAGGTCTAGCCTCGGCCCGGCGGCCGCTGCGGAGCATCCGCCGGAGGGATCGCATGCGGAAGCTCCAGGACACTCAGCCGCTGTGGCACGCGCTGATCTGGATCGGGATCTACATCGCCGCCGTGAACGTCGGCGATGCCGTGGGCGGGCTGCTGCACTTCCCGGGAACGACGAGCATCGTCCTCCTCACCCTCTCCGTGGTCCTGGTCGTCTACCTGCGGCGCACGCGCCGACTCGCCTTCTACGGGGTGCGCCGCGTGCAACCGGGCACGCTGCCGGCGACGGCCTTCTTCATCCCGCTCTTCGTCACCGCCTTCGTGTCCTACGGCAAGGGATGGGCTCCCGGACTGGACACGGAGACGGTGGTCTTCGCAATCCTGCTGGTCGCGGGGGTGGGGTTCGTCGAGGAGCTGATCTTCCGCGGGTTCCTGCTGCGCGCACTGAGGGCGGAGGGCCGGTTGACGTGGGCGATCGTCGTCTCCGGTGTCACGTTCGGGGTCGGGCACGTCGTCAACCTGCTGCGCGGGTACTCGCTCACCGAGCAGCTGGTGCAGATCGTGCTGGCGATCCTGGTCGGCATCGCGCTGGCCTACGGGGTCGTGCTGACCGGGAGCATCCTGCCCGGAGCCGTCTTCCACGCGCTGTTCAACCTCAGCGGCACCCTCACGACCGACTCCGTCTGGGGTGAGACCGTCGTGGCGGGCATCATCGCGGCCGTGATGATCCCGTACATCTTCTTCCTCCGCAGTCGCCTGGCGGCGGTGGGACCTGCGCCCGATCCGCCGGCCGAGTCCGCCGGCTCACGCTGACCTGTCGATGGGGGAGGTCGCGGGGACGGATACTGCCGGCCCGGGGCGCGACCGCCGGCGGATCGTCGTCGCCAAGGCTGAGCCGAACCCGAGCGCCGCCGCCACGATGGACGCGATCAGCGCGACCTTCAGCGCCGGCAGACCGTCTCCGAGCGTCTCGGCGGCGATCGAATACAGGACGGAAGCCCCCGCGATGCCCAGGGCGGCGCCGAACTGGAAGCACGTGTACAGGACCGCGCTGACGACACCCTGGTCTTCGCGAGGGGCGCGCTCGGTGGCCGCGATCGTCAGCGGGCCGTACGCGAAGGTGAAGGCCAATCCGAGGGCCACGAGCCCCGGAAGGAAATGCAGATAGTGGTCAGCGCCATCCAGCGGGAGGAACAGGGTGTAGGAGATCAGGGCGAACCCCAGGCCGGTGGTGGCCACCGGCCACACACCGAATCGCCGGACCAGCAGCGGCGTGACCAGGGGAGCCAGGATCGCGTCCATCGCCAGCACCAGCATGCCCAGCGCCGAGTGGAGCGCCGACCACCCGAGGGACTCCTGCAGGTAGAAGACGAACACGAGTTGGAAGCCCGCGAAACCGGCCGCCAGCGAGGCGGCCCCGATCACCGCCGGCACCGCCGCGGATTGCGACAGAACCGACAGGGACAGGAGCGGCTCCGCCGCCCGTCGGAGTCGCGCGATGAAGAGCAGGAAGGCGGTCACGGCCGCGACCGTCCACGCCACCGGGGGGAAGGGGCCGGCGTGGTGGGCGAGGGATTCGATGCCGAGCATGGCGAACGCGACGGCGGCGGCGATGAGCACCGCTCCGGGATAGTCCACGCGCGACCCGCGCCGGCCCGTGACATCGCGCGGGACCAGAGCCGACGCCCCGGCGAACAGGAGGACTCCGACGCCCGCGGGGAAGAGGAAGACCCACCGCCAGCCCAGGAGGGAGAGGAAGCCTCCGGCGACCAGGCCGATCGAGAAACCCGCCGCCCCGATGCCCGCGTAGATGAGAACCGCGCGATCCCGTACGTGCCCGGCCGGATACGTCGTGTTGATGATCGCCAGCCCCGCCGGCATGAGGAAGGCCGCGCACGCACCGGTGAGGACGCGCATCGCGATGAGGATCCAGACGTCGTCGGCGAGCCCGCCCACGAGCGAGAACGCGGTGAACGCCGCCAGCCCGACGAGGAAGACGCGGCGGTGCCCGTACGCGTCCGCCACGCGCCCGCCGACGAGCATCAGAGCGCCGTAACTGACGACGTATCCGCTGACGATCCACTGGACCTGCGGAGTCGTCAGGCCCAGGTCGGCACGGATGGAAGGAAGGGCGACGTTGAACATCGCGACGTCCATGCCCTCGAGGAAGGCCGCGCCGCACAGGACGGCGAGGAGGGCGGCTCGCGCCAGTGGCGCCGAGGGGATGGGGCGGGACATCGGGGCCTCCGGGTTCGGTTACCAATTGTTCGAGGCCTCATATTGCGTCACCATGGAGGCATGGTGGAAGAAGGCACTTTGCAGTCACCCGGTTACCACAAGGGAACGGAGGGGTGGGACGCCTTCCAATGGGATCGGCGCGAGGACTGCGAGGTTCGCCAGATCCTCGATCGCATCGCCGACAAGTGGTCGTTGCTGGTGATCGCCCTTCTCGACGACACCCCGATGCGCTTCACCGAGCTGCAGCGTGCCGTGGACGGCATCAGCCAACGGATGCTCACCGTGACGCTGCGGCACCTCGAGCGTGACGGCCTGGTGAACCGGGTGGTCTACCCCGTCATCCCCCGCGCGTGGAGTACAGCCTCACCTCGGTGGGGCGGGGTTTGCACGCCACCGTGCAGTCGCTGGTGACGTGGACCGAGGAGAACACCGACTACATCGTGCGTGCGCGCAACGAGTACGACCGCCGCGAGGACGGCGCCCCCACCGGATGAGGCGGGCCGCGCGTCAGGCTGGTCCGCCGGGGTGCGCGAGGTCGTAGGCCCGCGCCACCTTCTGCGGGACGACCATGCGCCACGCGTCGACGACGAGCTCGCGCGCCTCGCCCGGATCCAGTGCCTCGAGGTCGGCGTGGACCCAGTTGAAGCGGAGGTCGGATGCCGAGGGCATCTGGAACTTGCGCGGATCGCCGCCCACCAGCGCCTCCCGCTCCTCCTTGGGGAAGGCGAACCCCATGACGCTCTGGTCCGACGAGAAGGCGACGTACACCAACGAGCCGACGCGGAACTTGAGCTTCCCGCGCACGTAAGCGGGGGAGGAGCGCTCCAGCGACGTGCCCAGGGCGAGGACGTCGCCGATGACCGCCATGCCGACATCCCAATCGGGTCCGCCGCATCCGTCAAGGACACGCGGGTATTCTGGCGCTAGAATAGCGGCGTGGAACTCACTCCGGCCGAGTTGACCCTCCTCGGGCTCGTCGTGGAGCGCCCGCAGCACGGCTACGAGCTGGAACAGGTCATCGAGCAGCGCGGCATCCGGCAGTGGACCGACATCGGCTTCTCCTCGATCTACTATCTGCTCGCCAAGCTGGAGAAGCGCGGACTCGTGGAAGCGGCGCAGGCATCCGGCGGTGCGAAAGCCCGGCGCGTCTTCCACGCCACGGCCGACGGGCGGGATGCGGCGGCCCGCGGCGCCCGCACCCTCATCGCCGAAGCGGCACCTGCGCCGCACCCCGTACTGGCCGGGATCGCGAACCTCCCGCTGCTCGCCGAGCACGAGTACGCCGCCGCGCTGGGCGCCAGGCTCGTGCAGATCGACGCGCGGATCGCGGCGGTCGAGGCCGCCGAGCGCGCCCAGGAACCCCTCCCGATGGCGGCATCCGAAGTCCTCTCCTACTCGCTGAGCCTCATGAAGGCAGAAAGGTCGTGGCTCGCAGCGCGGGCCCAGGTGTCCCATGACCGAGAAGATCGATCTGAAGAAGACCCTCGACAGCTACCGGGCGCCTCGGGGTGAATTCCGCATCGTCGACGTCCCCGACCTGCAGTACCTGATGATCGACGGGCACGGCGACCCGAACACGTCACCGGCGTACTCCGAGGCCCTGGAGGCGCTGTACCCGGTGGCGTACAAGCTGAAGTTCGCCAGCAAGCGGGAGCTCGGGCGCGACTACGTCGTCCCGCCGCTGGAAGGACTGTGGTGGGCCGATGACATGGCGGCCTTCACCGCATCGCGCGACAAGTCCCAGTGGGACTGGACGATGATGCTCCTCGTCCCCGATTGGATCGAGACCGCCATGGTGGCGGATGCTGTCGCCCAGGCCGGAGCGAAGGCCCCGCCCGCGCGCCTGGCCGACGTCCGACTCGAGGGACTCTCTGAGGGGCGCTGCGTGCAGACCCTGCACGTCGGCTCGTTCGACGACGAGGCGCCCGTCCTCGCCCGCATGCACGAGGAGTTCATCCCTGCCCAGGGTCTCCGCATGGCCGGCCGGCATCACGAGATCTACTTCAGCGACTTCCGCACGGTCGCCCCCGAGAAGCTCCGCACCATCCTGCGCCAGCCCGTCACGCCGGGCCCGCCGCAGTGATCCGACCCTCATGCGAAGCGGCGTCGCCCCGCGTCAGGCGGCTTCGCCGCGCGTGAGCCCGAGAGTGGCGATGAGGTCTTCGTGAAGCTGGAACCAGACGCGGTGACACGAGTCGACGCCTCCGCGGTCGACCCAGTCGTGGTCTCCCGCCCGGGCCCGCCGGAGTGCGGCGGCGAAACGAGTGTCATATCCGCCGAAGCGCGCCAATCGGCCGCTGAGCCGCCGGATGAGCGGGCCCAGAAACCCCTCGAGTGAGCCCAGTTCCGCCAGGACGCCGGCGTCCCAGTGCGGATCCAGGTGATCGTTCTGGGCGAGCACGTCGGAAGGGGAGGGGCGCACCTGCCAGTCGGCGCAGGCTGCCAGCAGGCGTGCATTCGCGGGGAGGAAGTCCCGGTGCGCCTCGGCGAGCGCTCCTCGTGCACCGGATTCGTCGAGCTCCCGTGCGAGCTGCCGCTCGTTCTCGATCTTCCCCGCCTCGGTCAGCGACCATCCGGAGAGGTCGATGAACCTCGAGTGCTGGACCCACCCGCGCCGCTGGAAGTCGCGCAGGGCGTCGTCGGCCTGGACGGGCTCCAGGCCGAACCGTTGCGCGACCTCCGGGGTGTCGGCGAAACCTGCGAGGCGCACCGAGTGCAGGACGAGCAGGCCGGATGCCGAGGCGCGGGTCATCGGCGGCTGCTTCGCCGCTCGGTCAGGCGGTTGTAGTGCTGCTGGCAGGCTTGCGGAGAGTTGAACCCCATCGACTCGGCGATCTGAGCCCACGTGAGACCCGCGCTGCGGGCAACGAACAGCAGGCCCGCCTCCAGTCCCTCGACCTCCGAGCGAGCCTCGGCGAGAAGGGTGAGCGCGCTGAGCAGGCCGTCGGTGGGGAGGTCGGGGGATCGCCAGAGGGCGAACTGGGCCAGATCGATCGCGGAGGGGTGGGATGCGGGCCGCCACGGGCGAGGGTCGAGCGCTTTCGCGCCGTGCTCATGCAGGGTCGCGCGCGCCATCCGGTAGCGGTCCGCCGCGGCGTGGTCTTCCCGCGCTGCGTCGGCGATAGGGGTCTTGCGGATCACAGGATCAGCATGAAGAATCAACGGATCGTTGTCAACGTTCTGTTGAAGGGGCGCCATGATCCGCTGGCTCGAGGACGCCGTCGCGCAGGAGTGCGGGGCCAAGGCGGCGACCATGGGCGCGTTGCGCCGGGCGGGATTTCCCGTACCGGAGGGCTTCGTCATCCCCTTCTCCGCCTACCTCGGCGCAGTGACGCGGAGCGCTCCGCGCGCAGGGGCCGACGACGTCCTGTCCGGCGCCGGCGTTCCGGTGATCCCGCCGGAGATGACGGAGGCGATCGCGCGACACCTGTCGGGCTGGGGTGGTGCGCCCGTGGCGGTGCGTTCTTCTGCGCGCGACGAGGACGCCCAGGGCGCCTCCGCCGCCGGCCAGTACGCCACAGTGCTGGGCGCGCACGACGTCGGGTCGGTGAGCGCCGCCGTCCGCACCTGCTGGTCCTCCCTGCACGGCGACCGCGCCCGCTCGTACCGTCATGGCCTGCCACGCCGCCCGCACCCCGGGCCGGCGATGGCTGTCATCGTTCAGCGGCTCGTCGACGCGCGGGTCTCCGGAGTGATGTTCACCTCGAGTCCGGGGCAGGTCACTCGTATCGAATGCGCCTGGGGATTGGGGATCGGCACCGTGGGCGGCACCGTCGATCCCGACCGGTACGAGGTCCACGGCGACGGCGCTGTGGTGCGCACGATCGGGCGGAAGCTGACCCGTTCCGATCGCTCGGGAGAGACCATTCGCACGCGGCGCGTGCGGCCGCCGCAGCGCGTCGCACCGACCATCGATGACGCCACGGCGAGGACTGTGAGCGGGCTGGGTCAGGACATCGCCGACGTGCTCGGTGCCCCGCAGGACATCGAGTGGGCGATGGATCGCGACGGGATCTGGATCCTCCAGGCGCGTCCGGTCACCGCCGATATCCCTTCGCCCGTCAGCAGCACGGCGTCCGCCCCGCTCCAGGGAATTCCGGGCAGCCGTGGGATCGCGTGCGGTCCGGCGCGGATCATCACGGGGCCGGCCGACTTCGTCCGTGTTCGGCGGGGGGACATCCTCGTGTGCCGGTACACCGACCCCAGCTGGACGCCCCTCCTGCGCGCGGCTGCCGGCGTCGTCACCGAAACCGGAGGTGCGCTCTCGCACGCCGCGATCGTGGCCCGCGAGCACGGCATTCCCGCTGTCCTCGGTGTCCCGCGCGCCACCAGCCGCATCACCGAATCCGCCGCGCTCACCATCGACGGGGCACGCGGCACCGTCGACCTCCACCGCCCGCCCCCCTATCCCATGGAGCAGAAGTGAGAACATCAGCCACGCCCCTCCGGCCCCACGCGCGATCATGACGACACGTCACCTCTACATTGCACGGCACGGCGCAGCCGACCCGTTCGGAACCCTCACCGAAACCGGTCGTCGGCAGGCGGAGCTCCTGGGGGAACGGCTCGCGTCCCTGCCCATCAGCGCGATCTGGCACTCGCCGTTGCCCCGCGCCGCCGCCACCGCCCGCGAGGTGGCCCGGCACCTCCCGGCTGCTACCGTCGCCGAAGCGGCCGAACTCATCGACAACATCCCCTACGTCCCGCCCGGCGACACGATGCCCCCGGGCTGGGCGGGCTTCTTCGACGGTTACGCGGAGGCAGACGCGGCCGCGGGTCGGCGGACTGCCGACACGCTCACGGAACGTTTCGCGACGGCGGGACCCGCGGGGCAGGGGACGGCAGAGCGGCACGAAGTGCTCATCACGCACGATTACCCGATCGCGTGGCTCGTGCGCCACGCGCTGGAGTCCCCGCCCGCGCGCTGGCTGGACCTCACCAGCGCGAACGCCGCACTCACCGTGCTCACCTACCGAGCAGGGGCTGCTCCGACGGTCATGATGTTCAACGACATGAGTCACCTCTCCGACGACCTGCGATGGACGGGGTTCCGACCGGCGCTCCGCCCGTGAGAATGGAACGGTGACGCCCGCGAGCCCCGTCTTCCGCGCGCCCATGCGGTCGCGGCAACGCGGCGTGGATGGCGGAGCAGCCGTGGAGCGCGCGCTCACGCACGGCCTCTGCGGGATCGGCGGCGTGCTGGCATCCAGACCCGCCTCCCTCGCGGCGGCCGCCGAGCAGGTGGCCGCCCGCTACGACGAGAGGATGGCCCGGCGGCTGGAGCGGTTCGCGGCGGCGCCCGATGGCGCATTCGTGTGGACCCGGGATGCCGAGGGACTCCTCTGGCTGGGGCGCCTGGACGGCGGGTGGCGCTACGACGGGGGCGCCGAGGCGGCGGCGGTCGACCTCGTGCACGTCCGCCCCTGTACGTGGCTGGATGCGCCGATACCCCACGACGACGTGCCGCCGGGCGTGCACCGGACCTTCGCCCGCGGCGGACGCAACTGGCAGCAGATCCACGACGGCACGGTGTCCGGGCTCACGTCCGGGCTGTGGAACGACTCGCGCTGAACGGCGTCCTTCCCTCGAGTGGGGCCGGCTCGCGCCGCGGCGGTCGGGTCACTCGTCGATGATGGCGGCGAGCCCGGCGATGACGCGGCCGAGCCCGAACTCCCATGCGGCGTCCGGGCTGTAGGGGCCGCCCATGCTCTCGCCCGCCGCGGCTCCCACGCGCCGTGCCAGCGGGAAGTCCTGCCCCACGTAGTGGGCCAGCGTGTCGGCCGACTCCGACCAGATCGCGCCGAATTCGGGGACGACGAGCCGGGCGGATGCGTTGGCCTTGACGAAATCCAGGACGAACGCGAGGGTGGCGTCGCGCTGCACCCCGTCGATCCCGGTGTCATCGAACGCGTGGAGCTCGTGGTCGTACTTGGCGATGGTGCCGGGCCCGAGCGCCGAGCGCGGGTCGTGCACGTCGAGGAGCCAGGGGTGCCTGGTGTGCAGCGCGAGGTTCGCGTCGGCGACGGCGCGCACGCGCGAGCGCCAGTCCATATCCCGGTACGGCGGCGGTGTCATCGTCGTGTGCGCGCTGTCGGTCATGAGGACCACAAGATCGTCGCGCGAATTGACGTGCGTGTACACCGACATCGTCGACATCCCGAGCGACTGCGCCAGCGCCCGGACCGTCACTGCGTCCAGCCCTGACGCGTCCGCCAAGGCGATCGCGCCGTCGACCACGGTGGACGTCGATCGCTTCGCTCGCGGCCCGCGGCTCCCGCCATCGGGGGCGTTCGGATGACCGCGCCAGAGGAGGTCGATCAACGGTCTCGGCACGCTCCCATTGTGTCGCACCACCACACTACGTACAATGTACGGAGTTAGACAGGAGGAGCGGATATGCACATCACCCAGTCGGCGATCTCTCTCAACGTGCGCGACGTGGACGCGTCGGCCGAGTTCGCCAGGAGGCATTTCGGATTCGAAGACCAGATGGCATCCGACGGCTTCGTGTCGCTGGGGCATCCGACAGCGGGGGTCAACCTCATCTTCCTGGCGACGGGCCTGTCCACGTTCCGGCCGGCAGAGGTGGCAGGACCGGCGGGTCAGGGCCTGCTGCTGGTGTTCGTGGTCGACGGTCTGGACGCCGAGTTCGCGCGCATCCAGACGTCCGGGGCACGTGTGGTGACACCGCCGGAGACGGAGCCGTGGGGAGAGCGCTTCTGCCAGTTCGCCGACCCCAACGGCCTGATCTGGCAGCTGGTGGAGTGGGTGGACGACGTGGTGCCGACCACGTCGTGATCCCGTCGTGCCCGTCTTCGCGCTGGGTGTGGTGTACCCGGGACTCCCGCTACACCACACCCGTCGAGTCCAGCAGCGTCCCCGCAGCCCATGTCGCCGTGAGCGCGAGCGCGCCGCCCAGCACCGTGCGCGCCATCGCGCGCAGCGGCGGCGCGCCGCCGATCCGAGCGGCGCCCGCGCCGGTGACGGCCAGGGCCAGCAGCACGGTGATGAAGGTGACCGTCACCCGCCATTCGGGCGGCGGCAGCAGGATCGCCGCCATGGGCAGGACCGCTCCGATCACGAACGCGGTGCCCGAGGACAGCGCAGCGGTCCATGGGCTCACCACCTGCTCGGCGCTGATGGCGTACTCCGCCTCCAGGTGGGCGGCGAGCGGATCCTGTGCGGTGAGCTCTCCGGCCACCTGCTGCGCCGTCGCGTCGGACAGGCCCTTCGCGCGATACGCCTCCTTCAGTCGCGCCAACTGGGCCTCGGGCGACGTGCTGAGTGCCTGGCGCTGATGCGCGATCAGCGCCCGCTCGGTGTCGCGTTGACTGCTCACCGACACGTACTCGCCGACGGCCATCGAGATCGCGCCTCCGATCAGCGCGGCGGCGCCGGCGGTGACGATGTGCGAGATCTGGGCGCTCGCCCCCGCGACACCCACCACGACGGCGGCGACCGAGACGATGCCGTCGTTCGCCCCCAGCACGCCCGCGCGCAGCGAGTTCATGCGTGCCGCGAGGTCGCCTCCGCCCGTGTGCGCAGCGCTCGGGCCCGTGCCGGAATGCCGTCGCCGCGGACGGCCGGGAGTGCTCACGGTCGCCCCCGCGCGGTCAGGAGCACGGCGACGCCCTCGGGCTCGATCAGCACGCGCACCACGAGGGCGACTCCGACGGCGCCGCCGGAGAGCTCGAGGCCGCGCCGGGCGAAGGTCTCCGCGAACTCCGGATACCTGTTGAGCCGACTTTTCACCGCTGTCCCCCGTCCACGGCTCCATCCTCGCGAGCGCCATGTGAGCGGTCCAGGGACCTCGTCCCCGATGAGCGCCGCGTCCTCGTGCCATCGAGGCGAGCGGCCGCGCGCCAGATGTCCGCCCATTGCGCCGGACGCAGGTCGCGGGGGAGCGCAGAGGAGGGGACACCTGCACGCGCGAGGGCGTCGCCGACCGCCTGCGGCGATGACCCGGGTGCGGCGTTGGCGATGAGGCGCATCATGGTCCGGCCGCGTCCGGTGAACACCCGCCGGACGAACGCGGAGTACGCGCCGCGCTCGGCGAAGGGCACGAGAGGAGCGGTGCGCCGCTGAATGCGCAGTAGGCCCGCGTCCACTCCCGGACGGGGCGTGAACGCATGGGAGGGGATGCGCCCCTCCAGCGAGAACGAGAACCAGGGGTCGGTCTGTGCCGTCATCATCGTGCGCCCGCCCACCCCCGCGCGCTTGCGGGCGACCTCCCATTGCAGCACGAGCACGGCGTGCGTCCACGTGCCGGAGTGCAGGATGCGGCGCAGCAGCGGCGTGGTGAGGTGGAACGGGACGTTGCTGACGAGGGTGGGCCGATCCAGCGGCACCTGGAGCCCGTCGGCGGCGACGACGTCGATGTGGGGCGCGCGTCTGCGCAGCGCCTGTGCGCGTGCGGGGTCGATCTCGATCGCGCGCAGCGGCCGGGCGAGGCGGGACAGCGGGAGAGTCAGCGCGCCGTCGCCCGCTCCGATCTCCAGGATGGAGCCGGGCGTCGAGTGCACGAGGTCGATGGTGCGGGCGATGGCGTGCGGGTCGCGGAGGAAGTTCTGGCCGAGCTCGGCGCGGCCGCCAGGAGGGGAGTGCATGGGCATGCGAATGGTCCAGTCGTACTCGGGTGCGGAGCACGCGGACGACGCGGCGGAGCTCGCCCCGGTGAGGGGCGGTGAATCACGCTCGTCGGTCCGGGCGCAGGGTCCGGAGCGGAGCGACCGGCTGTTGCGTCAGCGGGGCGCGCCGTCAGGCGCTGCGCAGCCGCGTCAGGGCGAGGCGGCCGAACGCCCCGTGATCGGTGTATGCCATGCGCGCGATCGTAGCGGAACCTGCGGGGCGAGCGGGAGCCCTTCGTCGCATCAGGTGTGCGGCCCGACCGCCTCATCCAGTCCCGCGATGGCGTGCAACCGGTCGGGGCCGGCCAAGACCTCCAGAGCCGTGATGCGGCCACGCTGGATGCCGAAGAGCATCACCGACACGATGCGGCCGCGCACCACCGCGGCCACGGCAGGACGGCCGTTGATGAGCACGCGCGTGGAATTCGCGGCGAGCTTGGCCGACAGCGCCGCCCGCTCCGCGATGTCGCGCGCCCCGCGGATCGTCTCGCTGTGCGTGCCGTAGTCGGCCCGCAGCACCGCGCCCTCGTCCAGAAGTTCCAGCAGCGTCGCGAACTCACCCTCCCGCGCTGCCCGAAGCCACGCGGCGACCAGCCGGTCGTCCGTGCGCGATACGGCCCGCGAGGGCGCCGCGCCGCGCACCCTGGCACGCGCGCGGGAGGCGAGTTTCCGAGCGCTCGCTTCGCTGCGATCGAGGATGGCGGCCACCTCGGGGAAGGAGAGACCGAAGACGTCGTGCAGGACGAACGAGAGCCGCTCGGCGGGGCCGAGCGTCTCGAGCACCACGAGCAGGGCGACTCCGACCCGATCGGCCGCGGATGCTTCGTCCTCCGGGCTGGGCGCGACATCCGCGTGCGCGGGCCATCGTTCGGCGCTCAGTGGCGCTTCATGGCGTCGGCGGGCCGAACGCAGGACGTCGAGGCTCAGTCGCGATACGACCGTGGTCATCCACGCGGCGAGATTGTCGATGCCCGCCGGGTCCACGCGCTGCAGGCGCAGCCATGCGTCCTGGACGACGTCCTCGGCCTCTGCCGCATCGCCCAGGAGGTTGACGGCGATGGCGACCAGGCGCGGACGCTGTGACTGGAACCACCGTGCCAGCATCCTCGGGTCGGTCATGTCGCCGCTGCCTCTCCTGCGTCATGGGTATGACGGTTTCGGCGCCTGACCTGTGACCGCGTCAGCCACGCCCGCCTGGTGGGGCGAGGCGCCCGCCCGGACGACGGCGGGGACGTGGCGCACCGGGAAGTTCACCGAACGGGCGATGAAGCAGTAATCGCCCACCTCGCCGTGCAGTCGCTCGGCGAGGTCGAGGTCGCTCTCCGCCGAGACGACGACCCGCGGACGCAGGACGACTTCGGAGAACCGTCCGGCGCCGGTGTCGTCCTCCGCCATCGTGCCGGTCGCGTCGTCGTGATACTCCGTCACGACCACACCCGCCGTTCCGGCGAGGTGGAGGTACCAGAGCATGTGGCATTGCGACAGGGAGGCGACCAGGAGCTGCTCGGGGTTCCAGCGGCTGCGATCGCCGCGGAAGGCCGGATCGGAGGATCCGGGGATGGGCGGGGCGTCCGGATGCGACACGACGTGGTCGCGCGAATAGTCCCGGTAGCCGGAGGTGCCGGTGCCCCGATTGCCCGTCCACTCCAGCGACAGCGAGTACGTGTGCGCGCGGCTCATGAGTCCTCCTTCGACAGGACCTCTCGGGTATGACGGACGTGGTCGGCAGCGGAGCGCGCGGCCGCCGGCGCGTCGCCCGCCGCGAGGGCATCCAGCATCCGGCGGTGTTCCAGGTCGACGCTGTCTGCCCGGCGCGCCTCGTCCAGGCCGGCTCGGGTGGCGATGGCGATGAGGTTCCAGTAGCCCTCGAGAGTGCGCTGCACGAGCGGGTTCTCGCACAGTGCCGTCGCGGCGAGATGGAATTCCCGGTTCGCCGAGACGGCGGATGCGAGCTCGCCCGCGCGCGTGCGCTCGTCCGCCGCCGCGGCGAGCGCCCGCAGCCGCGTGAGCTGCACCGGGGCGACCAGCCCCTCGGCGACGCGTTCGGCCGCGCGGCCCAGCGCCCACGACTCCAGCGCCTCGCGGGCCTCCAGCACCAGGACGAGCGCCGCGGCGTCCAGCGACGCGACCCGCACGCCGCGACCGCGCGCATGGACGAGGCCGTCACCCTCCAGGCGAGCCAGCGCCTCTCTGACGGGAGTGCGCGACACGTGCAGCCGCTCCGACAATTCGCTCTCCGACACCCGCACGCCCGGATGGATGGCGCCGGACACCACGAGATCCTTCAACGCTTCGTACACCTCGGCCACGCGGCGATTATTGCATGCACAAGATCACATTGCATACATATCTCCGGTCGCATGAAGCGTCGCGGTGGTCACACTTCACCCCGCGTCGCCGTCATCGCAGCGGGCGTGGATCGCGCCCGGAGACGGAGACCACCATGCCCACGATGCTCGTGACCGGCGGAACCGGAAACCTCGGGCGCCATGTCGTGCCGCTGCTGCGCGATGCGGGCGCCACCGTCCGCGTACTCAGTCGCACGGCGACGCCCGACGCGCGCGGCATCCCCGTCCTGCGCGGCGACACCGTCGCGGGTGTCGGGCTGGACGCCGCGATGGCGGGCGCCGACGTGGTGCTGCACCTGGCCGGCGGGCGCAAGGGCGACGATGTGGCAGCGCGCAACGTCGCGGCGGCCGCCGGACGGACCGGTGTCGCCCACCTCGTCCTGATCTCCGTCATCGGGGCGGACGCGATGCCGATCGGCTACTTCCGCGCCAAGGCGGCGGCGGAGGAGGAGATCCGCAGCTGCGCGGTCCCGCACAGCATCCTGCGTGCGGCGCAGTTCCACGACTTCGTCCTGGCCACGATCGGGGCCATGGCCAGACTCCCGGTCGTCCCGGCGCCGCGGGGTCTGCGGTTCGAGCCGGTCGATGTCGCCGAGGTGGCCGCGCGGCTCGCGCGCGTGGCGATGGACGGCCCTGCGGGCCGGGTCCCCGACTTCGCCGGACCCACCGTGCTGGACGTGCCGCAGATCCTGGGTCCGCTGCTGAAGACGAGGCGGCGCCGCCGGTGGACGGTGCCCGTGCCGCTGGGCGGCGCGATCGGCGCCGCCTACCGGGACGGACGCAACCTCGCCGGTCCGGATGCTGCGCGCGGAACGCTCACGTGGCCCGAATTCCTGGTGACGCGCGCCGCGGCATCCGCGCCGAACGCGAGCGCTCGGTCGGGCGCACCGTCACGTTCCCCGTGACCGTGCCTGCCGCGCCCGGTGCGGGTGTGGCAGGGTCGTAGTCGGCCGGCACACCGCCGGGCGCGAAAGGATCCTCCCCATGCAGCACCGTGATTTCGCCCGCACCGGCCGCTCGGTCTCGGTCATCGGACTGGGGACGTGGCAGCTCGGGGGCGACTGGGGCGATGTCAGCGAGGATGACGCCACGGCCGTGCTGGCTGCATCCGCGGACCGCGGCGTGACCCTCTTCGACACCGCCGACGTGTATGGCGATGGGCGCAGCGAAGCGATCATCGGCCGCTTCCTCGCGTCGCGCCCGGACGCCGGCATCACCGTCGCGACCAAGATGGGCCGGCGCATGGCGCAGGAGCCGGGCAACTACACGCCGGAGAACTTCCGCGCCTGGACGGAGCGGTCCCGGCGCAACCTCGGCGTCGACACGCTCGACCTGGTGCAGCTGCACTGCCCGCCCTCCGCCGTCATCGAGGCGGACGCGACCTACGACGCGCTGGACGCGCTCGTGGCCGACGGTGCGATCGCGGCGTACGGCGTCTCGGTGGAGACGTGCGCGCAGGCGCTCGCCGCCATCGCGCGCCCGCACGTGACGAACGTGCAGATCATCGTCAACCCGTTCCGCCTCAAGCCCCTCGACGAGGTCCTCCCGGCCGCGCACGCCGCCGGGGTCGCCGTCTTCGCCCGCGTGCCGCTGGCCTCAGGGCTGCTGTCGGGCCGCTACACCGCTTCCACGACGTTCGCGGCGAACGACCATCGCTCCTTCAACCGTCACGGCGAGGCGTTCGACCGGGGCGAGACGTTCTCGGGCGTGGATTTCGAGACCGGCGTCGCGGCGGCCGCCGAGCTGGCAGCAGCCCTCCCGGCCGGTGTGCCGCTGCCGGCGGCGACGCTGGCCTGGATCGCGGCGCAGCCGGGCATCACGAGCGTCATCCCCGGCGCACGCAACCCCGGTCAGGCGGAGGCGAATGCGGATGCCGCCGCCCTCCTGGACAGCGGAGACCTCGCGGGCTTCGACGCGGCCGTGCACCGGGTGTACGACGAGCGCCTGCGGGCCCACATCCACCCGCTCTGGTGACGTGGGCTTCACACGCGCCGAACTGGAGTCGTATCGCGACGCGACGATTCCCGACCTCATGCCCGACCGGCCCCGGCTGGTGTTCGTCGGCATCAACCCCGGGTTGTGGACCGCGGCCACCGGGACGCCGTTCGCCCATCCCGGCAACCGCTTCTATCCGGCGCTCGTGGCGGCAGGCGTCCTGCCGCGGCTCCCGGCGTTCTCGGAGCCGCTGAGCGAGGCCGACCGCGCGATGATCCTGGACGCCGGAATCGGCATCACCAGTCTCGTCCGGCGTGCGACCGCCCGCGCGGACGAGCTCACGCGCGACGAACTGCGCGCAGGTGCCGAGCGGGTGACAGCGGATGCGGCGCGCTGGCGTCCCCGTGTCATCGCGGTCGTGGGGGTCACGGCGTACCGGCAGGGCTTCGACCGTCCGCGCGCGAAGGCGGGACGCCAGTCGGAGCAGATCGGCGGCGTCGAGACCTGGGTCGTGCCGAATCCGAGCGGGCTGAACGCGCACGACACCGTCGCCACGCTCGCCGAGGCGTATGCCGCACCCGCACGCGCGGCCGGCGTCCTGCCCTGACCCGCCTCAGCGGATGTCGACCGCGCCGGTGCGGATGCCCCACAGCACCGCCTGCAGGCGGTCGCGGGCGCCGGTCTTCTGCAGGATCTGTGCGAGGTGGTACTTCACGGTGGTCGGCTCGACATACAGGCGCTCGGCGATCTCGCTGTTCGACAGCCCCTCGGCGAGCAGGCCGAGCACCTCGTGCTCGCGGTCGGTGAGGGCGACGGGCAGGGCCGCCGGCGGCTGGGGTGCGCGGCGTCGCGCGGTGAACTCCCGCAGGATGCGGCGCGTCAGGCGTTGATCCAGCGTGCCTTCACCGGCGGCGACCGAACGGATGGCGGCGACCAGCGTCGCCTCGTCGGCGCCCTTGAGCAGGAAGCCCGCCGCACCTGCCTCCAGCGCCGCGAACACGTCGTCGTCGATGTCGAAGGTCGTGAGGACGAGGACCTCGGTGGTCAGCTCCGCGTCGGCGGAGATGGCCCGGGTCGCAGCGATGCCGTCGGTGCCCGGCATCCGGATGTCCATGCAGACCACGTCGGGGCGGAGGGAGCGGGTCAGCGCGATCGCCTCCGCCCCGTCGGCGGCCTCGCCCACGACCTCCAGGTCGGGTTCGGCGCCGAGGATGACCGACAGGCCTGCGCGGACGATGGTCTGGTCATCGGCGATGAGCACCCTGATCATGCGCGTCCTTCTGCCTTCTCCTCAGCCACCGTGACCACCAGCTCGTTGCACCAGCCTCCGTCCGGCTCGGCGCCGGTGGTGAGCTGCGCCCCGATGAGATCCGCGCGTTCGCGCATCCCGGCGAGCCCGTAGCCGTCGGTTCGACGGCGCGCGGGTGGCGGGGCCGGCGGGCGGTCGTTGCCCACGACGACCCGCAGCATCCCACCCGTCGACTCGATCCGCACGACGGATGCGGCGCCGGGCGCGTGGTGCGCGACGTTGGCGAGAGACTCCTGCACCATGCGGTACACGGCCGCGTCGGCCAACGGCGACAGCGTCGGGAGGGCGTCGTCCATCAGGAGCTCGACGCGGCGGCCGGCCGTGCGCGCCTGCCCCACGAGCTCCGGCACCCGCGCGAGCGACGGTGCCGCGGCGGGAGCATGCGATCCGTCCCCGTCGGTGCCCTCGTCGCGGAGGAGCCCCACGGTGCGGCGCAGGTCGGCCAGCGCCGTGCGGGCCTCCTCCTGCACGCTGCCGAGCAGGTCGCGAGTGCGCGCCGGGTCGGTGGCGGCGAGGGCGGACGCGGCCTGCGCGGTGACGATGATGCCGGAGAGGTGGTGGCCGGCGATGTCGTGCAGCTCCCGCGCGAGGGCGGTGCGCTCGGCGCGGAGGGCGCGTGCGGTCGCCTCGCGCCGGCCGCGCTCGAGCAGCGCCGCGCGCTCCCGCTCCGCCACGGCCAGGCGTGCGCGGTTGCGGACGTACTCTGCGGCCCCGACGGGCAGCACATACAGGACGATGACCCGCGCCGCCGCGGCGACCGCGATCGCGAGCACCGGAAGGCCCGCGACCGCCATGGCGGTCGCGCTGACGACGATCGTCGCGACGGCCGCGCAGACCAGCGCCGCAGTGGCGCCCGGCGTGCCCCGCCGCCACACGGCGTAGACGGCGATGAGCACGGCCAGGGCGCCGATCCCCAGCTGACCGCCGCTGGTGGCGAGGATCACCAGATCCAGCGCGACGACGATGCCCAGCACCGTCCGCGGCGCACGCTCGCGCCACAGCAGTGCGACGGCCTGCAGCATGACCAGGGCGGCGTGGCCCAGGGGAGGCAGGGGTGAGAGCACCGGATCGTCGACCCCGGTCAGGTCGATGCCGACATACCCCACGGCGACGGCGGCGGTGAGCACCGGAGCGACCGCTGCGCGCACCCGCGAGGCCGGGGCGGCAGGGGCGGTGGCGACGGACATGGAGTGAGTCAACCACGCCGGCTGCCGACGCGGATTCGCGTCGGCAGCCGGGTGGGTGCGGTTCGTGCTCACGAATCGCACAGCGTCTCATCCAGCACGTCCATCACGACCTCGTACTTCGGCAGCAGCACCGCCTCGTCGGCGGGATCGGCGATCGCCCACGGAAGGGCGGTCACCGCGATCGTCACCGCGGTGCCGTCCGGTGCCACGGCGTTGCGCGTCTGGGTGCCGGGGATGTCGCCGCCGTGACCCCACACCATCCCGCATTCGAGGGAGTAGCTCTGCACGCCGAGCCCGTACCCGAGGTCGGGGTGGAACGGATCGTCCGCGGCGACGGTGTCCTGCATCAGCGCCACGCTCTCGGCGCTGACGAGCTCGCCGCCGAACAGCGCCTGCATGAAGCGGTTCAGCTCCGTGGGCGTGGAGACCACGGCGCCGGCGGCCCACCCGAAGGCGGGGTCCATGTCGGTGATCTCCCGCAGTTCGCCGGGGAAGTCGGCGTGGTAGCCCTCCACGTGCGCCCCGCGCAGTTCGCGCTCGCCGGGGACGGGCAGGTAGGTGTGCTCGAGCCTCAGCGGCTCCACGATCCGCTCGTCGATCTGCTCCCACAGCGGGCGCTGTGCGACGCGTTCGATCAGGAGGCCCAGCAGGATGTAGTTGGTGTTGCTGTACTCCCAGCGCTCGCCCGACGCGAACGAGGCGGGTTGGGCGAGGGCGATGTCCAGCAGATCACGTCCCGAGATGTACACGTCCTGCATGCCGAACGGGTCGGTGGCGACGACCTCGGACGACTCGGGCAGACCCGAGGTCTGACGCAGCAGATCCCGGACGGTGATGGCGGCGCCGTCGATCCCGTCGCCCGCGACGACTCCGGGCAGGTAGGTCTCGATCGGCTCGTCGAGGGAGACAGCGCCCTCCTCGACCAGCTGCATCACCACGGTGGCGACGAACATCTTCGTGTTGCTGCCGATGCGCACCTCCGCGTCCGCCGGGGTCTTGCGGTCAGAACTCAGGTCGCCGTCGCCGGCGGACACTTCGATGCTCGTCCCGTCGGGGCGCGTGACCGATGCCAGCGCCGCGGGGTAGCCGGCGTCCACGAGCGACTGCAGGCGCTGTTCCAGCGCGCTCTCGACCGGGTCGGCGGCGGTCGTACGTGCGGCCGCGCCGAAGGCCAGCGCACCGGCGACGAGCACGGCTGCCGTCGTCGCGGCCAGCGCGATGCGCCCACGCGGGGCACGGCGCCGATCGGGGGTGGGAGAGGGGGTGGGGGTGTGGGTCAGTGCATCCATGTCTCCAGCCTGCGCACCGCGGATGCGGCGCACCCCGGCCGCACGATCAGTCCGCCCTGTCCGCAAGGACAGGTCCTGCTCTCACCGGCGCGGTCACCCCACGCGCCCGGCCTCCCGGAGCGCGCGAGCACGGGTGAGCGAGGAGGGGATGTGCCCGATGGCGAGCAGAGCGGCCGATGCCGCGATCCACGGGCTCAGGAGCCACGCCGCTGTGGCCGCGAAGGCCACCACGGGGAGGATCGCCATCGGCACCGGGACCCGCCACACGGGGTCGAACAGCGCCGCCGCCTGCCGACCGGTGCGGAGATAGCGCCCCCACAGCGCGAGGTAGGCGACGACGGCCACGACGACGACGATCGACCACCCCGGCGCCGACCCGCCGGGCGCGGTGACGGCCGGAACGACCAAGCACAGCGCCTGGCCAACGCGCTCGGCCGCCGCCCACAGCACCGGGACCCGCGGGCGCGGCAGCGGCGTGCGCGGGGGAAGGGCGACCAGGAGGAGATTGGGTAGCAGCACGATGGCGCTGACGATCAACCCCCACAGCGAGAAACCCACGGCCAGACGCTACCGGGAGTCGTCCCTGAGGGGAGCATCCGGTAGCGCCGGCTTGCCCCGCGCCGCCGCACAGCGGAGCATGGGACGGTGACCGACTCCCGACCGCCGCGCCGACGCGCCGCCCGCTCGATCGCGATGGGGGTCGCCGCCGTGCTCGTCGCCGCCGGCGCGGTCACGGTGTGGGCGGTGTCCAACCAGCCCTCCGCGCCGCCCGCGGCGTCGCCGGCGGCCACGACGCCGGCCGCGGTGCCCAGCGCCACGCCGACCCCGACCCCGACCCCGAGCGGCCACCCCGCCGACACCACGGCGTATCCGCTCGACCAGCTTCCCCAGGTCGACGTGTACGCCGTGATTCCCGCGCTCCCGGTGGACGCCGACCCTGCGGGGGCGTTCACGGGCGACCTCGTCCGCGCCAACGCTGACCGCATCCCCGTCTTCGCCGTCCCCGGTGAGGCGCCGGTGGCGACTCTGCCCCGCGACCACTTCTACGACGGCACGACGGTGCCCGTGATCGAGCGGCAGGAGCACTGGCTGCACGTGCTGCTCACCGGACGCTCGGCACTGCCGTCGACGGGGAACCCCGCGCAGGTGACGGGCTGGGTGCGCGCACAGGACGTGGAGCTGTCGGCGTGGGAGCAGAGCATCGAGGTGGACCTCGCCGCGCGGACGATCGACGTCGTCGGCCGCGACGGCGCCCGTGAGCGTGTCGCCGACGACTACGCGTGGGGAGCGGAGGGTACTCCGACCCCGCGCGGCCGCTCCTTCGTCATGATGGTGCGCTCCGAGCCGTCGCTGAGCTACACGCGCGGTCATCCGCTGGTCTACCTGTCGGTGCAGTCGCCGACCCTCGACGGCTTCGGCGGCGCACCGGTCGCCGTCACCGCCTTCCACTATCATGACGCGCGATCCGGCGGCATCTCCAACGGCTGCCTGCGGCTCGGCGCCGAGGCGATCGCCCGGCTCGGGCAGCTGCCGGTGGGCACCCCCGTCGTCATCCGCTGACCGGGACGATCCGGCCCTGCGGCGCGGCCTCCGCCACACGCGGCGACCGGCGCGAGTAGCGTGGCCCCGTGTCCGTCTTCCCCCGCATCGCGGTCGTCATCCCGTGCCGCAACGACGCGCCCTACCTCGACGAGTGCCTGCGGGCCCTGGCCGCGCAGACGCGCCCGCCCGACGAGGTGATCGTCGTGGACAACGTCAGCACCGACGACTCCGCCGACGTCGCCCGCCGGCACGGGGCGCGTGTGGTCACCGAGTCGCTCGTGGGGATCTGGCCCGCGGCGGCGCGGGGGTACGACGAGGCACGCGGGTTCGACCTCATCGCCCGTCTGGACGCGGATTCCCGCCCGCACCGGGATTGGATCGCCCGCATCGCGCAGGCCTTCGCCGCCGACCCCGACCTCGGGGTGCTCACGGGCGGCTCGGAGTTCTACGGCTCCACGCCCCTCGTGCGCTATCTCGGCGATCACTGGTACATCGGCGGCGGCACGTTCTGGGTCAAGCAGTGGCTCGGGGTCCCGCTGGTGTTCGGATCGAACTTCGCCATGCGCTCACGCGTGTGGGAGCGCGTGCGCGACCAGGTCGAGCGGACGAACCCGATCATCCACGACGACCTCGACCTCACGATCCACCTGCGCCCCAGCGACGGCGTGCGCTATGACCCCGACCTGCGGATGCCGGTGTCGGCACGTCCGTTCGCCCGCCCTTCGGCGCTGCTGCGACGGGTGTGGCGGGTCATCCCGACGTTCGCGGCGAGCTGGCCGGAAGGCTCCCCGTGGCACCGTGCGCACGAGGCGCAGAGCGCCCGGCCCCTGCGGGCCGCCGACATCACGTGGCCGGCCGGCGGCGACGTGATGACGCCGGAGAAGCGGCGGTAACGGTGCACCTGCGCTTCGAGACCCACGTGTACCGGTGGCAGGCCCGCCAGGATGCGGCGTGGTTCTTCGCCGACGTGCCGGAGGAGCTGAGCGCCGAGGTGCGCGAGGTGATGCAGCCGTTCGCGGGCGGCTTCGGTGCCGTGCGCGTGCAGGCGACCGTGGGGGAGACGACGTGGCGCACGTCGATCTTCCCTGGGTCATCGGGCACGTACGCGCTCCCGCTCAAGCGGGCCGTGCGCGAGGGTGAAGGTCTCGTCGAAGGCGGCCCGGTCACGGTGGACCTGGACATCCTCGACGGCTGACATGACGGTCGCGCTCGGTGTGGCCGTTGCGTGCGCACTCCTCGCGTACGCCGTGTTCGCCGTGCAGTCCGTGGTCCTCGCCGTCATCGACGCCCGCACGCACCGCCTGCCCGATCGCTACGTGCTGCCCGGATACCCCGTCGCCGCCGTGCTGCTGACGGCGTCGGCGCTCGCGCAGGGCGCGCCGCAGCGACTGCTGCCCGTCGCCGGCGGAGCCCTGGCCCTGTTCGCCTTCTACCTGTTGCTGCGGATGCTGCGCCCCGCCGCGATGGGCGGCGGCGACGTCAAGCTGGCCGGCGTCATCGGCGCGTACCTGGGATTCCTCGGATGGGAGAGCGTCCTCGTGGGCGCCCTCGCGGGCTTCCTGCTGGCGGGGATCTACGCCGTGGTGCTGCTGCTCACGCGGCGCGCCGCGGCGCGCACGGCGATCCCTTTCGGCCCGTGGATGCTGGGCGGGGCCTGGTTCGCGATCCTCGCCGCCGCCCTGCCCGCGCTCGCGTCGAGGTGACCTCCGGCTCCACGGCCGTCAAGCCCCGGGGTGGGGTGGCGGGCCGCAGATAGATTGGCGACATGTCGAGTTCGGTGCTCTCCCGCCTGACCGCCTGGGCGCTGGCCCGCCGTCCGGTGCGTGCGTTCCTGTTGTACAGCCGCCACCGCGGCCCGATGCTGGCCGATTCGGTGACGTACCGCACCCTGTTCGCCCTGTTCGCCGGCGTCCTGCTGGGCTTCTCGGTCGCGGCGCTGTGGCTCGCGGGCAACCGGGAGGCGTGGAACGCCCTCGTCGATGCCCTCGACGCGGCGATCCCCGGCCTGGTCGGCGTCATCGATCTGGACGAGGTCGTGGCCCCGGACGGTCTGAGCATCGCCGGTGTCATCTCGGCGGTCGCTCTTCTGGGCGCCGCGATCGGCGCCGTGGGATCGCTGCGCTCGGCGCTGCGGTCGATCGCCGGCGTCGCCGTCGACGACGTGCTGTTCATCTGGGTGATCCTGCGCAACCTCCTCCTGGCGATCGGGATCGGACTGGGCCTGGCCGCTGCCGCGGCGGCGACCTTCCTGGCCACCGCCGGCCTCTCGGTCCTGACCGACTGGCTCGGCATCGCCGAGGGTGAGCCGGCGCTGGGCTTCGTCGCCTGGCTGGTCTCCGCGCTCGTCGTGTTCGTCCTGGACACCCTCGTCGTCGGGGTGTCCTTCCGTCTCCTCTCCGGCGTCCGGGCGCGCCCGCGGACCCTGTGGGTCGGCGCGATGCTGGGCGGGTTCGGTCTCACGGTCCTGCAGCAGCTGTCCGGTCTGTTCGTCGGCGGCGCGTCGGCCAACCCGCTCCTGGCCACCTTCGCCTCCTTCATCGCGCTGCTGCTGTGGCTGAACCTCTCCAGCCAGGTGATCCTCATCGCCGCCGCGTACATCGTCATGGGCGTGGAGGAGGACGAGGATCGCGTGAGCGCCCGGTACGGTGCGGCCACCTTCGGCCAGTTCCGGGTCCGCCGCGCGGAGAAGGAGGTGCAAGCGGTGTCCGCCGAGCTCCGCGCGGCACGCGAGGCGGAGGAGAAGGAGCGCGAGAATGCGTGAGAACGCTCTGAACTCCGCCTACAGCGCCGCCGCGGTCCGCGCCGCGGAGGCTCCGCTGCTGGCGGCGGGCGAACCGCTCATTCGGCAGGCGGCGGCCGCCCTCGCCGACGTCGTGCGCGAGCGACTCGCGCAGACGCCCGGCGCGCTTCTCGTGCTCGCCGGCGGCGGCGACAACGGCGGTGACGCCCTGTATGCCGCTGCCGAGATCGCCACGCCCCGGCAGCCCGTGGACATCGTGCTGACCTCCGACCGCGCGCACCGCGACGCCCTCGCCTCCGCGCTGTCGGCGGGCGCTGTGCTCCGCAGCGCGGGTGAGATGCGCGAGCGGGCGGGGGAGTACACGGTGATCCTCGACGGCATCCTGGGCATCGGGGCCTCGGCCGATCCGCGCCTGCGCGGAGTGGCACGCGCCGTGGTCGAGCGCCTCCTGCCGACGGTGCGCGGGGGTGAGGCGAGCGTCATCGCCGTCGACCTGCCCAGCGGACTGCACCCCGACGACGGAGACGCCGACGATGTGGTGCTGCCGGCGACGACGACGGTGACCTTCGGCGCCGTGAAGGCAGGCCTCGTCCGCGGGCGCGGGCCTGAGCTCTCCGGCGAGGTGCGGCTGGTCGACCTGGGCCTCGGCCCCGCGCTCGCGCGTTCCAGACCCGAGGTGACCGGCCCCATCCCGGTCGTGTCCTTCGTGGGGCGTCAGCGCGCGTAGCGCGCCACGAACGTCCGCAGGATCCGCGCCGGCTCGCTCACATGCACCCGGCGCACGGCGGCGAGGGTGGCGTCCAGCTCGTCGGGTGCGAAGTAGCCGTGGGCCGCGTACGCGTGGATCCGCGTCGTGATGCCGTCGACATCCAGTTCGGGGTGGAACTGGGTCGCGTACACGTTCTCGCCGACGCGGAACATCTGCACCGGACACGAGGGTGAGGACGCCAGCAGCACCGCCGGCGCCGGCAGCTCGCTGATGGCCTCCTTGTGCCCCACGAACGCGTCGAAGGTGCGCGGCATCCCCGCCAGCAGCGGATCGGCCGCACCGGCGTCGCTGAGGGTCACCGGCACGATGCTGATCGGCTCGGAATGTCGCCGGTCGATGGTCGCGCCCAGATGCGTGCCGATCGTCCCCACGCCGTAGCACGCGCCGAGGAAGGGCACGTCCCGCGCGACCACCTCGGCGAGCAGGTCGGCGAACTCGGCCTCGACGCGTCGCTGCACCGCCGACTTGGTGTCGGCGGGGTCGGAGGAGTTGAACGGGCTCCCGCCCACGAAGATCCCCGACACCGCGTCCAGGTCCATGGCGGGCATCGGGCCCGCCTCCAGCCGCACGCGCCGCAGCTGCTCCGGTCGCAGGCCGCTCGCGCGCAGGAAGAGGGCGTACTCCTCGTCGGCGGGGCCGTCCTCGGCGCGCGTGGCGAGGAGGACGAAAGGTCGTGGTGCTCCGGTCATGACGCGAAGGTCACCAGACCGAACTCCACTGCAGAGACCAGGTGCGGATGCTGCGGCACGACGCGCACGGCGTAGCCGAAGGGTCCGGTGACATCCAGATCCAGCGCCGCCTCGAACACCGTCGCCTCTTCGTGCGCGCCGGTGGCGTCAAGCGTGAGGACGGTCCGTTCGCCGGCGAGGTCGCCGTCGGCGTCGGCACGACCCGACACCAGCTGCACGGCCACGTCGGCGGGGGAGAGCCCGCCGAGCTCCACCTCCGCCCGCACGGTCAGGCGGTCACCGGCGCGCGCCTGCTGCGCGATGCCCGACGCATCCACGCTGCGCACCCGCACGCCGCTCCATGCTCCCCGCACGCGTGCGATGTAGGCGGCCAGCTCGACCGCGGCCGCGTGGCCGTCGGCGGCGAGGGCGTGCGCGTGCACGGCGGCGGGCGTGTAGAGCGCACCGACGTACTCCCGCACCATCCGGTCGCTCGTGGCCTTCGCGCCCAGGTCCGTCATCGTGTGCCGCACGCGCTCGAGCCAGCCCACGGGGATGCCGCCGTCGCGGTCGTAGAACGCCGGCACCAGCTGGTGCTCGATGAGGTCGTACAGGGCGGCGGCTTCGAGGTCGTCGCGCTCCTGATCGCTCGTGGCCGTGTCGGCGGTGGGGATCGCCCAGCCGTTGCGTCCGTCGAACCACTCGTCCCACCATCCGTCGAGCACCGACAGATTCAGCGCGCCGTTCAGGGCCGCCTTCATACCCGAGGTCCCGCACGCCTCGAGCGGGCGCAAGGGGTTGTTCAGCCACACGTCGCACCCGGGGTACAGCGTCTTGGCGAGGGTGATGTCGTAATCGGGGAGGAATACGATGCGGTCGCGCACCTTCGGGTCGCGGCTGAATCGCACGAGCTGCTGGATGAGCAGCTTGCCGGAGTCATCGGCCGGATGCGATTTGCCTCCGATCACGATCTGCACGGGGCGCTCGGGGTCGGTCAGCAGCCGCGTCAGGCGCTCGGGATCGCGCAGCATGAGCGTCAGGCGCTTGTACGTCGGCACGCGGCGGGCGAAGCCGATCGTGAGCACGTCGGGGTCGAGCACGTCCCCGGCCCACGCGCCGGCGGTCGACCCGGCGGCGGCCAGGCGCCCGCGCGCCTCGGCGATCAGCTCCTGCTTCATCGCCGTGCGCACCGCCCACAGCTCGCCGTCACTGACGACGTCGCGGTCGCGCCAGTCGTGCTCGGTGGTGAGGGCGTCGCCGAACGCGCGCTCGCTGAGCGACTTGAGGGCCGGGTGCACCCACGTCGGCGCGTGCACGCCGTTGGTGATCGATCCGATGGGCACCTCGTCGGTGTCCACTCCCGGCCACAGCGTGCCGAACATCGCCCGGCTGACGGTGCCGTGCAGGCGCGAGACGCCGTTGGCGTGCTGGCCGAGGTGCAGGCCCAGAACCGCCATGTTGAACACGCCGGCGTCGCCCCCGGGGTAGTCCTCGGCGCCGAGTGCCAGGGCGCGGCCGGCGTCCAGGCCCGCGAGCAGCCCGGTGGCGAGGTAGTCCGCGACGAGGTCGCGCGGGAACCGGTCGATGCCGGCGGGCACCGGCGTATGCGTCGTGAAGACCGTCGAGGCGCGCACCTGCGCGAGCGCGGCGTCGAACCCGAGCCCGGCGCCGGACATCAGCTCGGACATCCGCTCCAGCCCCTGGAATCCGGCGTGGCCCTCGTTGGTGTGATAGACGTCGGGCTCTTCGCGACCGGTGATGCGGCACCACGCCCGCACGGCGCGCACACCGCCGATCCCCAGGAGCAGCTCCTGCAGCAGCCGGTGCTCGCCGCCCCCGCCGTAGAGCCGGTCGGTGACGTGGCGGAGGTCCTCCGGATTGGCGGGGGTCTCCGAATCCAGCAGCAGCAGGGGGACGCGGCCGATGTCTGCCACCCACACGCGCGCCGAGAGCGTGCGCCCGCCGGTGACGGCCAGGGCGATCTCGACGGGGGTGTCGTCGTCTTCGCGGAGAAGGGTCAGACCGAGCCCGTACGGGTCGAGCACGGGATAGCTCTCGCGCTGCCATCCGTCATCGGCGATGGACTGACGGAAGTAGCCCGCCCGGTAGAACAGCCCGACGCCGGTGAGCGGGACGCCCAGGTCGGAGGCGCTTTTGAGGTGGTCGCCGGCGAGGATGCCGAGGCCTCCCGAATACTGCGGCAGTGAGCCGTCGACGCCGAACTCGGGGGAGAAGTACGCGATGTGCGCGGGCTTGGGGCCCGGCAGCGACTGGAACCAGCGGTCTCCGGTCAGGTACGCCCGGAGGCGGTCGTCTTCTTCGTGCACGCGCGCGACGAACTGATCGTCGCGGGCCAGTTCGTCCAGTCGCGCCTGGCCGAGGGCCCCCAGCATTCGCGAGGGGTTCTCACCGATCTGCACCCACAGGCCCGGGTCCATCGACGCGAACAGGGCGTGCGTCGCGCGGCTCCACGACCAGCGCCAGTTGGACGCCAGCCGGTCCAGGTGCGCGAGACGCTCGGAGAGGACGGGTCGGACGGTGAACGTGCGCAGGGCCTTCATCCGAGTGAGTCTAGGGCTCGCACCGGCATCGGCCCCGCGGCTCCCGCCGGGACTACGCTGTGGGGATGGCTATCGCACGACTGACCGGAGGGCCGCTGGACGGCCAGGTGCTCCCTCTCGACGACGACACTCAGGACACGATGATCGTGGGCTACGGCGAAGGCCAGCTGGTCTACCGCCGTGACGGCGGCTTCACCCACACGGGGGAGGACGACGGCCCCACCGAAGCGACGTTCCGCTTCGTCGAGGGCACCGAGGACATCAACCCCAATGAGGACGGGCGTCTGGAGTGACGGCTGACGCCGAGCCACTCCGCTCGATCGAGGTCGAGCGCAAGTACGACGTCGACGACAGCGCCGTCCTGCCGGACTGGTCGGCACTGCCGGGCGTCGCGCATGTCGACGAGGCGGAAGTGCGCGAACTCGACGCCCGCTACCTCGACACCGCCGACGGAGCGCTCGCCCGGGCCCGCGTGGCCGTGCGCCGGCGCTCCGGCGGCCCCGACGCCGGGTGGCACGTGAAGGTGTCGGCACCCGACGGCCGGCACGAGTGGCAGTGGCCCCTCGACGAGGAGACCGACGATCCCGTCGTCCCTGAGGCCGTCGCCGCCGCGATCGCGCAGTGGGCGCAGCCGCCCTTCACCCCGCTCGCCCGCGTGCGCAACACCCGCACGGCCTACGCTCTGCGCGACACCGCCGGGGCCCTCGTCGCGGAGTTCGTCGATGACCGCGTGCGCGCCCGCGACGAGCGCAGCGGCCGGGAATCGGCGTGGCGCGAGTGGGAGGTCGAGCTCGGCCCCGCCGCCCCGGCCGATCCGGACCGGCAGGCGGCGTTCTTCACCGCGGTGGACGCTGCGGTGGCTGCCGTGGGCGCCCGCCCCGCCGCATCCGGCTCCAAGCTCGCCCGCACGCTCGGCCGCTGACCGCGGAAAACACTGCGGCGCCGCCCCCGGCTTCGGTCGGGGCGGCGCCGCAGGTCGGGCGTGTGAGACCTCAGATGTTGATCATGTGACCCGACAGGCCGTGGAACGCCTCCTGCAGCGCCTCCGACAGCGTGGGGTGGGTGTGGACGTTGCGCGCCAGCTCGAGGGCGGTCAGGTCCCACTTCTGCGCGAGGGTCAGCTCGGGCAGAAGCTCCGAGACATCGGGGCCGATGAGGTGCCCGCCCAGCAGCTCGAGGTGCTCGGCGTCGGCGATGAGCTTGACGAAGCCGATCGGCTCGCCCAGGCCGTTGGCCTTGCCGTTGGCGGTGAAGGGGAACTTCGCGACCTTGATCTCGTGACCGGCGTCGCGGGCCTGCTGCTCGGTGAGACCGAAGGAGGCCACCTGCGGCGTGCAGAACGTCGCGCGCGGCATCATCCGGTAGTCGCCCAGGGTCATCGTCTCGGCCTTGCCGATCGTCTCGGCGGCCACGACGCCCTGCGCCTCGGCCACGTGGGCCAGTTGCAGCTTCGCGGTGACATCGCCGATCGCGTAGATGTGCGGCACGTTCGTGCGCATGTGGTCATCGATGCCGATGGCCCCGCGCTCGGTGAGCTTCACGCCCGTGCTCTCCAGGCCGAAGCCCTCCACGCGCGGCGCGAAGCCGATCGACATGAGCACGCGGTCGGCCTCGATCGAGCCCTGCGCGCCGTCCTTGCCGGTGTAGGTGACGGTGACCTTGTCGCCGGAGTCTTCGACCTTCTCCACCTTGGTGGAGGTGAGGATGTCCACGCCGTAGCCGCGGTACTGCTTCTGGATCTCCTTGGAGACCTCGGCGTCTTCGTTGGGGAGGGCGCGGTCGAGGAACTCGATGATCGTGACCTTGACGCCGTAGTTGGTCAGGACGTACGCGAACTCCATGCCGATGGCCCCGGCGCCGACGATGACGATCGACTTCGGCAGCTCGCGGTTGAGGATCTGCTCCTCGTACGTCACGACGTTCTCGCTCAGGCTCACGCCCGGCAGGAGCCGCACGGTGGAGCCGGTGGCGATGATGGCGTTGTCGAAGGTCACGCGCTCGACCGAGCCGTTGGCACCGGCGACGTCGATGGAGTTCGCGTCGACGAACGTGCCGCGCCCGTCGTACTCGGTGACCTTGTTCTTCTTCATCAGGTAGTGGATGCCCTTGACGTGCTGGTCGGCAACCTTGCGGCTGCGATCCCACGCGGTGCCGAAGTCGAAGTGCACGTCTCCGGAGATGCCGAACAGGTCGGCCTTGGCGTGGAACGTGTGCGCCAGGTCGGCGTTGCGCAGCAGCGCCTTGGAGGGGATGCAGCCGACGTTCAGGCACACACCGCCCCAGTACTTCTCTTCGATGACCGCGACAGAGAGGCCCAGTTGAGCGCTGCGGATCGCCGCGACGTAACCGCCGGGGCCCGCGCCGAGGATGACGACGTCGTAGTGAGGCATGACTCCCAGCCTATCGCCCGTCGCGCGTGCCGGAGCCGGTCTGCGCGCGCCGCGGGCGGATGACCAGGAGGTACACGACGACCCCGATCACGACGACCAGCACGACCGCGCCGACGATCCACGGCAGCGGGTCGGCGCCGTCCTCGCCGTCCTCGCTCGATATGAGCGTGGGGGAGGGGGAGGGCTCGGCGGAGTCGGTGGGGGTGGCCGTCTCGCTGGGCTCCGGCGCCGCCGTGGGCGTCTGGGTCGGCGCGGGCGGGGTGACCGTGAACGCGAACTCGCCCGAGATCGGGTGGCCGTCGCTGGAGACCACGCGCCACACCACCTGGATGCTGCCGCTGGGCTCGCCCGACAGTGCCTGCGTGAGCGTGGTGCCCGCCACGACGGCGGGGCCTTCGGCCAGCGCGGTGCCCGCGGCATCCGTCACCTGCACCTGGTTCGCGTCGTCGGCGCCGAGGAGCTCGGCGCTGAAGGTGAGCGTCAGCGTCTCGGGGAGTGCGGTCAGCTCGGCGCCGGCCTCCGGGTCGGTCGAGACGAGTTGGTCGTGCGCCGCCGCCGGCGACGCCGCGCCCCACAGCAGGGCGAGGCCCATCAGGAGGACCGTCGCAAGGGCGGTCAGGGGGTGGATGCGGAAGCGGTCGGGGGTCACCCTTCCGAGCCTACCCGCGGCCCTGCGCGGGCCACCGGCTGCCCCTGCCGGGCGGCCAGGCGGGGAATCCGCCCGCTGCCGCATGGGGACGGAGGTGCGGGATGGACACCCCGATGATGGGCGCGATGCCGGGTGCCGGACTCGACACGGTGGACTCCTTGTCAGTAGGTTCGAATCCCCGCCCTGTGAGGCGGATCCGGAACCGGTGCCCGAACGCCGACCCAGAGCGCAGCACAGCGCCGTGGCGTCGCGGGGGAGAGGCCGCATCAGGCCCGCCGCTTTCGGTTAGTGTGGATGAGGAAGGAGGACTCGTGGACGAAACACGTCGACCCGAGCCGGGCGAGATCCGGCGCGACGCCGATAACGGCACCTCGGATGCCCGTTCGCACGACACCACGCAGACCTTCGGCCACGACGCCGACCTGTCCTTCGTGCCGTTCGGAAGCGAGCTGAGCGAGACCGAGATCGAGGCGATCGGGGCGCTGCCGTCAGGCGCTGCCCTCCTGCTCGTGCGCTCGGGCCCCACTGCCGGCGCCCGCTATCTGCTCGACACCGACGTCACCACGGTCGGTCGTCACCCCGAGGCCGATATCTTCTTCGACGACGTGACGGTCTCCCGCCGGCACGCCGAGATCATCCGCGAGGGCGTGCGTTTCGACATCGTCGACCAGCGCTCGCTCAACGGCACCTACGTCAACGGGGAGCGGGTGGACCGCACGACGCTCGCCAACGGCGCCGAGGTGCGCATCGGCAAGTTCCGCCTGACCTTCTTCGTCTCGCCCGCGGACCTCCCGCCGGCCGCCAACGCCTGATGCCCGCCGCATCCGCCCGTGGACGTTCGTCGTCCGCGGGGCTGCTGAGCATCGGCCAGGTGCTGGCGCGGCTGACCCCGGAATTCCCCTCGCTGACCTCCAGCAAGCTCCGCTTCCTCGAGGTGCAGGGGATCGTCGCGCCCACGCGGACGGACTCGGGGTACCGCAAGTTCTGCGCCGCAGACCTCGACCGTCTGCGCCTGGCGCTCACGCTGCAGCGCGACCACTACCTGCCGCTGAACGTCATCCGCGACTACCTCGCCGAGCTCGACGCGGGCCGCAATCCGTCGCCGCCGAGCGCCGTCCCCTCCATCGTGCCCGCTCCGCGCCGGTACCGCCGGGCGGAGCTGCTGGCCGCCGCAGGGGCCGCCCCGCAGCTGCTCAACGATGCGATCAGCACCGGGATGATCGCGGCGTCCGAGACGTACACCGATCAGACGCTGGCCCTGCTGCGCGCGCTCGTGGCGCTGGATCGGCACGGCATCGAACCGCGCCACCTGCGCAGTCTCCGCCAGAGCGCCGAGCGCGAGGCCTCGCTCATCGAGTCGGCGCTGGCGACCCTCATGCGTCGCCCGGATGCCGCGTCCCGCGCGCGTGCGAGCGAGCTCGCCCCGGAGCTGGCCAAACGTCTCGAGGACGTGCGTGCGGTGTTCGTGCGCGACGCGATCGATCGCATCATCTCGTGATGGCGCGACACGCCGAACCCGGGATGCGGATGTCGTTGCCGCGGGCCGCTCGCTCATCTAGCGTTGACGTATCCGATTCCCCGAGGAGGTTCCTGGCATGACCGCTGGAAAAGCAGTCGGCGAACCTCGGTTCGTCTCGGATCTCCTGTTCACCGACGGTCTGCCGGAGATGGACGACGAAGTCGGGTACCGCGGCGCCGTCGCCGCACGTGCGGCCGGCATCACCTACCGTCAGCTGGACTACTGGGCACGCACCGAACTGGTCGAGCCGACCGTCCGCGGGGCGTCGGGCTCGGGTTCGCAGCGGCTGTACGGCTTCCGCGACATCCTCGTCCTCAAGCTCGTCAAGCGTCTCCTGGACACCGGGATCTCGCTCCAGCAGATCCGCACCGCCGTCGATCAGCTCCGCGCCGCCGGCATCCGCGACCTCGCCGGCACGACGCTCATGAGCGACGGCGCGTCGGTGTACCTGTGCACGTCCAACGACGAGGTCATCGACCTCGTCAGTCGCGGCCAGGGCGTCTTCGGCATCGCCGTGGGCAAGGTGCTGCGTGAGGTCGAGTCCACGCTCGTGGAGTTCGACGCGACCGCACCCGACCCGGTCGACGAGCTCGCGGCCCACCGCGCGAAGCGCACCGCGTAACTTCCCGGCGCCGCATCCGCACCGCCCGCGTGCGGGTGGATCGTGCGCGCCCGAATCAGGAAGATCGCCGGAATCAGGCCGATTCGGCCTGATTCCATCCTGATCCGGGCGAATCGCCTGATTCCGGGGGACGGACCGGCGGGTCAGACGCTGGCGACGTCGCCGGGGATCGGGATGCGGCCGGTGCGCATCACGCGATCCAGCAACGCGTCGAAGTCGGCGGCGAGCTCCTGTGCGGAATCTCCCGGCCACACGTGCAGCGGCTTCGCCGCGCCCTGGGCCTGCTGCAGCGACGTGCGCTCTGGCAGCTGCGGGTTCAGCACCAGCGGGCCGAACATGTCGCGCAGCTCCTTGATGCGGAACTGGTGCTCGATCGACTGCGGGCGGACGCGGTTGACCACGACACCCAGCGGCTGAAGACGGGGGGAGAGGCCGCGGCGGATCTCCTCGATCGCCCGCAGCGCACGGTCGGCGGCGGCGACGGAGAACAGGCCGGGCTCGGTGACGACGATGACGCGGTCGCTCGCGGCCCACGCGGTGCGCGTGAGCGCGTTGAGCGAGGGGGCGCAGTCGATCAGCACGAGGTCGTAGTCGGCTTCGATCGTGGCGAGGGCTTCTTCGAGCTTCCACACGTCGCGGACGCTGGGATGCGGGCCGTCGAAGTTGATCGCCGACGGGCTGCCGATGAGCACGTCGATCGTGCCGGGGTGGACCTTGGCCCACCCGCTGGTCGTGATCGCCTGGCGGACGACCTTCTCGCGCGGATTGGCGAGGACGTCGGCGATGTTCAGCCGGCCCGCCACCTGGATGTCCATGCCCGTGGACACGTCGGATTGGGGGTCGAGGTCGACGACGAGGGTGCGCACGCCGCGGGCGAAGGCCGCGGAGGCCAGGCCGAGCGTGACGGTGGTCTTGCCGACGCCGCCCTTGAGCGAGCTGACGGAGAGTACGTGCACAAGCGTCTACGTTACCGTCCCCTAGGCTGAGTGCACACTCAACCGGCCGCCACTGTGAGGTGTGCATGTTCCGAAAGATCCTGGTCGCCAACCGCGGCGAGATCGCCATCCGTGCTTTTCGAGCCGCTTACGAGGTGGGAGCGCGCACCGTCGCGGTCTACCCGTACGAGGATCGGTTCTCCCTCCACCGCCTGAAAGCGGATGAGGCGTACCAGATCGGTGAGCGCGGGCATCCCGTGCGCGCCTACCTGAGTGTCGACGAGATCATCCGCGTCGCACGCGAGAGCGGGGCCGATGCGATCTACCCCGGCTATGGCTTCCTCTCCGAGAACCCCGAGCTCGCCGAGAAGGCCGCCGCGAACGGCATCGCCTTCATCGGCCCGCCCGCCTCGGTGCTGGAGATGGCCGGCAACAAGGTCACCGCCAAGGAGCACGCGGTCGCCGCGGGCGTGCCGGTCCTGCGCTCCACCGAGGCCTCCGACGACATCGACGCCCTGGTGGCCCAGGGCGAGGACATCGGGTTCCCGCTGTTCGCCAAGGCCGTCGCCGGCGGCGGCGGGCGCGGCATGCGGCGCGTGGACTCCGCCGGCGAGCTCGCACCGGCGCTGGCCGAGGCCATGCGCGAGGCGGAGAGCGCGTTCGGCGATGCGCGGATGTTCCTCGAGCAGGCCGTGCAGCGCCCGCGCCACGTCGAGGTGCAGATCCTCGCCGATCAGGCCGGGCACACCGTGCACCTGTTCGAGCGCGACTGCTCGGTGCAGCGCCGCCACCAGAAGGTCATCGAGATCGCGCCGGCTCCCAACCTCTCCGAGGACGTGCGGGATGCGCTGCACCGGTACGCCATCGCGTTCGCCCAGTCGATCGGCTACCAAAACGCCGGCACCGTGGAGTTCCTGCTGGAGACGGCAGGACCGCGCACGGGCGAGGTCGTCTTCATCGAGATGAACCCCCGCATCCAGGTCGAGCACACCGTGACCGAGGAGGTCACCGACGTCGACCTCGTGCAGTCGCAGATGCGCATCGCGGCCGGGCAGACCCTCGACGAGCTGCACCTCGCGCAGGAGGACATCCGCCTGCGCGGCGCCGCGCTGCAGTGCCGCATCACGACCGAGGACCCGTCGCAGGGCTTCCGTCCCGACACCGGCAAGATCACGACGTACCGCTCACCCGGCGGTGCGGGGGTGCGCCTGGACGGCGGCACGACCGCCGCGGGTGCGCAGATCAGTCCGCACTTCGATTCGATGCTCGCCAAGCTCACGTGCCGCGGGCGCGACTTCCCCGCCGCGGTCGCCCGTGCCCGCCGTTCGCTCGCGGAATTCCGCATCCGCGGGGTGTCCACCAACATCCCGTTCCTGCAGGCGGTGCTGGATGACCCCGCCTTCCTCGCCGGCGATGTCAGCACGTCGTTCATCGACGAGCGCCCGGAGCTGCTGCGCGGGCGGGAGTCCAAGGACCGCGGCTCGAAGATCCTCAACTGGCTCGTGGATGCGACGGTGAACCGCCCGCACGGCGAGAACCCCGTGACGGTGAACCCGAAGCTGAAGCTCCCCGCGCTCGACCTGCTCACCCCCGCGCCGGCGGGATCGCGTCAGCGCCTCGAGCAGCTCGGCCCAGAAGGATTCGCCCGCTCCCTGCGCGAGCAGCGCGCCCTCGCCGTGACGGAGACGACCTTCCGCGACGCCCACCAGTCGCTCCTGGCCACGCGCGTGCGCACCAAGGACCTCGCGATCGTGGCGCCCTACGTCGCACGCATGACGCCTCAGCTGCTCTCGGTGGAGGCGTGGGGCGGTGCCACGTACGACGTGGCGCTGCGGTTCCTCGGCGAAGACCCGTGGGAGCGACTGGACGCGCTGCGCAGCGCGCTGCCCAACGTCGCGGTGCAGATGCTCCTGCGCGGACGCAACACGGTGGGCTACACGCCGTATCCGACCGAGGTGACCGACGCGTTCGTGGCCGAGGCATCCGACAGCGGCATCGACATCTTCCGCATCTTCGACGCGCTCAACGACGTCGCCCAGATGCGTCCGGCCATCGATGCCGTGCTGGCGACGGGACGCTCGGTCGCGGAGGTGGCCGTGTGCTACACCGGCGACCTGCTCGATCCGGCCGAGAACCTCTACACGCTGGATTACTACCTGCGCCTGGCCGAGCAGATCGTCGACGCCGGTGCGCACGTACTGGCGATCAAGGACATGGCGGGGCTGCTCCGGCCCGGCGCTGCCTCGCGCCTGGTGACGGCCCTGCGCGAACGGTTCGACCTCCCCGTGCACGTGCACACGCACGACACCGCCGGCGGCCAGCTGGCCACCCTCCTGGCGGCGTCGGCGGCCGGTGCGGATGCGGTGGACGCGGCATCCGCGCCGATGGCGGGCACCACGAGCCAGCCGTCGCTGTCCGCTCTCGTGGCGGCCCTGGCCCACACCGACCGCGACACCGGACTGGACCTGCAGGCGGTGTCGGATCTCGAGCCGTACTGGGAGGCCGTGCGCCACCTGTACCGCCCGTTCGAGTCGGGCCTTCCGGGGCCCACGGGGCGTGTGTACCGCCACGAGATCCCCGGCGGCCAGCTGTCCAACCTGCGTCAGCAGGCCATCGCGCTGGGGTTGTCGGAGGACTTCGAGCTCATCGAGGAGATGTACGCCGCCGCGAACGACATCCTCGGCCGGGTGCCCAAGGTGACGCCCTCGTCCAAGGTCGTCGGCGACCTCGCGCTGCACCTCGCGGCGGTCAAGGCCGACCCGGCCGACTTCGCCGCCCACCCGGAGAAGTACGACGTGCCCGACTCCGTGGTTGGATTCATGGCCGGCGAGCTCGGCGACCTCCCGGGCGGATGGCCGGAGCCGTTCCGCACGAAGGTGCTCGCGGGGCGCGAGGTGAAGATCGGCGTGACGCCGCTGACCGACGAGGATGCGGTGCACCTGGCCGGCACGTCGGCCCAGCGCCGGGAGCGCCTGAACACCCTGCTGTTCCCCGGGCCGACGCGCACGTTCACGGAGGTGCGGGACGCCTACGGCGACCTCAGCGTGCTGGACACCGCCGACTACCTGTACGGGCTCATGCCCGGCTCCGAGCACATGGTGGAGATCGAGAAGGGCGTGCAGCTGTTCGTCGGTCTCGAGGCGATCGGCGACGCCGACGACAAGGGCATGCGCACCGTCATGACCACCCTCAACGGCCAGTTGCGCCCGGTGTTCGTCCGCGACCGCTCGATCGCGGTGGAGACGCGGTCGGCCGAGCGCGCCGACACCTCCAAGCCCGGTCAGGTCGCCGCCCCGTTCTCGGGCGTGGTGACCCTCAAGACCGCGGTCGGTGACACGGTCGCCGCCGGTCAGGCCGTCGCCTCGATCGAGGCGATGAAGATGGAGGCGGCGATCACCAGTCCCGTCGACGGCGTCGTGGAGCGCCTCGTCGTGGGCAGCACGCAGCAGGTGGACGCAGGGGACCTTTTGGTCGTCATCCGCCCCTCGCAGTAACCTGGGGGATGGGCGCGTGCGCCCGATTCCCGTTTGGAGACCTGCTGTGACCCCCGACCGACTCGATGAGACCCCTGAGGAGCAGCCCGAACACGGCATGCTCACCGACGCCGGCAGCGTCGACACCGCCGGTATCGGCATCCTGGGGGCTGCGACCGCACAGGTGCGCGTGACGCTTCCGAACGCGGACGACGACGAACTGGCCGAGGACGAGGTCGTCGACGACGTCTCGATCGAGCACATCCCCACCGGCGACATCATCCTCGAGCATGCGCCGGAGGACCACGGGGCCGCGTCGCAGTCGGACGACATCCACGACGCGGAGGAGGTCCACGACGACGCTCCCGCCGAGGACGACGCCCCCGCCGACGCCGCTCCCGCCGTTGCGCCCGAGGCCGATGTGCCCGCGCCCGCCGAGGAGGCGGCGCCCGAGTCCGAGACCGCGGCGGACGCAGCCCCGGCCACCGCGCGACCCGCCGCATCCGCCGCATCCGCCCGTCGGTCCGTTCCCGTCGGCGACCCCGTGCCGCTGACGGGGGCCATCCCGACGACGCGGCGCGCCGCCCACCACGTCGACGAGCACGCCCGCGGCGACCGCGCGCACGCCGTCGAGCGCGTGCACCCGCCCCAGCCCGAGATCGCGCTGACCTCCAAGCGCCTCGGCGAGTTCGAGCAGAACCGCGAGACCTCCGACCTGCTCACCGCCGACCGCCTGCTCGACCGCGGCCAGCTCAGCGGCGCCGAGCCGGAGGGGCTGTGGCAGCAGATCGTCTACTCGCTGTCGCGGCATCGCATCAACCTCGGCGACAGTCGCAAGGCTCGCGAGCGCAAGCAGCTCGACGTGCGCATCTCCGCGCCCCTGCCCGGCGGCGCGCGGTTCGTGCCGGTGCTCTCGCGCAAGGGCGGCGTGGGCAAGACCACGATCACGACGCTCCTGGGGATGGCGCTGGCCTCCGCACGGGATGACCGCGTCATCGCGATCGACGCGAACCCCGACCGCGGCACGCTCGCCGACCGCATCGGCCGCGTCGGCGGCCGCACCGTCCGCGACCTCGCCCGCGTGCGCGGCGAGGTGACCGGGTTCAACGACATCTCCACGATCGTGGCGCGCGACGAGACGCGCCTGGACGTCCTCGCGTCGGACTCCGACCCGCGCGTGTCGGAGGCTTTCAGCGATCGCGACTACCACGACGTGGCCGCCGTCGCCGCTCACTACTACTCCATCGTGCTCACCGACACCGGCACCGGAATCGTCCACTCCGTCATGGGGGCCACCCTGGAGATGGCCGACGAGCTCGTGATCGTGGCGGGACTCAGCGTCGACGAGGCGCGCCTGGCGTCCGAGACGCTGACCTGGCTGGAGATGAACGGGTACGCCGAGCAGGTGCGCAACGCCGTGGTCGTGCTCAACAACGCCCGCCCCGGCACACCGCTGGTGAGCGAGCGCGAACTGGAGACGCACTTCCGCACGCGCGTACGCACGGTCGTGCGCATGCCGTACGACCCGCTCATCGGAGCGGGCAGCGAGATCACCTTCCGCGACCTGCAGCCGGCCACTCGCCAGGCGGCGCGCCACCTGGCCGCCGCGGTCGTCGAAGGCCTGCGGTCGATGGCCCCCGCCGCGTGACGCTGTGACCGTCCGCAGCATCCGCCTCTTCGGCGACCCCGTCCTCCGCGCCGTGAGCGCACCGATCACCGACATCGACGACGGCGTGCGCGCGCTCGTGCGCGACCTGCTCGACACCGTCGAGCCCCCCGGCCGCGCCGGCGTCGCGGCGCCGCAGATCGGGGTGGGCCTGCGCGCCTTCAGCTACAACATCGACGGCGACATCGGCTACATCCTCAACCCCGTGCTCGTGGAGACGGCGGGTGACCCCGTGCCCACCGGCGAGGGGTGCCTCTCGATCCCCGGCGTGTGGCACGACGCACTGCGTCACCCGTATGCGAAGGTCGTCGGCATCGACCTGGACGGCGACGAGCTGGTGCTGGAGGGGGAGGGCCTCATGGCGCAGGCCCTGCAGCACGAGACCGACCACCTCGACGGGATGCTGTTCCTGCAGCGCCTGCCCGCCGATGCCCGCCGCGAGGCGATGCGGCAGATCCGCGAGAGCTCCTGGTTCTGACCGGGAGCCCCCGCGGAGCCGGCCTTACGGCAGTGAGACGTTGGTCGTGTTGACCGGCGTGCTGTAGATCTCCTCGACGTGCTCGGCGAAGTCGCTCAGGATCACGGTGCGCTTGATGCTGAGCTTCGGGGTGAGGTGACCGCTGGCCTCGGTCCACTCCACCGGCAGGATCGTGAACTTGCGGATCGATTCCGCACGCGACACGTGGGCGTTGGCGCCGTCGATGGCCCGCTGCACCTCGAGGTGGACGACCTCGTGCACAGCCGCCTGCGCCAGGGTCATGTCGGCGGAGAGGCCGTTGTTCGCCAGCCACGTCGGGAGCATCTCCGAATCCAGCGTGATGAGCGCGGAGATGAACGGCTTCTTGTCGCCCACGACCACGACCTGTCCGATGATGGGGTTGGCCCGGATCGGGTCCTCCAGCGCCGCGGGGGCGACGTTCTTGCCGCCGGCGGTGACGATGATCTCCTTCTTGCGCCCCGTGATGGTGAGGAAGCCGTCGGAGTCGAAGGAGCCCAGGTCGCCGGTCTTGAACCAGTCGCCGTCGAACGCCTCGGCGGTGGCCTCGGGGTTGCGCCAGTACTCCTTGAACACGTTGACCCCGCGCACCTCGATCTCGCCGTCCTCGGCCAGGCGCACGCCTACACCCGGCAGCGCCGGACCCACGGTGCCGATCTTGGACTTGGTCGCCAGGTTCACCGTCGCCGGGGCCGTCGTCTCGGTCAGGCCGTAGCCCTCGAGGATGACCACGCCCAGGCTGTGGAAGAAGTGCCCGAGGCGCTCGCCCAGCGGGGCCGACCCCGAGACGGCGTACTGCACGCGCCCGCCCATGGCGGTGCGCAGCTTGGAGTACACGAGGCGGTCGAACAGCGCGAACTTCACCTTCAGGCCCAGCGGGATCTTCTTGCCGTCCTGCAGGAGCTTGGAGTGCTCGATCGCGGCGGCGGCGGCGGCGCGGAAGATCTTGCCCTTGCCGCCGGCTTCGGCCTTCTGCTCGGCGGAGTTGTACACCTTCTCGAACACGCGGGGCACCGCGAGCAGGAACGTGGGCTTGAACGAGCCCAGTGCCGGCAGCAGCTGACGCGTGTCGGGCTGGTGCCCGACCTTCACACCGGCGTGGATGCTGAGGATCGAGATGAAGCGCGCGAACACGTGCGCGGTGGTGATGAACAGCAGGGTGGACGCCCCCGGCGCCTCGACGACCTCGTGCAGGGCTTTGGCGGAGTTGCGGGAGAGCTCGACGAAGTTGCTGTGCGTGAGCACGCAGCCCTTCGGGCGTCCGGTCGAGCCGGAGGTGTAGATGAGCGTCGCGATGTCGTCACCGTTGGCGATGCCGCGCCGGCGCTGGATCTCGGCATCCTCGATCGAGGCGCCCGCGGTCACCAGCTTGTCCAGGTCGCCCAGGTGCATGCCCCATACCTCGCGCAGGAGGGGCAGGTCGGCGCGCACCTCGTCCAGGCGTGCGGAGTGATCCGGCGACTCGACGATGACGGCGATGGCACCGGAGTCGGAGAGGATCCACTGGATCTGGGCGGGCGAGCTCGTCTCGTACACCGGCACCATGACGGCCCCGGCGTAGAAGAGCGCGAAGTCCACGAGCGTCCAGTCGTAGGTGGTGCGCGCGAGGAAGGCGACCTTGTCGCCGGGCTGGATGCCCGAAGCGGCGAAGCCCTTGGCCAGGGAGATCACCTGCCGCTGGAACTCCGCGGCCGACACGTCCCGCCATCCGGGGCCGTCGGGGACGGCGAACAGGGCGCGGTCGGGTGTCGCGGCGACGCGTTCGGCGAGCAGGTCTGAGATGTTCGCAGACGGATCGGCGGGCACGATCGGCGGGACGACGAATTCGGTCACGGCAGCTCCTTCGGTACCGGAAAACACATGTTTCGGATGGTTCGAGTGTATCCGGACGCCGCCGTCGCGCCGGAGCAGGCGCGACTAGACTCGCAGGCGCCGTCGTCGCGTCGTCGGCCGGGAAGGGAGCGCGGTGCTCAACGTCGGAATCGACATCGGCGGAACCAAGATCGCCGGGGGAGTCGTCGATGCCGCCGGAGGCATCCTCGACAAGCGCCGCGTGGACACTCCCGCCGAGGTGCCCGCTCTCGTGGACGCCGTGGTCGCGATGGCCGAAGACCTGCGTGCACGTCACGACATCACCGCGATCGGGGTGGCGGCGGCCGGGTTCATCGACCGTGACCGCTCCACCGTCATCCACGCCCCTAACATCGCGTGGCGCAACGAGCCGCTGCGTGCGGTGCTCGAGTCGCGGCTGCACGCCCCGGTCTCGATCGAGAACGACGCCAACGCTGCCGGATGGGGCGAGTTCCGCTTTGGGGCCGGCCGCGGACGCTCGCACATGGTGATGCTCACGATGGGAACCGGTGTGGGCGGCGCCGTCGTCTCCGATGGCGCGCTGTACCGAGGGGGATTCGGTTCCGGCGGAGAACTCGGGCACGTCCGCTTCATCCGCGACGGCCTGCCGTGCGGGTGCGGCCAGAAGGGGTGCCTCGAGCAGTACGCATCCGGTCGGGCACTGCAGCGGCAGGCGGCGGAGATCGCTGCCGCCGGCGGCATCGGGCAGGCCCTGGCCGACGCGCGGGACTCCGACGGCGCGATCCACGGCGCCGACATCTCCCGTCTCGTGGAGGCCGGTGACCCCGGCGCCCTCGAGGCGCTGCGCCGGGTCGCCGGCGCGCTGGGGGAGGCGTGCGGCGGGTTCCAGGCGGTCCTGGACCCCGAGGTCTTCGTCATCGGCGGGGGAGTGGCCCAGCTGGGCGATGTGGTGCTCGAGCCGGTGCGTGCCGCCTACGCGGCGTCGCTCCCCGGCGGCGGCGACCGTCCGACGGCCGAGTTCGCCGTCGCGCGGCTGGGCAATGACGCCGGGCTCATCGGCGTCGCCGACCTTGCGGGCAGGGGCCGCTGACGATGTTCTACTGGCTGATGAAGTACGTCGTGATCGGACCGGCCCTCAAAGCCATCTTCCGTCCGTGGATCGTCGGCCGCCGCAACATCCCGGCCGAGGGCCCGGCCATCCTCGCGAGCAATCACCTGTCCTTCGCCGACTCCGTCTTCCTTCCGCTGATGATCGACCGTCGCATGGCATTCCTGGCCAAGAGCGACTACTTCACCGGCAAGGGCCTGCGGGGCTGGGCCACGCGCATGTTCCTCAAGGCCACGGGGCAGATCCCGATCGACCGCACCGGCGGCAAGGCGTCGGAGGCGTCGCTGAACACCGGCCTGCGGGTGCTCGGACGCGGCGAGCTGCTGGGCATCTATCCCGAGGGCACCCGGAGCCCCGACGGCAAGCTGTACCGCGGCCGCACCGGCATCGCGCGGATGGCGCTGGAAGCTCATGTCCCGGTGGTGCCGGTGGTCATGGTCGACACCGACACGATCCAGCCGATCGGCAAGCGGATCCCCCGGATCGGCCGGGTGGGCATCGTCATCGGGGAGCCGCTGGATTTCTCCCGCTTCGCCGGGATGGAGAGCGACCGCTACATCCTCCGCTCGGTCACCGACGAGATCACCCTCGCCCTCCAGCGGCTCGGCGAGCAGGAATACGAAGACGTCTACGCCTCCACCGTGAAGGACCGCCTCCTCGCCTCCCGCGCGCAATCCGGCGCTCCGGCGCGGCGATAGACTTCGAGGATGCTTCAGCACCTCGATGGCCTCGATCACTGGCGCACTCTGCCCATCAAGCAGCAGCCGCAGTGGTATGACGCCGACGCGGTGGCCGCGGTATCCGCCGAGATCGCGACGCTGCCCCCCCTCGTGTTCGCCGGCGAGGTGGACACGTTGCGCGAGCGCCTCGCGCGTGCGGCATCCGGGCGCGCGTTCCTGCTGCAGGGCGGCGACTGCGCCGAGACCTTCGCCGGTGCGACGGCCGAGCAGATCCGCAACCGGGTCAAGACGGTGCTGCAGATGGCCGTCGTCCTGACCTACGGCGCTTCGATGCCGATCGTGAAGATGGGCCGGATGGCCGGGCAGTTCGCCAAGCCGCGCTCCAGCGACACCGAGACGCGCGGGGACGTGACACTTCCGGCATACCGCGGCGACATCGTCAACGGGTACGACTTCACCGAGGAGTCGCGCAAGCCAGACCCCGCACGGCTGCTGAAGGGCTACCACACCGCCGCGTCGACCCTGAACCTCATCCGCGCCTTCACGCAGGGCGGTTTCGCCGACCTCCGGGAGGTGCACAGCTGGAACAAGGGCTTCGCCTCCAACCCGGCCAATCAGCGGTACGAGCGCCTGGCGGCCGAGATCGACCGCGCCATCAACTTCATGGAGGCCGCCGGCGCCGACTTCGACGAGCTGCGCCGCGTGGAGTTCTACACGGGCCACGAGGGCCTGCTGATGGACTACGAGCGGCCGATGACGCGCATCGACTCGCGCACCGGCACGCCGTACAACACCTCGGCGCACTTCGTGTGGATCGGCGAGCGCACGCGCGACCTCGACGGTGCGCACGTGGACTACTTCTCCCGCATCCGCAATCCCATCGGCGTCAAGCTCGGACCGAGCACGACGCCCGAGACGGCGCTGGCGCTCATCGACAAGCTCGACCCCGAGCGCGAGCCCGGCCGCTTGACGTTCATCACGCGCATGGGCGCCGGGAAGATCCGCGATGCGCTACCGCCGCTGCTGGAGGCCGTGAAGGATTCCGGCGCCACGCCGCTGTGGGTGACCGACCCGATGCACGGCAACGGCATCACGTCGGAGAACGGCTACAAGACGCGGCGCTTCGACGACGTCGTGGACGAGGTCCGCGGCTTCTTCGAAGCGCACCGCGCGGTGGGCACGTTCCCCGGCGGCATCCACGTGGAGCTCACCGGCGATGACGTGACGGAGTGCCTGGGCGGCTCGGAGATGATCGACGAGGCCACCCTCGCCACGCGCTACGAGTCCCTGTGCGACCCGCGCCTGAACCACATGCAGTCCCTCGAGCTGGCCTTCCTCGTCGCCGAAGAGCTCGAGCAGCTCTAGCCCGCCGCCCACAGGCATAATCCGCGAGACTGCAGCCCACCGGCGAGACAGCGGCATAATGTCGCGGTCTCGCCGGTGGCGTGCAGTCTCGCGGACTTGAGGTGGCGGAGCGGGTCAGCCCGTGGCGAAGACGCGGACGGCGGTGCCCGGGCGGTGCGACGTGCCGGCGGCGGGATCGGTGCGGCTCACCGTGAACAGGCCCCACACCAGCTCGGGCAGCGCCGTGCCGGGCTCGAAGCCGGCATCGCGGAGGATGTCGAACGCCTCCGACACCGTGCGCCCGACGACGTCGGGAACCTGGATGGGGCGGGGTCCCTCCGACACGAGCAGCTGCACGGTATCGCCCGGGCGCCAGTTGCCTCCGCCGTCGCGGGCGAGGATGCCGATGACATCGCCCTCCGCGATGGAGTTGCTGTACTCCGACGAGCGGTCTCCGGAGACCTGCAGGCCGGCGTCGGACAGTCGCTCGGTGGCACGGTCGACGCTGTCGCCCGTCACGTCGGGGACGGGACCGAGCGACACCAGCAGCGACACGGTGTCACCCTCCAGTGCCGCGCACCCCTGCGTGCAGTCGGTGGGGTCGCCGCCCGCGCGCGGGGTCAGGGTGGCGCCCAGGACCGAGCCGGCAGGCGCGTCGGTGAACTCCTGCGCGTCGGGGTCGCTGACGAGCAGATTGATGCCGGTGAGGATGCCGCGGGCCTGCTCGGCCGACATCCCCGCGAGTGGTTCGACCTGCTGCGGGCGCGGCCCGAGGGAGACGAGCACGGTGACGGTGGTCTCGCGGTCCACGCGCGTCCCCGGCTCCGGGTCGGTGCCGACGACCGTACCGGCGGCGACGTCGAGGTTGTGGATGCCCTCCTCTGCCGCGACGAGGGTGTCCTGCAGCAGACGCGCCTGCGCGTCGGCGAAGGTTCCTCCCGTCACATCGGGCACCGCGACCAGCGACCCCGGACCCGAGCCGAACCACCAGCCCGCGCCGCCGGCGAGGCCCGCCAGCAGCAGCACGAGCACGAGCAGCCATCCGCCCTTGGCGGCGCGGCGCCTGGTGCGTGCCCGCAGCCGCGCGCCGTTGTCGGATTCCTCCGGCGGCGCGGGTGAGGTGACCACGCTCGGGGGGAGCACCTTGGTCAGCTCGGCCGAGTCGGTCACGTCGTCGGCGGTCGCGGTCCCCACCGCCACGGCGCGCGCCACCTGCGGGGCGACGCCGAGATCGCGTTCGATCTCGCGCAGGCGATCGAGCATCGCTGCGGCGTCGATCGGACGGTCATCGGGCACCTTCTCGGTGGCCCACAGCACGAGCTCGTCCAGCTGCTCGGGCACGCCCGGGTTCTTCACGCTCGGCCGCGGCACCGAATCGGTGGCGTGCTGGAAGGCGATCTGCATGGGCTGCTCGCCCTTGTACGGCTGCTCGCCGGTGAGCATCTCGTAGAGCATGATGCCCAGCGCGTAGATGTCGCTGCGGGCGTCGGCGGTGCCGCGGGTCACCAGCTCGGGGGCGAGGTAGGCGATCGTGCCGAGCAGCATCTGACCCGACGCGGTGTTGGCGGTGGTGGCGCGGGCGAGCCCGAAGTCGCCGATCTTGATGCGGCCGTCTTCGGCCAGCAGCACGTTCTCGGGCTTGACGTCGCGGTGCACGATGCCCGCGCGGTGAGCGGCCGCCAGGCCCGAGAGCACCGCATCCATGATCGTGATGGTCTGGGGCACGGTGAGCCGGCGGTGTTCGCGCAGCAGTTCGCGCAGGGTGATGCCGGGCAGGTACTCCATGACGAGGTACGCCATATCGCCGTCCTGGCCCTGGTCGAACACGTTGACCACGTGCGGATCGGCCAGGCGTGCCGCGGCACGCGCCTCCTGGATGAAGCGGCTCTGGAACACCGCGTCGTCGCTGAGGTGCCCGTGCATCACTTTCAGCGCGATGCGACGCTCCAGGCGCAGGTCGGTCGCCACATACACCGTCGCCATGCCGCCGCGCGCGATCCGCGCGCGAACCCGGTATCGGCCGTCGACAAGACGTCCGATCAGCGGGTCGGCCTGGCTCGTACTCACGGACAGAGTCTACGGAGCGGGCCCGGCAAGGCCTGGGAGCGGCTCACCCCGTTACGCAGCTGTTCTCTGACGATTCCGGCTCAGCCCAGAGCCGCCAGCCACGCGTATGCCGGCTGCTCCCACTGCGCATACCGCTCGGGGAATGCGGAGATCTGAACCGCCTGCGCCGCGTCGGCGTAGGTCATCGACTCCCACCCGGGGATGTCCAGGAGGCCTCGCGTGAGCGTGCCGTTGGGGTCTCCCGCGCCGCCGAAGAAGGCGCGGGTGGACCGGGCGGGGTCGCGGATCTCCTCGGCCGAACCCCACCCCATGCTCGGTCGCTGCTGGAACAGTCCGAGCGAGTCGCGGTCGCCCCAGTCGAGGTTTCGCAGCCACGACTCCTGCATCGCCGTTCCCAGGGCGATCGCGATGCCGCGCTCGGAGACCCCGAGCTCGCGGCCGATGCCGATGATGATCCGCGCGTTCGCGATCTGCTCGGCATCCAGCCCGTCGGCCGTGGGCGCGGGGGAGGTGGCGACAGCCGGCGCCGCGGACAGGGTGGGGGCGGCGGGGATCGCCAGGGTCTGGCCGGGGTAGATGATCGACGCCCGCGTGAGGCCGTTGGCGTCGAGCACCGCCTGCGTGCTGACGCCGTTGCCGCGCGCGATCGCGCTGATCGTGTCGCCGACCTGCACGGTGTGCAACACCGCCACCGGCGCAGGCGCAGGGGCAGGCGCAGGCGCAGGGGCAGGGGCAGGCGCGGGGGCGGATGCGGCCAGGCGCAGCACCTGTCCGGGATAGATCACCGAGGACCAGTCCAGTCCGTTGGCAGCGAGGACGTCGGGGGTGCGCAGTCCGTACCGTGCGGCGATGGTGCTCACGGTGTCACCGGCCACGACGACGTGGTCGGCGGGTGCGGCCATCGCCAGCGCCGCGGCACGATGCGCGACGACCTTGCCGCCGGCGGCGTTGCGCCCATCGGGCAGGACGCCGGTGTGGTCGGCTTCGGCCGGTGCGGGCGCGGCGTGCGCGGATTCTGCAGTGAGGGCCAGCGCGATGGATCCGGCCAGTGCCAAGGGCAGGCCGGAAGCCAACGAGCGGGCGCGGGGGGTTCGCCCTGAGGGTCGCATGGGGGGGATGCTCCGTTCTCGGTTTCCGTCACGCTGTCACGGATGCGGTGCAGGTGTCAACCACAGTGACTGCTGTGACGGATGTGAACAGCCGCTCGCTGTGCCGGGCGGCTCGCAGAGGTGAGATAGTGAAAACGTGACCGGCACTCCCCTCGAAACCACCTGGCTGACCCTTCCCGAACTCGTCGAGGTGCTGGGTGAGCCGCTCGGACGCGTGCGACGCCTCCTGGACGATCACCACCTGATCGGGTCGCGCCGGAACGGGCCGCTCGCCGTGCCCGCACTGTTCCTCGTCGACGACCGCCCGCTCCCGTCGCTGCGCGGCACCGTGATCGTGCTGCACGACGTGGGCTTCACCGACGACGAGGCCATCGACTGGCTGCTCGCTCCGGATGACACGATCGGCGTTGCGCCGCTGGAGGCGCTGCGCGCCGGACGGAAGAGCGAGGTGCGGCGGGTCGCTCAGACCCTCGCGTGAACCGCGGCGCGCGGCCTCACGACGTCCGCGTCGTGGCGGCGCGTGCGAGATCGCGCAGCTCCCCGACGGCGGCGTTGTCCAGACGAGCGCCCGACAGCGCCCGGTCGGCCTCGTGCGCATAGGCGGAGATGAGCTCCTCCGTGCGCTGCAGGGCGCCGGTGTCGCGGATCGTCCGCTGAAGCGACGCGATCTGCTCCTCCTCGAGGGTGGGATCGCCCAGCAGCTCGTCGAACACGCGGCGTGCGCCGGGGGAGAGCTCCTCCCGTGCGAAGGCGACCAGGACCGTCCGCTTGCCCTCGCGCAGGTCGTCTCCGGAGGGCTTGCCGGTGACCGATGCGTCACCGAAGACCCCCAGCACGTCATCGCGCAGCTGGAAGGCCATTCCCACGGGGTGGCCGAACGCCGACAGTGCGTCCTCCTGCTCGGGGTCGGCGCCGGCCAGGGCCGCGCCGATGAGCAGGGGCTGCTGGATGCTGTACCGCGCCGACTTCAGCGACGCGATCCGCAGCGCACGCTCGGCGTGGTCGGCGTCGGGCTGGGTGGAGAAGGCGGACTCCTCGGCGACGTCGAGGAACTGCCCGATCGTGACGTCGCGACGCATGCGCGCGTACGCCGCCCTCGTCGCCACGGCGCGGTCGGGAGCAGTGGCGGCGATGGCCTCCTCGAGCAGATCGTCGCTCCACGCGACGAGGAGGTCGCCCAGCAGAACCGCGCCGGAGCGCCCGAACGCCGCCGCGTCGCCGTGCCAGCTCTGCCGGCGGTGGTCGGCCTCGAGCCGGCGATGCGCGGCGGGCCGGCCGCGGCGCGTGTCGGAGTTGTCGATGAGGTCGTCGTGCACGAGGGCGGCGGCGTGGAAGATCTCCAGTGCGGCGGCTGTCCCGACCACGTCCGCCGGGGTGGGGGAGCCGGCTCGAGGAGAGGCCACCGCGCGCCATCCGGTCAGGCAGAAGCGCGCACGCAGTCGCTTGCCGCCGTGCAGCGCGTCGGCGGCGGTGGTCACCAGCAGGCCGGCTTCCGCTCCGAGCTCCCTCGCCTCGTCCCGACGGGAGGTGAGGAAGGTGTTCAGTCGCTGGGAAACAGCCTCGATGTAATCCGGGGAGGGTGACACGGCCCTAGCCTAGTGATTGACCGCACGCGTAGAATTGTCGCCAAGAAGCATCCGAGGGGGTTCCATGCCACTCTCCGAACAGGAGCAGCGTCTGCTGGATGAGATGGAACGCCATCTCATGCGCAACGACGCCGATGTCGTCACCGCGCCCGGCAACGCTTTGAGCTACCGCAATATCGTCTACGGGACGATCCTCGTCCTCGTGGGACTGGGCGGTCTCATCTTCGGCGTGACCGTGGGAATGAACACGCTCGGCGTCATCCTCGGCGTCGTGGGCTTCTCCGTCATGCTCGGCGGCGTCATCCTCGCCGTCACCCCGATGCGCGGCGCGAGCCCCGCACGTCCCTCCACTTCCCGCCCCCAGGCCACCCCGAGCCGAGGCGCATCGTTCATGGACCGCATGAACGACCGCTGGGACCGGCGGCAGGACGGGCACTGACCCGCCGCTGATCCGGGCGAAACGCCCGGGACGACACAAGCACCGACTCTGCGGAGTCGGTGCTTTTTTTGTGCCCTCGTGGCGATCCAGGCGCCGCGAAGCGCGGAATCTCAGGCCAAGTGATAGCTAAGTGGAGGAGAGTGGAGTAAAGTGGTGATACTTCGCAGGGCCGGGACGAAGGGGGTGCACGGATGCTGCTGGGCACGCACACCCCCAAGCTCGACGACAAGGGCCGCGTCATCCTCCCGGCGAAGTTCCGCGACGACCTCGGCGCGGGCGTGGTGGTCACGCGCGGGCAGGAACGCTGCCTGTACGTGTTCTCCACGGCGGAGTTCGAACGGGTGCACGAGCGCATCCGGGAGGCGCCACTGAGCAACAAGCAGGCGCGGGATTTCCTGCGCATGTTCCTGTCGGGAGCCAGCGCCGAAAAGCCCGACAGCCAGAACCGCATCACCCTCCCGCCGGCACTGCGTGCGTACGCGGGACTCGAGCGCGACCTCGTCGTCACCGGCGTGGGGGCGCACGCGGAGATCTGGAACGCCGACGCGTGGAACGCCTACGCCGAAAGCAACGAAGAGATATACGCCGAGATGGAGCAGGAGGTGATCCCGGGCTTGTTCTGACCCCCGGCTGTGATTCCCAGCCGCTCGCCCTGACGCACTTCCCCGGCGCCAGGTCGACGCGGATGGGGATCAGAGCCCCGGGCCGAAGCCCCCGCATCATGGACTCCCGCGACATCCACACCCCGGTTCTGCTCGAGCGCTGCGTCGAGCTGCTCGCCCCCGCCCTCGAGCGGCCCGGCGCGGTGTTCGTCGACGCGACGCTGGGCATGGGCGGCCACTCCGAAGCCTTCCTGGAGCGCTTCCCGCACGTCCGGCTGATCGGCCTGGACCGCGACACCGACGCCCTGCGCATCGCGGGGGAGCGCCTCGCCGTCTTCGGCGACCGCGTGACGCTCGTGCACACCGTGTACGACGGGATCGCCGAGGCCGTCGCCTCGGCCGGGGTGCGCCGCGTGGACGGGATCCTGTTCGACCTCGGCGTCTCGTCGCTGCAGCTGGATGTCGCCGACCGCGGCTTCGCGTATGCGAAGGACGCACCCCTGGACATGCGCATGGACCAGAGCGCGGGGATGACCGCCGCCGACGTCCTGGCCACCTACGGCGAGGGCGACCTGCGCCGCATCTTCGAGCGCTACGGCGAGGAGAAGCTCGCCGGCCGGTATGCGCGCGCGATCCTGGCCGCGCGTGCCGAGGAGCCCATCGTCCGGTCGGGGCGCCTCGTGGAGATCCTCTCCGCAGCGACTCCGGCCGCCCTCATGAACGCCGGTCACCCCGCCAAGCGCGTCTTCCAGGCCCTGCGCATCGAAGTCAACGGCGAACTGGCCGCGCTCGAGCGGGCGCTGCCGGCAGCCCTTGATCTGCTGAACCTCGGCGGGCGCATCGTCGTGCTCTCCTACCAGTCGCTGGAGGACCGCTTCGTCAAGCGGCTGCTCGCCGAGGCCACCGCCTCGACCACCCCCGCAGGCCTTCCCGTCGAGCTCCCCGAGCACGCCGCCCGGTTCCGCCTGCTGGTCAAGGGCGCCGAACTGGCCTCGGACGACGAACGCGCCCGCAACCCTCGTGCCACCCCCGTGCGCCTGCGCGCGGCCGAACGGATCCGGGAGGCGGCATGACCGATCTTGCCCACGCCCTGCCGCTGCGCCGCCCGGCGGAGACGCCCGCGCGCCGCCTCCGCGTCGTCGAAGCGCCCGCGCAGCGTAGGCGCCCCAAGCTCGCCTACGGCGTGATCGCCGTCGCCGGTGCCGTCGCGATCGCGCTCGCGCAGATGGGGCTGTCGATCCTGACCACCCAGGGCACGTACGAAGTGGCCGCCCTCACGCAGCAGCAGCGCGACCTCACCTACGACAAGCAGATCCTCTACGACGACGTCGCAGGCCTCGGCTCCCCCCAGTACCTCGCCGCGAACGCCGCGGCGCTGGGCATGGTCATCAACGAGTCGCCCTCCTACCTGCGCCTGAGCGACGGCGCCATCATCGGCACCGGTCACGCCGCCGCCGACGCATCGGCGGTCGACGCGATCAACCGCGGCGCCGTCCCCAACGCCCTCATCGCCGACACGCCGCTGGTCACCGCGCCGGATGCGACGATCAAGGGCGTCCCGCTCGTGCCCGACGCGGCGACTGAGGCGACCGGATCGACGACACCCCCGCCGATCACCGACGGCCTGCCCACACCCGCGACACGATAGGCGCCATGACGACCCGCAGCACGAGAAGCCCGCGCCGTCGCACGGTGGTCGCCCTCGCGGTGGTCCTCGCCGTGCTGGTCGGCTTCGTCGTGCGCCTGGTCGACATCCAGGTCGTCAACGCCGGCGAGCACATCGAAGACTCCCTCTCGCTGGGCTTCGCCGCCGAACGCACGCTGTACGGAACGCGCGGGACGATCGTCGACGAGCAGGGCGCGACCCTGGCCGACAGCATCCTGCTCTACGACGCCCAGCTGGACCCCTCGAACGTCAACGGCATCCGCCGCGAGGGTCCCGACGGCGAGCGCGTCGAGGTGAGCTGGCCGCAGCTGGCGGCGGAGATCGCAGCGATCACCGGGCAGACCCCCGCCGAGGTGCAGAAGATCGTCGCCGACGCGAAGGCGAACGACCCCGACTCGCAGTTCGCGCTGCTCAAGCGCGGGCTCACCACCGAGCAGTACCGCAGTCTCGTGGCGCTCGGGATCCCGTTCCTCTACTTCGACCAGCATCCCTCCCGCATGTACCCCGACGGCGCCGTCGGCGGAAACCTCGTGGGCTTCGTCGGAACGGACGGAGAGCCGCTCGCCGGACTGGAGCAGGCGCAGGATGACTGCCTCACCGCCGCGGACGGCGTCCTGCGTTTCCAGCGCGGCAAGGACGGCGTCACGATCCCCGGCACGGCCGTGGAGGAGCCGGCCGTGGACGGCGGGACGCTGCAGCTCACGATCAACCGCGACCTGCAGTGGTACCTCCAGCAGCTCGCGGCCGAGCAGGCGCAGAACACCGGCGCGAAATCGGCCACGATCACGGTCGTCGAGGTGGAGACGGGCAAGGTGCGCGGGATGGCGGAGTACCCCACCGTCGACCCGAACAACGTCGACGGGTCGCATCCGGATGATCGCGGCAGCCGCATCTTCACGAACACCTTCGAGCCCGGCTCGACCTTCAAGGCGCTCACCGCGGCGATCGCGATCGACGCGGGCGGCGCGAGCCCCGGCTCCACCGTCACGGCCGACTGGAAGGAGTCGTTCCCCAACGGCGCGAGGGTGCGCGACCCGTTCGTGCACCCGGTGAACAACTACACCCTCACCGGCGTTCTCATCGACTCCTCCAACGTCGGCATCTCGAAGTTCGGCGACACCGTGAGCGCGCAGACGCGTTACGACTACCTGCAGCGCTTCGGCGTCGGGCTCGACACGCCCATCGACTTCCAGGGCGAGGAGCCCGGCGTCCTGCGCCCCATCGATCAGTGGGACAACCAGACGTTCTACAACGTCAACTTCGGGCAGGGACTGACCACCACCGTCCCGCAGCTGGTGGGGGCGTACCAGACCCTGGCCAACGACGGGATGCGCATGCCCCTGTCGCTCGTGGAGGGATGCACGCGCCCCGACGGCACGGTCACCGACGTCCCCGACACCACCGGTCAGCAGGTCGTGAGCGAGAAGGCAGCCGACGACGTGTCGCTCATGCTCGAGAACGTCGCGACGCAGGGGAGCCTGGCCAAGCAGGTGGAGATCCCCGGGTACCGCCTCGCCATCAAGACCGGAACGGGCGAGAAGTCCGACGGCGCGGGCGGGTACAAGGCCGGCGCGTACTTCACGACCATGATCGGCTACGCCCCCGCCGACGATCCGAAGTTCGTCGTCGCTGTCACGCTGGACGAGCCGGCGACGGTAAAATCGTCTGCGGCCAACGCGCCGGCGTTCCAGAAGGCGATGACGCAGGTCTTGAAGACCTATCGCGTCATGCCCTCCGGCTCCGGCACTCCCGAACTACCCAAGTTCGGCTGACCCGCGGCCCCCACAGTCATGATCCCCCTCACCCTCACCCAGCTCACCGCCGCCGTCCGCGGCGACCTCCGCCTCAGCGGCTCCGACACGCCCGACACGGTCGTATCCGGCGCCGTCGACACCGATTCGCGCCTCATCGAACCCGGCGGCATCTTCGTCGCCAAACCCGGCGAGACCACCGACGGCCATCGCTTCGTCGATGCCGCGCTCCGCCGCGGCGCCGCCGTCGCGCTCGTCGAGCGCCCCGTCGAGGAGGCGATCACCCAGATCGTCGTGCCCGATGCCGTGTCCGCCCTCGCCGATCTCGCGCGCGAGGTCGTCGCGCGCGTGCGCGAGCGCGGAGACCTCCGCATCGTCGGCATCACCGGATCCAACGGCAAGACCACGACGAAGAACATGCTCGCCCGCATCCTGGAGGGCGAGGGTGAGACGGTCGCACCCCGGGCATCGTTCAACAACGCCGTCGGCGCACCGCTGACGATGCTGCGGGTCACCGAGGACACGCGCTTCCTCGTGAGCGAGTTCGGCGCCAGCGGCCCGGGCGAGATCGCACGGCTGGCCGGGCTCGTCTCGCCCGACATCGGCGTCGTGCTGATGGTCGGGATGGCGCACGCCGGCGGATTCGGCGGCATCGAGGCCACCTTCGCCGCCAAGTCCGAACTCGTCCGCGCCATCCGCCCGGGCGGGCTGGCCGTGCTCAACGCCGACGACCCGCGCGTGAGCGCGATGGCCCCCATCGCGGCCGAGGGCGACGTCTCGGTGCGCTGGTTCGGTCGCGGACCGGACGCGCACGTGCGGGCCACCGACGTGGAGGTGACCGCCGCCGGCACGCGCGCCGAGCTCGAGATCGACGGGCAGGCGGTGCCGCTGCACCTGCAGGTGCTCGGCGAGCATCACGTCATGAACGCCCTGGCCGCCATCGCCGCCGCCACCGCGCTGGGGGTCGACCCCCGCGACGCCGTGGCGCGCGTGGAGACCCTGGAGATCGCCGAGCGGTGGCGCATGCAGCCGCTCGGCTCGGAGCGCGTCCGCATCCTCAACGACGCCTACAACGCCAGCCCCGACTCGATGGCCGCAGCCCTGCGCACCCTCGCGCAGATCACGCGGCCGGGGGAGCGCACCGTCGCGGTGCTGGGTGCCATGAGCGAGCTGGGAGAGTACGCCGGGGAGGAGCACGACCGCATCGGCCTGCTCGCGGTGCGCCTGGGCATCCAGCGCATCGTGGTCGTCGGCGCCGAGGCGCGGCGCATGTTCCTCGAGGCCGTCTCGCAGGGCTCGTGGGACGGCGAGGCAGTGTTCTTCCCCGACGCCGACGCCGCGTACGACTACCTCCTGACCGAGCTCCGCGAGGGCGACCGCGTGCTGGTGAAATCCTCCAACGCCGCGGGCCTGCGGTTCCTCGGCGATCGTCTGGGAGAATCGTTCTCGTGAGATCCCTCCTGACGGCAGCCGCGATCTCGCTGGCATTCACGCTGTTCCTCACCCCCGTCTTCCTGCGGCTGTTCCGCAAGTGGGGCTGGGGTCAGGTCATCCGCACGCCCGAAGACATCCACAACCCCTCGCACGCCGCCAAGCGCGGCACTCCCACGATGGGCGGGACGATCTTCATCGTCGGCACCATCGTCGGCTATCTCGTGGGGACGTTCACGGGCAACAATCCGCCCACCATCTCCGGCTTGCTCGTGATCTGGATGATGGTCGGATTCGGCACCGTGGGCTTCATCGACGACTTCATGAAGGTGCGCAGCCAGCGCAGCCTCGGACTGTCGGGATGGCGCAAGATCGTCGGCCAGATCATCGTGACGATCCCCTTCGGCATCGTCGCGCTGAACTTCCCCAACCGGGTGAATCAGACGCCCGCGTCGGAGTACATCTCGGTCTTCCGCGACCTCCCGCTGCTGTCGCTGTTCGCGCTCGGCCCGATCCTGGGATGGCTGCTGTACCTCGCGTGGGTCTCCTTCATCGGGGTGGCCGCATCCAACTCGGTCAACGTCACCGACGGGCTGGACGGCCTGGCCGCGGGCTCCGGCATCTTCGTCACCGGCGCGTACAGCCTCATCGCGTTCTGGCAGGTGCAGCAGGTGTGCACCAACGTCGCCGAGGCCGTGCAGCCGGCCTGCTACAACACCCGCGATCCGTTCGATCTCGCGATCATCTCGGCGGCCTTCGTGGGCGCCCTCGTGGGCTTCCTGTGGTGGAACGCGCCCAAGGCGAAGGTCTTCATGGGCGACTGCGGCTCGATGGCCATCGGCGGCGTCATCGCCGCGATGGCGATCCTCACCCGCACGGAGCTCCTCCTCGTCCTCGTCGCCGGCGTGTACGTCATCGCCTCCGGCTCGGTCATCCTGCAGCGCGCGTACTTCAAGATCACGCGCGGCAAACGGCTGTTCCTCATGAGTCCGCTGCACCATCACCTCGAGATGCGCGGCTGGTCGGAGGTCACGATCGTCGTGCGGATGTGGATCATCGCCGGGATGCTGGCCGTCTCGGGCGTCGGATTCTTCTACGTCGAATGGCTCTCCCGGGCATGAGCACGGCACGCGTGGACACTCTGACCAGCTGGCACGCCGACTGGCGCGGACTGCGGGTCGCCGTGCTGGGGCTCTCGACCACCGGCTTCTCCGTCGCCGACACGCTGGCCGAACTCGGCGCCGACGTGTACGTCTTCACCGAATCGGCCGACGAGGAGTACGCGCGGCTGCTGCCGGTCATCGGCGCGCGCCTGTGGACCGGGCCGCTGCACGAGGTGCCGGAGGAGCTGGCCGCGTTCGAGCCGGAGGTCGTCGTGGCCTCGCCGGGCTTCGAGCCGCGGCATCCGGTCATCGCGTGGACGCAGGAGCGCGGCACCCCGCTGTGGGGCGACATCGAGCTGGCGTGGCGCGTGCGCGACAAGGTGCTGCGCCCCGACGGGTCGCCCGCCGACTGGATGCTGATCACCGGCACCAACGGCAAGACCACGACCACGCGCCTGACCGCTTCGATGCTCGTGGCCGGGGGCCTGCGCGCCGCACCGGTCGGCAACATCGGCGTGCCGGTGCTGGACGCCGTGCGCGACCCGGGCGGATTCGACGTGCTCGTGGTCGAGGTATCCAGCCACCAGCTGTGGTACCTCGGTCTGGCGCCGGTGGACGGTCCCGACCCGCTGTCGCCGTATGCCGCGGTGTGCCTGAACCTCGCCGACGACCACCTGGAGTGGCACGGCTCCTTCCAGGCCTACCGCGACGCGAAAGCGGTCGTGTACCGCAACACGCGCGTGGCGTGCGTGTACAACAAGTCCGACGTCGCCACGCGCGAGATGGTCGAGGACGCCGACGTGGTCGAGGGGGCCCGCGCGATCGGATTCGACCTGGGCGTCCCCGGCCCCAGCGACCTCGGCGTCGTCGACGGCATTCTCGTGGACCGGGCGTTCCTGGCCGAGCGGCACTCGTCCGCGCTCGAACTGACGACGGTGTCCGAGCTCGCCGCCGAGGGGCTGGGTGCTCCACACATCGTGTCGAACATCCTCGCCGCCGCCGCCCTGGCGCGGTCGCGGGATGTCGAGCCGGCGGCGATCCGCGCGGCGCTGCGCTCGTTCGCCCTGGACCCGCACCGCATCCAGGTCGTCGCCGTGCACGAGGGCGTCACGTGGATCGACGACTCCAAGGCCACGAACCCGCACGCCGCCGCATCCTCTCTCGCCGCCTATCCGGGTGCGCTGTGGATCGTCGGCGGAATGCTCAAGGGTGTCGACATCGCCCCGCTCGTGGCCGGCCGAGGGGGCGGCGCGAAGGCCGCGATCGTCATCGGCGCCGACCGCACCGACGTGCTGGCGGCGTTCGCGCGACACGCCCCCGAGGTCCCCGTCTTCGAGGTCGACCCCGCAGAGACTGAGAACGTCATGGCACGGGTCGTCGACCTGGCGCTGGACGTCGCCCGCGACGGAGACGTGGTGCTGCTGGCACCGGCGGCGGCGTCCTTCGATCAGTTCTCGTCCTACGCCGACCGCGGCACGCGCTTCGCCGACGCGGTGAGGGAACGCATCAGCGCAGGAGAGGGGGGTGCACGTGACCACGACGACACCGCCCCCGACGCAGGCGCCTGACCCTTCGGAGCCCTCGCGCGGCGGCCTGGCCGCGCGCGTGTCGCTCGGCCGGGTCTTCACACCGGTGCCGAGCGAGTTCCTCCTCATCGCCTCCACCGCGCTGCTGCTGACGGGCTTCGGCCTGGTGATGGTGCTCTCGGCCACCTCCGCCCTCGGCGGTGGTCAGGACCCGTTCGAGCACGTGATCAAGCAGGGTGTCTTCGCCGTCCTCGGCATCCCGGTGATGTTCGTCGCGAGCCGGTTCCCGGTGAGCTTCTGGCGCAAGGTCGCGTGGCTCGCCCTCATCGGGGCGACCGCGTTCCAGCTGCTCGTGTTCGTCCCAGGGCTCGGCGTGGAGTCGTACGGAAACCGCAACTGGGTCTCCCTCGGCGGCATCCAGTTCCAGCCGGCGGAGTTCCTCAAGATCGCCCTCGCGCTGTGGATGGGCGCCGTCCTGTACCGCAAGCGCACGCTCCTGCGCTCGTGGGCGCACGTGTTCATCCCCGTCGTCCCGGTCGGGGCGCTCGTGATCGCCACGGTCCTCGCCGGCCGCGACCTGGGGACGGCGATGATCCTGTTCCTCGTCGTCCTGGCGGCCCTGTTCTTCTCCGGCGTGCGGCTGCGCATCTTCATCATCCCGGCGCTGCTGGCGGTCGCGGCCGTCGTGACGCTGGCGCTGAGCAGCGAGAACCGCCGCGCGCGCATCTTCAGCTTCCTCCGTCCCGACAGCGTCGACTGCTACTACGACACGTGCTACCAGGCGCTGCACGCGGTGTGGGGCTTGGCGTCGGGCGGAATCTTCGGCCTCGGGCTGGGCAACTCCAAGGAGAAGTACGACTGGCTCCCCGCCGCCGCCAACGACTACATCTTCGCGATCGTGGGCGAGGAGCTCGGCCTCATCGGCTGCGCCGTCGTGCTCGGCCTGTTCGCGTTGTTCGCCGTCGGGGCCTTCCACATCATCCGCAAGACCGACGACCCCTTCGTGCGCATCGTCTCCGGTGCCATCACGATCTGGATCGTCGGGCAGGCGCTGATCAACATCGGCGTCGTGCTGCGGGTCTTCCCCGTGCTGGGCGTGCCGCTGCCGTTCATGTCGCAGGGTGGCACGAGCCTGCTCTCCGTGCTGCTCGCGTGCGGAGTGCTGCTGTCCTTCGCCCGGACCCTCCCCGTGCGCCAGCGCTGACCCCGAGCCCCTGCGGGAACGCTCAGGCGGCGGCGGTTAGGGTCGGATGGTGACGACCTACCTCCTCGCCGGCGGCGGCACGGCCGGCCACGTCAACCCGCTGCTGGCGGTGGCCGACGGCCTGCACGAGCGCGATCCCGATGCCGCCGTGTACGTCCTCGGCACGCGCGAGGGCCTGGAGGCCCGGCTGGTCCCGCTGCGCGGATACGAGCTGCTCGTGGTCGACAAGGTTCCGTTCCCGCGCCGCCCCGACCGTGCTGCCGCGACGTTCCCCACGCGCTTCCGCCGGGCCATCGCGCAGGTGCGCGCGCACCTCCGCGACCACGAGGTGGATGTCGTCACGGGCTTCGGCGGCTACGCGTCGGCCCCTGCCTACGTCGCCGCCCGGCGCGCGGGCGTGCCGGTGGTGGTCCATGAGGCCAACGCCAAGCCGGGGCTTGCGAACGTGCTCGGCGCGCGCACTGCCGCCGCCGTGGGCGTGGCCTTCGCCGGCACGCCGCTGCGCGGGGCCCGTGTGGTGGGAATGCCGCTGCGCCGTGAGATCGTGGATCTGGATGCCGCGGCATCCCGCCCCGCGGCCGCCGAGCACTTCGGCCTGGACGCCGGACGTCCCACGCTCCTCGTCTTCGGCGGATCGCTGGGCGCGCTGCGCCTGAACCAGGCCTTCGGGGGCTCGTGGCAGGACGTCCTGGCCGCCGGATGGCAGCTGCTGCACGTCACCGGCGACCGGTCGGACCTGCCCGATCCGGGCGTGCCCGGCTACGCCGTCGTCCGCTACGTCGACCGGATGGACCTGGCCTACGCCCTCGCCGACGTCATCGTGTCGCGCTCGGGGGCGGCGACGGTGAGCGAGGTCAGCGCGCTGTCGATCCCCGCCGTCTACGTTCCCTACGCCGTGGGCAACGGCGAGCAGCGGCTCAATGCCGCCGCCGCCGTCCGCGCGGGGGCTGCCCGCATCATCCCCGACGCCGAGCTCACCCCCGAGCGCGTGCGCGCAGAGGTCGTGCCGCTCCTGCAGGACGCCGACGCACGGCAGGCGATGCGGGATGCCGCGGCCTCGGTGGGCACGCGCACCGGAACGCAGAACGTCATCAGCCTGATCGACGACGCCCTCGCGCGCCGCCGCTGACCCCGCGTCCCCACCTGCACCCGACGCCGAACCCTTCGCCCGCGCGCCGAAATCAGGCCGATCGCCGGATTCAGGACGTTTCGGCCCCGATCCGGCCTGATTCCGGCGATTCTCCTGATCTCGGCTACCGTCCGGACGCCGGATGACCGCGGGCCGTGCCGCTCCCCAAGGCCGCGGGCGCGACCATCCCGCGCGCCGGAGCCGACGCCCAGGTGCGCCGACCTAGGATGATCGGGTCATGATTCGCCCCGACCTGAGCCTGCCCATCCCCGAGCACATCGAGGCCGCCCACTTCATCGGAATCGGCGGCTCCGGCATGTCGGGGCTGGCGCGCATGTTCCTGGACCGCGGCATCCGCGTATCGGGTTCGGATCGGGCCGACAGCCCGGCGCTGCGCGACCTGGCCGCCCGCGGGGCGACCGTGCACGTGGGGCACGACGCCGCCCACCTCGGCGACGCCGACACCGTCGTGCACACGGGGGCGATCTGGCCGGAGAACCCCGAGTTCGTCACCGCGAAGCAGCGCGGACTCGCCGTCATCCACCGCTCCCAGGCGCTGCACTGGCTGATCGGCGGACGGCGCCTCGTGGCCGTCGCCGGCGCGCACGGCAAGACCACCTCCACCGGCATGATCGTCACGGCCCTGCGCGGGCTCGGCGAAGACCCCACCTTCGTCAACGGCGGCGTCATCGCCGAGTACGGCGTCTCCAGCGCCACCGGCTCCGACGACGTCGTCGTGATCGAGGCCGACGAGTCCGACGGCACGTTCCTCCTCTACGACACCTCGGTCGCCCTCATCACCAACGTCGACCCCGACCACCTCGACCACTACGGCTCGTTCGACGCCTTCGACGCCGCCTTCGCCCGCTTCGCCGACGGCGCGCGCGAGGCCGTCGTGATCTCCGCCGACGACGCCGGCGCCCAGCGCGTCCGCGCCCGGCTGTCGCACCGCAGGGTTGTGACGTTCGGGCAGGATGCCGCCGCCGACGTGCGCGTGGGAGACCTCCGCACCGAGGGGCCGGTCTCCTTCACCCTCACCGCCGGCGGCACCTCGGTCCCCGTCCGACTCCAGGTGCCCGGCGCCCACAACGCGATCAACGCGGCCGGCGCGGTGGCGGTCCTGCTCACCCTCGGCCACGACCTCGCCGCCGCCGCCGACGCGGTGACCGGATTCGCCGGCACGGCCCGCCGGTTCGAACTGCACGACGTGCGCCGCGGGGTGAGCGTGTACGACGACTACGCGCACCACCCGACCGAGGTCGCGGCGGCGCTGGCGGCCGCCCGCACGGTCGTGGGGGAGGGGCGCATCATCGCGCTGCACCAGCCGCACACGTATTCGCGCACCCAGGCGATGTACCGGGAGTTCGCCGAGGTGCTCGAATCCCACGCCGACCACACCGTCGTGCTGGATGTGTACGGCGCGCGGGAGGATCCCGTACCCGGGGTCACCGGTGCCCTGGTCAGCGAGGCGTTCGCCGACCCCGACCGCGTGCACTTCGTGCCCGACTGGCAGGAGGCGGCCGACTACACCGCCGCCGTCGCGCGACCCGGTGACTACGTCATCACGCTGGGCTGCGGCAACGTGAACCTCATCATCCCGCAGGTGCTCGACGCCCTCGCGCGCACCGACGAGAACGCCGTGGTGTGACCGGGATGCGTCGGCCCCACCCGCTGCCGCCGCCCCCTGCGGAGTCGCGCCCGACCAGGCGGGCCGTCACCGACGACGTCGCAGCGCCGATCATCCCGCTCCTGCCGGGGGAGGAGCGCCGCCCGGCCGCCGAGGTGCCGGCCCAACCCGCGCCGCAGCGTGGGGGACTGCGCGAGGTGTGGCGCAACTCGCGCAACCGCCGGCGCGCGCTGCGGGCGGAGGTGCGCCGCTTCACGGTGCGCCAGCGCCGGCGGCGGATGCTGTGGATCGGCGTGGCATCGTCGGTCGCGCTGCTCGTGCTGGGCACGGTGGGTGCGGCGTACAGCCCGCTGTTCGCCGTGCAGCGCATCGAGGTCGCCGGCACGAGCGCGCTGGATGCCACGGCCGTCGCCGACGCGCTGGAGGGCCAGCTCGGCACGCCGCTGCCCCTCGTGGACGACAGCGCGGTGAAGGCCGCGCTCGTGCGGTTCCCACTCGTGGAGTCGTACACCCTTGAGGCCCGCCCGCCGCACGAGCTCGTCGTGCGGATCGTCGAGCGCACGCCCGTGGGCGTCCTGGAATCCCCCGCCGGGTTCACCGTGGTCGACGCCGCCGGTGTCGCCCTCTCCACGACGCCGACGCCGCCGTCGGGGCAACCGCTGCTGTCGATCACGGGCGGCCTGGATTCGCCGGCCTTCCGTGCCGCCGGCACCGTCATGCGGGCGCTGCCCGAACCCATCCGGCTCCAGGTCACGGCCGTCTCCGCCTCCACGGCCGACGATGTGACCCTGACCCTCGGCGGCACGAACACCACCGTGGTGTGGGGGAGTGCGGAGGACTCCGCCATGAAGGCGCTGACCCTGGACAAGACGATGCAGGCGCGTCCGCCGGCGCAGACGAGCGTGTACGACGTCTCGTCGCCGTCGGCCGTCGTGGTCCGCTGACACGAGTTCGCGAGGGGATGTCGCGACACGCCCACGCCGTTGCCGTCAGGGCCGCCGCATCCACCTACGTTCAGATCAGGAATTGCATACCGCGCAATTCTTTAACCCTCTAGATGAGGTTTAAAGTTCGGGATATGGAGGCCGGCATGAGCCAGAACCAGAACTACCTCGCCGTGATCAAGGTCGTCGGGGTCGGCGGGGGTGGCGTCAACGCCGTCAACCGCATGATCGAGTTGGGCCTTCGCGGCGTGGAGTTCATCGCGATCAACACCGACGCGCAGGCGCTGCTCATGAGCGACGCCGACGTCAAGCTCGACGTGGGGCGCGAGCTCACGCGAGGACTCGGTGCCGGTGCCGACCCCGAGGTGGGTCGCCGCGCCGCGGAAGACCACGCCGAAGAGATCGAGGAAGCACTCGCCGGCGCCGACATGGTGTTCGTGACGGCGGGCGAGGGCGGTGGCACGGGTACCGGTGGCGCGCCGGTCGTGGCCCGCATCGCCAAGTCGATCGGCGCCCTGACCATCGGTGTCGTGACGAAGCCCTTCTCGTTCGAGGGCCGTCGCCGCCAGCAGCAGGCGGAGACCGGCGTCTCGAAGCTCAAGGAAGAGGTCGACACCCTCATCGTGGTGCCGAACGACCGTCTTCTGGAGATCAGCGACCGCGGCATCTCGATGATCGAGGCGTTCGCGACCGCCGACCAGGTGCTCCTGGCCGGTGTGCAGGGCATCACCGATCTGATCACGACCCCCGGACTGATCAACCTCGACTTCGCCGACGTCAAGTCGGTCATGCAGGGCGCGGGATCCGCGCTCATGGGCATCGGCTCCGCGCGCGGAGCCGACCGGGCGATCAAGGCGGCCGAACTGGCCGTGGAATCGCCGCTGCTGGAGGCGTCGATCGAAGGCGCGCACGGAGTCCTGCTCTCCATCCAGGGCGGATCGAACCTCGGCATCTTCGAGATCAACGACGCCGCCCAGCTGGTGAAGGAGGCGGCTCACCCCGAGGCCAACATCATCTTCGGAACCGTCATCGACGACACCCTCGGCGACGAGGTGCGCGTGACGGTCATCGCCGCCGGCTTCGACGGCGGGGAGCCTTCGCTGCGCCTGGACGCCGTGGGGGCCGCGCAGCGCCCCGCGACGCCCGTGCTGCCGCCGCTGCCGGTGGAGGACCCGCTCGCCTCGGTGTCGGCGCCCGCATCGGCCGCGGAGGAGAAGCAGGTGGCCCGCGAGTCGGTGCCCGTTGCGGCGGCGCGGATTCCCGAGCCGGCCTACGACTCGGCGTTCGGCGACGACGATCTCGACATCCCCGACTTCCTGAAGTAGGAATCCGATCGTACGCGGCGGGCCCGGCATGCCCCGGGCCCGCTTCGTCGTCTGCCGGGAGGGCACATGGACACCGCTTTGGCCGATCGCCTGGCCGCCGTCGACGAGGGGATCGCCGCATCCGCCCGCGCTGCCGGGAGAGACCCGGCCGACATCACGCGCATCGTGGTGACGAAGTTCCACCCGGCACGGCTCGTGAGCGACCTGTACGACCTGGGCGTGCGCGACGTGGGGGAGAACCGCCAGCAGGAGCTCTCCGCCAAGGCGGCCGAGGTGGGCGCGCTCGACGGGCTGCGATGGCATTTCATCGGGCAGGCGCAGACGAACAAGGCCCGCGCCATCCGCGCTGTCGCCTCGGCCGTGCACTCGGTCGACCGTTCCCGCCTGGCCGATGCCCTGGATGCGGCGGCGCCCGAGCAGGGCGACCGGCTCGATGTGCTCGTGCAGGTGAACCTCACCGACGACACCGGGCGCGGCGGCGTCGACCCCGGCGAGGTCGCGAGCCTCGCCGCGCATGTCGCCGGCTGCCCGACGCTGCGCCTGCGCGGGGTCATGGCCGTCGCTCCGCTGGACGAGCAGCCCGCCCGCGCCTTCGAGCGCCTGCGCGGCTCAGCGGACGCCGTGCGGCGCGTCGTGCCCGATGCGGACTGGATCTCGGCCGGGATGACCGGCGATTACCCCGAGGCGGTCGCGATGGGCGCGACACACCTGCGGATCGGCTCGGCAATCACGGGTCCGAGGCCCGTGCGCGGCTAGCCTCGGAACAGACGAGCGAACGGAGGATGCGATGTCGAACCCGCTCAAGAAGACGATGGTGTACCTGGGCCTCGCGGACGAAGAGGAAACCTTCGACGAGCCGGTGACGCAGCCTTCGAGCCGCAAGCCGCAGGCCGTCGAGAAGGCCGCACCGGTGACCCCGATCCACCGCCCCTCGGTGGTGCGACAGCCCACCCCCGGGCCGGTCAGCGAGATCCTGACGGTGCACCCCAAGCAGTACCGCGACGCGCAGGTGATCGCCGAGAGCTTCCGCGAGGGCGTTCCGGTCATCATCAACCTGTCGCAGATGAGCGACGCCGACGCGCGTCGCCTGATCGATTTCGCGAGCGGTCTGTCGATGGGTCTGTACGGTCGGATCGAGCGCGTCACCAGCAAGGTGTTCCTGCTCTCTCCCGAGAACATCGCCGTCTCCGGTGATGGTGCGCTCGCGCAGGCGGACCCCGAGTCCGTCGCGTTCGCCCAGCCGTAACCGATCGTGGATCTGTTGCGCCTGGTCGCGACGATTCTGAACGGGCTGCTGTTCCTGTACGTGATCGTGCTCCTGGTACGACTCGTTCTGGAGTACATCCCGATGTTCAATCGTTCGTGGCGGCCGCGGGGGGCAGCGCTCGTCGCCGCCGAGGTGGTCTACACCGTCACCGACCCGCCGATCAAGCTCTTCCGTCGTTTCATCCCGCCGCTGCGGGTCGGCCCGGTCGCGATCGACTTCGCCTTCGCGCTGACGATGCTGCTGTGCTTCGTCCTGCTGGGCGTCACGCGCTCGTTGGCCGCCGGCTGATCCGCCTGGAGGCTTCGACAGCCTCCGGAGCCGCGGACTATGCTTGCTCGAAGCACGCACGGCCCGCAGCGCCGTCCGAACCGGCCAGCGACCAGCTCTCGAAAGAGGAACACCATGGCATTGACCCCCGATGACGTCGTCACCAAGCAGTTCCAGCACGTCCGGTTCAAGGAGGGCTTCGACCCCGACGAGGTCGACGACTTCCTCGACGAGATCGTCGTCGAGTGGCGCAAGGCCCTCGCCGAGAACGAGGAACTGAAGGCCAAGCTCGCCGCGTACGAGTCGGGTGAGCAGCCCGCCGCCGAGCAGCCCGCTGCCGAGGCTCCGGCCGAGACGGTGGTGTCGGAGGTTCCCGCCCCCGCCCCTGCCACCTCCGCCGACCCCGCGTCGACCTCCGCCGGTATCATCGAGCTGGCTCAGCGCCTGCACGACGAGCACGTCGCCGAGGGCAAGGCGCAGCGCGACCAGCTCATCTCCGAGGCCCAGTCCCGCGCGGCGGCCATCGTCGCCGAGGCCGAGGCGAAGGGCCGCGACGAGATCGCTCGCCTGGAGAAGGAGCGCGTCGCACTGGAGGGCCGCATCTCCGAGCTCAACGCCTTCGAGCGCGACTACCGCGCTCAGCTGCGCAGCTACATCGAGGGCAAGCTCCGCGACCTCGACACCACCGCAACGCCGTCCGGATCCACCCCGGTCTCGGCGATCGGCCTCTAGGCCCGGACGGTGCGCAGCCGGGCACCCCTGCGTAAGGCGGCGGCCGGCACCCTCATCGCGATCCTCGCGGTGACGGTGCTGGCCGCCGACCAGTTCACCAAGATCCTCGCCATCGCCGAGCTGCCCCCGGAGGAGCAGGTGCCGGTGCTGGGCGAGTTCCTGCAGTTCTACCTCGTCCGCAATCCCGGCGCCGCGTTCTCCCTGGGGGAGAGCGTCACGTGGCTGTTCACGATCGCGCTGGCCGCCGTGGCCGCCGGCATCGTGTGGCTGGCGCTCACGCGCGTGACCTCGCGCGCGTGGGCGATCATCCTGGGCCTGCTCCTGGGCGGAGTGCTGGGCAACCTCACCGACCGCCTGCTGCGCGAGCCGGGCTTCCCGGTGGGGCACGTGGTCGATTTCATCTCCACGCCGTGGATGATGCCGGCCATCTACAACGTCGCCGACATCTTCATCGTGACGATGATGATCGGCGTGGCGCTGCTGGTGCTGATCGGGCTGCGCCTGGACGGCACGCGTGAGACGCGGGCCGAGGCGGCGGAGGCCGTCGACGACGCGGGTCCCGGCGCCGACCCGGCGGGGACCGCCGGCCCCGACCACGACGACCCCGGCGCGCCCGCCCGCTGATGGCCGAGTCGCGAAGCCTGCCCGTCCCCGACGGGCTGGAGGGGGCGCGGGTGGATGCCGCGCTGGCGAAGATGCTCGGATTCTCCCGGACGTTCGCGGCCGAGGTCGCCGACGCGGGGGGCGTCGAGCAGGACGGGCGCACGCTCGGCAAGTCGGACCGCCTGCGCGCGGGCGCCTGGCTCAGCGTGTCGTGGACGCCCAAGCGCGAGCCCGAGATCGTGCCCCTCGCCGTCCCCGACCTCGGGATCGTCTACGACGATGACGACATCGTCGTCGTCGACAAGCCGGCCGGCGTCGCCGCGCACCCCTCGATGGGATGGGAAGGTCCGACGGTCCTCGGCGCCCTGGCGGCAGCCGGCTTCCGCATCGCCACCAGCGGCGCCGCCGAGCGCCGCGGAGTGGTGCACCGCCTGGACGTCGGCACGAGCGGGCTCATGGTCGTGGCCAAGACCGAGCAGGCCTACACCGCCCTCAAGCGCGCCTTCAAGGAGCGCGAGGTGGAGAAGATCTACCACGCCGTCGTGCAGGGCCACCCCGATCCGCTGGCCGGGACGATCGACGCGCCGATCGGGCGGCATCCCACCCACTCGTGGAAGTTCGCCGTCACCCCCGCCGGCAAGGACTCCGTGACGCACTACGAGACGCTCGAGGCCTTCCCCGGCGCATCCCTGCTGGAGATCCACCTGGAGACCGGCCGTACGCATCAGATCCGCGTGCACATGGCCGCCCACCGCCACCCGTGCGTCGGCGACCCCCTCTACGGCGCCGACCCCACGCTCTCGGCCCGGCTGGGGCTGACCCGCCAGTGGCTGCACGCCCGTCAGCTGGCGTTCGCGCATCCCGCGACGGGGGAGTGGTCGACGTTCACCTCGCCGTATCCGCCCGACCTCGCCCACGCGCTGGACATCCTCCGCGCCGACTGACGCCCCGGCGCGCTCCGCGGCGTCGGAGAATCGCACGTATGTCGGAGGATGCCGCGCGCATCCTCCGACATACGCAGGATGCTCCGACCTCGGTGAGCGCGGCGTCGGGGGAGGATGCGACACTGGCGGGCATGACGGTGGACGTGCGAGGCGCGTCGTCCTTCGACGACGTGGCGACGATGGTCGGGCCCAAGCGGCCGGATGCGAACGTGTGCTGGTGCCTGAGCTACCGCATCCCGAGCCGGCGCAACCGCGAGCTGGTCGGCGAGGCGCGTGGCGAGTACGTGCGGGAGCTCTGCGCCCGCGACATCGCCCCCGGCGTGCTCGCCTACGACGGCGACGAGGTGGTGGGATGGGCCGGCGTGGCCCCGCGCGTCGACACGACGTTCGCGACGGCCCGGCTCATCCCGCACGTCGACGATCTCCCGGTGTGGTCGGTGTGGTGCATCCGCGTGCGGCCCGGTCACCGCGGCAAGGGCATCTCGCACGCGCTCGTGGCCGGCGCCGTCGACTTCGCCCGTGCTCATGGCGCGCCCGCGGTGGAGGGCTACCCGGTGGACAACGGCGGCGCGAAAGTCGATCTCACGATGGCATACGTGGGCACGCGGGCGCTGTTCGAGAAGGCCGGATTCGCCCTCGCGGCCGAGACCGGATCCCGCCTGGACGGCTTCCCGCGTGTGCTGATGCGGCTTCCGCTCTAGCGTCCACCGACGAAGGAAGCCGGATCGTCCTCGGCGACGGCGAGGGCGATCTTGCGCACGTGCTCGTGGGCGACGTCGGTGAGCTCGCCCAGGCCGTAGAACCCGACCTCGGTGAGCTCCCCGTCGGCCGGATGGGGTTCGCCGGAGACCCAGTCGCAGCGGAAGACCAGGTCGAGGTAGTCGACCTGGTCGCCGTTGGCGTACGTGATGCGGGGGACCTGCTGCACGAGGGCCAGCCGGGTCGCACGGACGGTGACGCCCGCCTCCTCGCGGCACTCGCGCACCACGGCATCCGCCGGCTCCTCGCCCGGGTCGACGATGCCCGACACCGGCTGCCAGCGGCCGTTGTCGGCACGCCTGCCGATCAGCACCTTCTCGTCGCGGAACACGATCGCGGTGACCCCGACCAGCGGCAGCGGGTCGTGCCCGATCTTCTCGCGCAGCGACAGGACGAACTCGGGCGTGGCCATGGTTCCACCCTAGGCGGCGCGCGCTGCCTCACCGCGGCCATGTGGGCGGGCGAACGTAGACTCGACTCGTGGCATCCGACTCCTTCGTTCACCTCCATGTGCACAGCGAGTACTCGATGCTCGACGGAGCCGCCCGCATCGGGCCGATGGTCCAGGAGGCCGTCCGCCAGGGGATGCCGGCGATCGCGGTCACCGACCACGGCAACACCTTCGCCGCGTACGAGTTCTACAAGACCGCCAAGGATGCCGGGATCAAGCCGATCATCGGCATCGAGGCGTACGTGACCCCCGGCACCCACCGTGCCGACAAGGCGCGCGTGCGGTGGGGGACGCCCGAGCAGAGCAGCGACGACGTATCGGGGTCGGGCGCATACACGCACATGACGCTGCTCTCGGAGACCACCGAGGGCATGCACAACCTCTTCCGGCTCTCCAGCAGGGCCTCGATCGAGGGGTACTACTTCAAGCCGCGCATGGATCGCGAGCTGCTGCAGACCTACAGCAAGGGACTGATCGCCACCACGGGCTGCCCGTCCGGCGAGGTGCAGACGCGCCTGCGGCTCGGCCAGTACGACGCCGCACGAGCGGCGGCGGCGGAGTTCCAGGACATCTTCGGCAAGGAGAACTACTTCGCCGAGATCATGGACCACGGCCTCTCCATCGAGCGCCGCGTCATGGGCGATCTGCTGAAGATCGCCAAAGACCTCGACATCCCGCTCGTGGGCACCAACGACCTGCACTACACCCACCAGCACGACGCCACCAGCCACGCCGCCCTGCTGTGCGTGCAGTCGGGGTCGACCCTCGACGACCCGAAACGGTTCAAGTTCGACGGCGACGGGTACTACGTCAAATCCCCGGCCGAGATGCGCCAGGTCTTCCGCGATCATCCCGAGGCCTGCGACAGCACGCTGCTGATCGCCGAGCGGTGCGACGTGGAGTTCAACACGTCGGCCAACTACATGCCGCGCTTCCCCGTGCCCGCGGGGGAGACCGAGGAGTCGTGGTTCATCAAGGAGGTCGAGAAGGGTCTCGAGTTCCGCTACCCCGACGGCATCCCCGCCGACGTCCGCCGCCAGGCCGAGTACGAGACCGGCGTCATCACCCAGATGGGCTTCCCCGGCTACTTCCTGGTCGTCGCCGACTTCATCAACTGGGCCAAGGACAACGGCATCCGCGTGGGTCCCGGCCGTGGATCGGGCGCCGGATCGATGGCCGCGTACGCGATGCGCATCACCGACCTCGACCCGCTGCAGCACGGCCTCATCTTCGAGCGCTTCCTCAACCCGGATCGCGTGTCCATGCCCGACTTCGACGTCGACTTCGACGACCGCCGCCGCGGCGAGGTCATCCAGTACGTCACCGAGAAGTACGGTGACGAGCGCGTCGCCCAGATCGTCACGTACGGCACCATCAAGGCCAAGCAGGCCCTCAAGGACGCCGGGCGGGTGCTGGGATTCCCCTTCAGCATGGGGGAGAAGCTGACCAAGGCCATGCCGCCGGCGGTGATGGGCAAGGACATGCCGCTGGACGGCATGTTCAACAGGGAGCACCCGCGCTACAAGGAGGCGGGGGAGTTCCGCACCCTCATCGAGACCGATCCCGAGGCCAAGACGGTCTTCGACACCGCCGTGGGACTGGAGAACCTCAAGCGCCAGTGGGGCGTGCACGCGGCGGGCGTGATCATGTCGAGCGAACCGCTCATCGACATCATCCCGATCATGCGTCGCGAGCAGGACGGCCAGATCGTCACGCAGTTCGACTACCCCGCGTGCGAGTCGCTCGGCCTCATCAAGATGGACTTCCTGGGGCTGCGCAACCTCACGATCATCAACGACGCGGTCGACAACATCCAGGCCAACCGCGGCCAGGAGCTCGTGCTGGAAGACCTGCCGCTGGATGACCAGGCCTCGTACGACCTGCTCTCCCGCGGTGACACGCTGGGCGTCTTCCAGCTCGACGGCGGGCCGATGCGGTCGCTCCTGCGCCTGATGAAGCCCGACAACTTCGAAGACATCTCCGCCGTCATCGCGCTGTACCGCCCCGGCCCCATGGGCGCGAACTCCCACATCAACTACGCCCTGCGCAAGAACGGCCAGCAGGAGATCACCCCGATCCACCCCGAGCTGGAAGAGCCGCTCAAGGACATCCTCGACACCACCTACGGCCTGATCATCTATCAGGAGCAGGTCATGGCGATCGCCCAGCGCGTCGCCGGGTTCTCGCTCGGGCAGGCAGACATCCTGCGTCGTGCGATGGGCAAGAAGAAGAAGTCCGAGCTCGACAAGCAGTACGAGGGCTTCCACGGCGGCATGGTGTCGCGCGGCTTCGGCGAGGCCGCGATCAAGTCGCTGTGGGACATCCTGCTGCCCTTCTCCGACTACGCCTTCAACAAGGCGCACTCGGCCGCGTACGGACTCGTGTCCTACTGGACGGCGTACCTGAAGTCGCACTATCCCGCCGAGTACATGGCGGCGCTGCTGACGAGCGTGGGCGACTCGAAGGACAAGATGGCGGTGTACCTGAACGAGTGCCGCCGCATGGGCATCCGGGTCCTCCCGCCCGACGTGAACGAGTCGATCCGCTTCTTCGCCGCCGTCGGCGAAGACATCCGCTTCGGCCTCGGCGCCGTGCGCAACGTCGGGGCCAACGTCGTGGACGGCATCGTCACGGCGCGACAGGAGGCGCCGTTCACCTCCTTCCACGACTTCCTCGCCAAGGTGCCGCTGCACGTGGCCAACAAGCGCACCGTGGAATCGCTCATCAAGGCCGGCGCGTACGACTCCCTCGGCGCCACCCGGCGCGCGCTCCTGGAGATCCACGAAGACGCCACCGAGGGCGCCGTCCTCGACAAGCGCCGCGAGGCCAACGGCGAGGTCGGGTTCGACTTCGACTCGCTGTGGGACGAGCCGCATCAGGTGGCGAAGGTCCCCGACCGCCCCGAGTGGACGAAGAAGGACAAGCTGGCCTTCGAGCGCGAGATGCTCGGACTGTACGTCTCCGACCACCCCCTCGCCGGTCTCGAGGTGGCGCTGGCCAAGCATGCCTCGATCGGCATCCACGACCTCCTCTCGTCGGAGGACGTGCAGGACGGCGACCAGGTCACGATCGCCGGACTGGTCACCTCCGTGCAGCACCGCGTGGCCAAACAGAGCGGCAACCCCTACGGCATGATCACCGTCGAGGACTTCAACGGGGAGGTCACCGTGATGTTCATGGGCAAGACCTACCAGGAGTTCTCGCCCGTCCTGCAGGCCGACGCCATCCTCGTCGTGCGCGGGCGCGTCTCGCGGCGCGACGACGGCCTCAACCTGCACGCGCAGTCGGCGTTCTCACCCGACCTGGGGGCGCTGGACGAGTCGGGCCCGCTCGTGCTGCTCATGCCCGAGCAGCGTGCTTCGGAAGACCTGGTGACCGAGCTTGCCGGCGTGCTGCGCCGTCACAGCGGAGACACCGAGGTCACCCTCAAGCTGCACAAGGCCGGCACCGCGAAGGTGTTCGAGGTTCCCCTGCCCGTCCGGGTGACGGCCGACCTCTTCGGCGAGCTCAAGGGCCTGCTCGGCCCCAATTGCCTGGGCTGATCGTCGCTGTCAACCGGCGGTGCGATCCTGCGATGCGCCGCCGACCGTGAGTAGGATCATCCCCGCCCCCTTGGAGAGGACCATTGTGACTGACCCCGAACTGGACGACACCACCATCGCCCGCGCGCCTGCTGCCGCCGCCCGCGAGGATGCTGCCGCCGCCCGCGAGGATGCCGGCGCGGCGGACGCCCCCGCCACCGAGACGCCGGCTGCGGAGGCGGCGACCCTCGACGCGCAGCCCGCCGAGGCCCGAGGAACCGACCAGGAGAACCCGCCGCAGTACGGGGTGGGGCCGTTCACCGTGCGCGAGGTCGCACTCACGGGCGTGTGGCTCGTGGCCTTCATCGTGTCCTTCTTCCCGCTGAACATCGTCGGGGGCAACGCGCGCCCGCTCTTCGGCGGCGACAACGTGTGGGTCTCGGGTCTGTCCTGGATCCTCGCGATCGGCCTGCCCACCGTCGCGGTCTTCCTCCTGGTGCTGCGGCGCCTCTCGCCGCAGGGCATCCGCCGGGTCGGATCCCTCGGCATCGACCAGTTCGCCTCCGTGGCGTTCTCGGTGGCGGCGCTGGTGTGGCTGACGTGGCTGTGGGACACGATCGCCATCGTGATCGAAACCGAGTTCTGGACCCGCTCGTGGGTCGTGTGGGTCGAGGTCGTCCTCATGCTCGCCGGCGTCGCGCTGACCGTGTTCGCCCCGATCATCCCCGTGCTCGAGCAGGACTTCCAGGCCCGCCCCGAGGCGCCCGCGCACCGCAACGCCCGACCCGTCCGCGCCGTCACCCCGCGCCCGGTCCGCGAGCGTCCCGCGCGCCAGCAGGCCCCGCACGCCGCTGCTCCCGCCCCCGTCGACGGGACCGCGTTCGGCGGAGGCCCGCAGCACGCCTACGACCCCGCGGCCGCGCCCACCACGGCGTACGACGCTCCGCAGCCGGCCCCTGCGCCCGAGACGGCCGCCGAGCCCGTCGCGCAGCCGGCGACGGCCCAGGACACCGGATCGTACGACACCGACGTGTTCGCCCCCCTGCACGACGAGCAGGCACCTGCCGCCGGCGACACGCAGACCCAGGAGTGGGACCCGACCGACGACACCGTCGCATCCGTCTCGCACAGCGCCCCGGTGCAGCAGCAGGCGTTCTGGGCGCTCGTCCCGGTCGAGCGCGACGTGGTCGACGAGTACGGTGCGCCGCTGTTCCGCATCGGCCCGACCGCGTGGGCGCTCGTGCTCGAAGACCGCGGTGAGGTCTTCGTCGTGCGCCACGAGGACGGCCGCATCGGCTACCTGCACGACGTCAGCGGCGTGACCCGCGGCTGACGCCTGACGCGCATCATCGGCGGGTGGCGCGCGCGGTAGCCTGGAGGGATGCTTCGCACCATCGACCTGCGCGGTCGCGCCCTCACCGCAGCCGAGCTGCTGGAGGCCGTCCCGCGCGCCGCCGCGGCCCGCGATGAAGCCCTCGCGACGGCCGCGGCGATCGTCGCCGACGTCGCCGAGCGCGGTGAGACGGCCCTGCGCGAGCAGGCCGAGCGCTTCGACGGCGTCAGCGGCCACGCCGTGCGCGTGCCCGGGGAACACCTGGCCGAGGCGGTCGCCACGCTGGACCCCGCCGTGCGCTCGGCGCTGGAAGAGGCCATCCGGCGCGTCCGGCAGGCCTCGGCGGCCCAGGTGCCCGCGCCCGTGACCACCGAGCTCGGCGCCGGCGCACGGGTGACGCAGCGCTGGCAGCCCGTGCGGCGCGTGGGGGTGTACGTGCCGGGCGGCAAGGCCGCCTACCCCTCCAGCGTCGTCATGAACGTCGTGCCGGCCCAGGTCGCGGGTGTCGACGAGGTGGCGCTGGCCTCGCCCCCGCAGCGCGAGTTCGGCGGCCGCGTGCACCCGGTCATCCTCGCCGCAGCCCATCTGCTGGGCGTCACGGAGGTCTACGCGATGGGCGGCGCCGGAGCGATCGGTGCGTTCACCTCCGGCGTGGCGTCGCTCGACCTGGAACCGGTGGACTGCGTCACCGGGCCCGGCAACAACTTCGTCGCATCCGCCAAGCGTGCCGTCGCCGGCCGCGTCGGCACCGACTCCGAGGCCGGAGCAACCGAGATCCTCGTGGTGGCCGACGCCACCGCCGACGCCGATCTCGTCGCCGCCGACCTGGTGAGCCAGGCCGAGCACGACGAGCAGGCCTCCGCCGTGCTCGTGACCGATTCGCCGGAGCTGGCCGCTGCAGTGGCGGATGCGGTGGCCGAACGGGCCCGGCGCACGCGGCACTCCGCGCGGGTGCAGGCCGCCCTCGGTGGCCCGCAGTCCGCGATCGTGCTCGTCGACGACGCCGATGCCGCCGTCGCCTTCAGTAACGCGTACGCGCCGGAGCACCTCGAACTGCACGTGGCCGAGCCGCGGCCGGAGCGGTTCGTGCACGCCGGTGCGATCTTCGTCGGCCCGTACACGCCTGTGAGCCTCGGGGACTACCTCGCCGGCAGCAACCACGTGCTGCCCACCGGGGGTCAGGCGCGATACGCCGCCGGCCTTTCGGCGGCGACGTTCCTGCGTCCGCAGCAGGTCATCGAGTACGACCGTGACGGGCTGTCCGTCGTCAGCGACGCGATCGTCGCCCTCGCGGAGGCCGAGGCCCTGCCCGCGCACGGCGAGGCCGTCACCGCGCGCTTCCCTGGACCGGGAGGGACGGACACACGCGAGGGGTGACCTCGTCGCGTAGTCTGTCGATGCCATGCACTGCCCTTTCTGCCGTCATCCCGATTCCCGCGTCATCGATTCCCGCACGAGCGACGACGGCCTCAGCATCCGCCGTCGCCGCCAGTGCCCCGAATGCGGCGGACGCTTCTCGACCGTCGAGACGGCGAGCCTGAACATCATCAAGCGGTCGGGCGTCATCGAGCCGTTCAGCCGCGAGAAGGTCATGTCGGGCGTGCGCAAGGCGTGCCAGGGCCGGCCGGTCACCGAAGCCGACCTCGCGATGCTCGCCCAGCGCGTCGAGGAGGCGGTGCGCCAGACGGGGGCGTCGCAGGTGGAGGCGAACGAGATCGGCCTGGCGATCCTCGGTCCGCTCCGCGAACTCGACGAGGTCGCGTACCTGCGATTCGCCAGCGTGTACCAGGCGTTCGAGTCGCTGGAGGACTTCGAGACGGCCATCGGCCTGCTCCGCGCCGACCACTCGGCACGCCGCGCAGCCGGTGCGGCCTCCCTCGCCGAATAGCGCCGTCGCCGAATAGCGCCGTCCTCTAGGCTGGCGGGGATGTACCCCACCCTCTTCCGCCTCGTGCTCTCGCGCATCGATCCCGAGCGCGCGCACCACCTCGCCATCCCGGTCATCCGTCTGCTGGGGGTCCCGCCCTTCGCGTGGATCACCCGCCGGCTGACCGCACCCGCGCCGGCGCTGCGCACCGAGGCGCTGGGGCTCGTGTTCGATTCGCCGTTCGGGGTCGCGGCGGGCTTCGACAAGGACGTGCGGATGGTCCAGGGCCTGGGCGCGCTGGGCTTCGGGCACGTCGAGATCGGCACGGTCACCGCCCTGCCCCAGCCCGGCAACCCGCGGCCGCGGCTGTTCCGGCTGATCCCCGATCGCGCCGTGATCAACCGGATGGGATTCAACAACGCCGGGGCGGAGGCCGCTGCCGCGCGGCTGGAACGGCTGCACCGTCGACGCACGCGACCGGTCATCGGTGTGAACATCGGCAAGAGCCGGGTCGTGCAGGTCGAGGACGCCACCGGCGACTACGTCCGCAGCACGCGACTGCTCGCCCCGCTGGCCGACTACCTCGTGGTCAACGTCTCCTCACCGAACACGCCGGGGCTCCGCGGGCTGCAGGCGGTGGACACGCTGCGCCCTCTCCTGACGGCCGTGCGGGATGCGGCGGGGGAGACGCCGCTGCTCGTGAAGATCGCGCCAGACCTCGCCGACGACGAGGTGCAGGCGATCGCGCGGCTCGCGGTGGACCTGGGGCTGGCCGGGCTCATCGCCACGAACACGACGCTCTCCCGTGAGGGGCTGCGCACACCGCCCGAGGTCGTCGCGGCCGCGGGGGAGGGCGGCCTGTCCGGTGCCCCGCTGAAGGCGCGGGCGATGGCGGTGCTGCGCCTCGTGCGCGCCGTCGTGCCGCCGGAGTTCGCCGTCGTCTCCGTCGGCGGGGTCGAGACCGCCGCCGACGTGCGCGAGCGACTGGACGCGGGGGCGACCCTCGTGCAGGGCTACACCGGGTTCCTGTACCGCGGCCCGCTGTGGGCGCGGCAGATCAACCGCGCCCTCGCCGCATCCGCTCGTTCCGCGTAGCACCACGTCGCAGCTTCGCGAGACTGCAGCCTGCCGACGAGACCGCGACATAATGTCGCTGTTTCGTCGGCTGCGTGCAGTCTCGCGGACGGGACGGACGGGACGGGCGGACGGGAGGGCGGGCGGAGCCGGGAGGGGCGGGTCAGGCGGGGTGCTGACCGCGCTTGACCTGGGGCTTGGGCAGGCGCATGAAGCGCATCTGCACGGTGCGCATCGCGGCGTACCATCCCAGGCCCTTCTCCATGCGCGTCGCGCCGAACTTCTCGCGCGCGGCACGCTTGACGCGGATGGAGGTGAGGATCATGTCGCCGACGACGAAGAGGATGTAGATCCACAGCGCCACGAACGCCCAGTACTGGAACACCGCCAGCGGGATGAGGGTCGCGACGATGACCAGGACCATGAACGGCATGACGCCTTCGCCCAGGTGCCACCCGGCGTCGACGAAGTCGCGGGCGAACTTGCGCTGCGGGCCCTTGTCGCGCGCGGGCAGGTAGCGCTCGTCACCGGCGGCCATGCCGAGACGGGCCTTCTCGCGCCGGGCGGCGAGCTCTGCGCGCGCGCGGGCCTTGGCCTCCTTGGTGTCGGCCACGAGCGGGCGCTTGCGCGCGGCCTCCCGTTCGGCGCGCGTCGGCGTCGCGCGTCCCTTGCCGGAGCCCGGACGGGCGGGGTCGACGGGAGCGTCGTTGGACGCGGGGGCGGGAGTCTTGGCCACGGGGAACCTCGGAGACATCGGATGCGGGCTCTTAAGATTACCCGCATGACCCCCGAACCGTCCCGCCGTGACGCCGTGCGCGCCGCCGCCGCATCCGTCCTCCCCGCCGCCCTCGCCGATCTCGGCACCCTCGTGCGCATCCCCTCCGTCGCGTGGCCCGCGTTCGACCAGACCCAGGTGGCCCGAAGCGCCGAGGCGGTCGCCGCCCTCTTCCGGGGCCTGGACTTCTTCGATCGCGTCGAGGTGACCACCGCCGCCATCCCCGGCACCGACGAGCACGGCCAGCCGGCGGTGCTGGCCACGCGCGCGGCGCGCAACGGCCGCCCCACCGTGCTGCTGTACGCGCACCACGACGTCCAGCCCGCCGGCGACGAGGCGCTGTGGGACTCCCCGCCCTTCGAGCCGACCGTGCGCGACGGCCGCCTGTACGGCCGGGGAGCGGCCGACGACAAGGCGGGCGTCATGGCGCACGTGGCGGCACTGCGCGCGCTCATCCAGGCGCTCGGGCGCGACGTCGACCTCGGAGTCGCGGTGTTCATCGAGGGCGAGGAGGAGTTCGGGTCGCGCTCGTTCGGGCAGTTCCTCGCCGACAACGCCGACGCGCTCCGCGCCGACGCCATCGTCGTGGCTGACTCCGGCAACTGGGACGAGCGCACTCCGGCGCTGACGGTCTCGCTGCGCGGGAACGCGCGCTTCACCCTGCGTGTGCGCACGCTCGAGCACGCGTCGCACTCGGGCATGTTCGGGGGAGCGGTCCCCGACGCGATGCTCGCCACCGTGAAGCTCCTGGCCACCCTGTGGGACGACGAGGGCGCCGTGGCCGTGGCGGGCATGACGGCGCGGGATGCGGCGACACCCGACTACAGCGAGGAGACGCTGCGCTCGGAGGCCGGGCTGCCCGACGGCGTCTCGCCGATCGGGCGGGGGCCGATCCTCAGCCGCCTGTGGAATCAGCCCTCGATCACGGTCACGGGCATCGACGCCACGAGCGTCGCGGCGGCATCCAACACCCTCGCGCCGGAGATCTCCGTCGTGATCAGCGCGCGCGTGGCCCCGGGCAGTCCGCCCAGGAGGCGTACGCGGCGATGCAGGCGCATCTGCGCGCACACGCCCCCTTCGGTGCGGAGCTGACCTTCTCCGACGTCGACCTCGGTGACGGCTTCCTCGTCGACACCGGCGGATGGGCCGTGGAAGATGTGCGCAAGGCGTTCGAAGAGGGCTACGGGGTGCCCAGCGTCGACGTCGGCGTGGGCGGATCGATCCCGTTCATCGCCGACCTCGTGCACCAGTTCCCCGGAGCCCAGATCCTCGTCACCGGAGTGGAGGATCCGCACTCGCGCGCGCACAGCCCCAACGAGTCGCTGCACCTGGACACCTTCCGTCACGCCGTGGCGGCCGAGGCGCTCTTGCTGGAGAGCCTGGACGCGCGCACGGTGTGAACCGCCGTCCGCGCGCGGGGGCGGCGTAGACTCTGAAAGTCCGAACCGCGACCCGCACCGACGAAAGGGCCTGTCATGACCGACACCGCGCTGTCGACCGACCAGACCGTCCGCGACCACGGTGTCGCCTTGACCGACGCCGCCGCCGGCAAGATCCGCAGCCTCCTCGACCAGGAAGGGCGCGACGACCTGCGCCTGCGCGTGGCCGTTCAGCCCGGCGGATGCTCCGGCCTGATCTACCAGCTGTACTTCGACGAGCGTTTCCTCGACGGTGACAAGGCCGTCGACTTCGACGGCGTGGAGGTCATCGTCGACGAGATGAGCGTGCCGTACCTGGACGGCGCGACGATCGACTTCAAGGACACGATCTCGGAGCAGGGTTTCACGATCGACAACCCCAACGCCGCCGGCAGCTGCGCCTGCGGCGACAGCTTCCACTGACCCCTGCGGCCGGGGGACCCCGGCCACGAACGACACGCCAAGACCCGCGGCTCGGGAGCGAAAATCGCCCCGTCCCGCGGGTTTTCGCGTCTGCCAGCCTGAGCGGTTGGCCTGAGAAGCGTGAGAGCTTGCTCTAGACTGACGGAAGCAACATTCACGTCCCGGAAAGGTGCACCGTGCCCTCGAAACGCCGCCTCCGCTGGGCCGCCCTCCCGGTTGGGATCGCGACGGCTGCAGTGCTCGCCGGGTGTAGCCCGACCCAGCTCCACGGGTATCTGCCCGGTTTCCAGGAGGATGGCGTCCCCACCACCAACCGCGTCGACATGGTCGCCGGTCTGTGGGTGAACTCGTGGATCGTGCTGCTGGTCGTGGGCCTGGTGACGTGGGGCCTCATGCTGTGGGCCGCCGTCGCATACCGCCGGCGCAAGGGCCAGACGGGCCTGCCCGTGCAGCTGCGCTACAACATGCCGATCGAGATCTTCTACACGGTCGTGCCCCTGATCCTCGTGGTCGGGTTCTTCGCCTTCACCGCACGCGACCAGGACATCCTCGAGACGCAGTACGAAGACCCCGAGGTCTCCATCACCGCGTACGGCAAGCAGTGGGCGTGGGACTTCCAGTACAACGGCGAGGACGAGGACTTCTCCGACGCCGTGTGGAGCATGGGCGTGCAGGCCGAGCCCGAGGGCGACGGATACGTCGACCAGGACGCCCTGCCCACGCTCTACCTGCCCGTGGACAAGACGGTGCGGATCGAACTGCAGTCGCGCGATGTCGCGCACTCCTTCTGGGTCATCGACTTCCTGTACAAGAAGGACATGTACCTCGGGCGCGACAACTTCTGGTCGTTCACCCCGACGCGAGAGGGCACCTACGCCGGCAAGTGCGCCGAGCTGTGCGGTGAATACCACTCCGCGATGCTGTTCAACGTCAAGGTCGTCAGCGAGGCGGAGTACGAGGACTACCTCGAGACCCTCCGCGACGCAGGACAGACCGGCGACATCGACGAGGCCTACGACCGACTCCAGGGCAACACCGGGTTCGGGCGCGCCGAGGAAGGCTAAGCGAGCATGACCACCACGCTTCCCCCCCAAGAGTCGGCTCCAGGCCGCCCCACGACGCTTCCGCCGCGGCAGGCGGCGCTGCTGACCGGTTCGCGCGTCGAGCGCAAGGGCAACATCATCGTCAAGTGGATCACCTCCACCGACCACAAGACGATCGGGTACCTGTACCTCATCGCCTCGGTGATGTTCTTCATGCTCGGCGGTGTGATGGCGCTGATCATCCGCGCCGAGCTGTTCGAGCCGGGCATGCAGATCGTGCCGACGAAGGAGCAGTACAACCAGCTGTTCACGATGCACGGCACGATCATGCTGCTGATGTTCGCGACGCCGCTGTTCGCCGGCTTCGCCAACGCGATCCTGCCGCTGCAGATCGGTGCGCCCGACGTGGCGTTCCCGCGTCTGAACGCCTTCGCGTTCTGGCTGTTCCTGTTCGGCTCGCTCATCGCCGTCTCCGGCTTCCTCACCCCCGCCGGTGCCGCCGGATTCGGGTGGTTCGCCTACCAGCCACTGGCCAATGCGAGCTTCTCGCCAGGTGTCGGCGGGAACCTGTGGATGCTGGGCCTGGGCATGAGCGGGTTCGGAACGATCCTCGGCGCGGTGAACTTCATCACCACGATCCTGACGATGCGTGCCCCCGGCATGACCATGTGGCGCATGCCGATCTTCACGTGGAACACCCTCATTACGAGCATCCTCATCCTGATGGCGTTCCCCGTGCTGGCCGCCGCGATCCTGGCCGCCGCCTCCGACCGCGTGCTCGGTTCGCACATCTACGACCCGGCCGCCGGCGGTGTGCTGCTGTGGCAGCACCTGTTCTGGTTCTTCGGGCATCCAGAGGTGTACATCATCGCGCTGCCGTTCTTCGGCATCGTCTCGGAGATCTTCCCGGTCTTCAGCCGCAAGCCGATCTTCGGGTACAAGACCCTCGTGTACGCGACGATCGCGATCGCCGCCCTCTCGGTGGCGGTGTGGGCGCACCACATGTACGTCACGGGCGCCGTGCTCCTGCCGTTCTTCGCTCTCATGACGATGCTCATCGCGGTGCCCACGGGCGTGAAGATCTTCAACTGGATCGGCACGATGTGGCGCGGCTCGCTCACGTTCGAGACCCCGATGGTCTTCTCCCTCGGATTCCTGGTGTCGTTCGTGTTCGGCGGTCTGACGGGCGTCATCCTGGCCTCGCCGCCGCTGGACTTCCACCTGTCGGACTCCTACTTCGTCGTGGCGCACTTCCACTACGTCGTGTTCGGCACCGTGGTGTTCGCGATGTTCGCCGGGTTCTACTTCTGGTGGCCGAAGTGGACGGGCCGGATGCTGAACGAGCGCCTCGGCTACATCCACTTCTGGATGCTGTTCATCGGCTTCCACATGACGTTCCTCATCCAGCACTGGCTGGGTGTGGACGGTATGGTCCGCCGCTACGCGGACTACTCGCCGCAGGACAACTGGACGTGGGAGAACCAGGTCTCCACCGTGGGTGCGATGATCCTGGGCGCCTCGATGATCCCGTTCCTGCTGAACGTGTGGATCACCGCGCGCAAGGCGCCGCGGATCACCGTCAACGACCCGTGGGGCTACGGCGCGTCGCTCGAATGGGCCACGTCGTGCCCGCCGCCGCGGCACAACTTCACGTCGATCCCGCGGATCCGCAGCGAGCGTCCCGCGTTCGACCTGAACCACCCCGAAGCCGGCGTGCCGGTCGGCGTGGGTCCGGCCAAGGACGCCCCTGATGCCCCGGTCGTCGACGCCGCCGAGGGAGAGGTCAAGTAATGCGCACCAATGTCGGCCTCTGGTGGCTGCTGTCGGTCTTCTTCCTCGTGGTGGGCATCGCCTACACCGTGTGGGCGATGCTCTTCTACACCGGTGACGTCCTCACGCGCATCGAGTGGGTGGGAACGGTCGCGCTCGTCTTCGCCGCGCTGATGGCCGCCCTGATCGCGTTCTACGTGCAGCGCGTGCACCGGGCGCAGGGCGGCGAGCTGCCCGAAGACATCCTCACCGCCGACATCGACGACGGCGACCCCGAGATGGGTGAATTCAGCCCCTGGTCGTGGTGGCCCATCGTGCTCGCCTTCTCGGCGGCCATCGCGATGATCGGCCTGGCCGTCGGCGCGTGGCTCATGCCCATCGGCATCGCCATCTTCGCCGTCGCCATCGTGGGCTGGGTGTTCGAGTACTACCGCGGATACTTCGCACGCTGAGCAGCGCGTGCCGATCCGCCTGAGCGCGGCCGCCGTCTCCGACGTCGGCTCCCACCGCAAGACCAACCAGGACGCCGCCTTCACGGCGTCGTGGGGGGCCGCGGTGGCCGACGGCGTGGGCGGCGGGCCCTCGGGCGACCTCGCCTCCGCCGCCCTCGTGCACCGTCTGGTGGCAGGGCCGGTGGGCGCATCGGATGCGGAGGCCCTCATCGTCCGCATCCGCGAGGCGAATTGGGACCTGCGTGCGCACGTGCTGCGCGATCCCTCGCTGCAGGGGATGTCGACGACCTTCACGGGCTTGTTCGTGGGCGCCGGCGGATCCCTCCTCGTGGCGCACACCGGCGACTCCCGCGGCTACCTGCTGCGCGACGGCTGGTTCACGCGCGAGACGCGTGACGACTCGTACGTGCAGGCGCTCGTGGACTCGGGCCTGCTGGCGCCCGAGGCGGCGGCGACACATCCTCGTCGCAACATCATCACGGCCTCCCTCGGCGGCGGTGAGGAGGACGTCGTGTCGGTGAGCGAACGGCAGCCGATCGCCGGCGACCGATGGCTGCTGTGCAGCGACGGTGTCACCGACTACGCTCCCGAGACCGATGTGGCAGCGCTCCTGGGGGCGGGCAGGAGCCCGCGCGACACGGCTGCGGACATCGTCGCGTACGCGTTGCAGGCCGGCAGCGCCGACAACGTCACGGCGGTCGTATGCGATGTCCTGGACGACGAAGCGGCCGACACGGGCCCGATCTTCTTCGGCTCGGCGGCGGGCTACTTCGCCGAGGACGTCGAGACGGGCTGACCGCCCACGCGCAGGTCGCGCCCGGCCGCGCGATACCAGTCTGCGCAGAAGACGACGATGAGCGCCGCTTCCACCCACGCGCCGGCGTAGTACATCAGCTGCGCGCCCGCCTCCGCCTCAGCGAGCGGGACGGATGCGGGGGGCTGGGCGTACAGGTACTTCGCCAGGATCGCGTGCGAGGCGATCGCCAGCACGAGGACGACGGCGACGACGGGGCGCGAGGGCCGATGCGGGGCGGGATCGCGCCCGATGACCGCCGAGGTGAAGAGGAAACCCGCAGCCAGCAGGTGCGCGTGGACGAGGACGTGCACGAGCGGATCGCTCATCGCCTCGAAGACGGGTGTCAGGTAGATCGCCCACAAACCGCCGGCGCTGAGGAGCGCGGCCGTCACCGGGTGGCTGATCACGCGTGCCGCCGGTGAGAGCAGGAGGGCTGACAGCCGCCGCGCGGGCGTCACCGACAGTGTGCGCAGGGCCAGGGTGACGGGCGCGGCGAGCACGAGCAGCACGGGCGCGAGCATGCCGGCCAGCAGATGGGTGCCCATGTGCGCGACGTAGTCGTCATGCGCGGTGGCGGCGAGGGGGCCGGTGACCGCCGCCGCGCCCAGGGTCACACCCGCGATCCAGGCGACCACCCGTGCGCGCGGCCATCCGCGCCCACGCCGATGGGAGACGACCACCGCCGCGACGTACATCACGATCGCCAGGGCGGCCACGGCGAGGACGAGGCCGTCCAGGAACCCGCCCGCGTCGCCCGCGTGCGCATGGCCTCCCGTGCCCTGCGCAGTCACGTCGCCTCCGCGTGTGCACGTGCCCGCGCGGGAGAGGTGCGGACGATCAGGACGAGGCCGGCCGCCAGCAGCACCGCCGCAGAGACGTTCCAGGCGATGTCATACGCCAGCAGGTTCTCGACGTAGCGGATCTGATGCAGCCCCATGACCTTGTGCTGGATCAGACCGTCGTACAGCTGGAAGCCGCCCGCGCCCGCCAGGACGCCCCCGATCCAGCGCGGCCACCACAGCGCATCCCGTCGGCGCAGATCGGCGAGGAGGAACAGGCCGGCGATGGTGGCGAACCAGCTGATCGCGTGGAACACACCGTCCGAGACCAGGCCGAGCTCGGTCGTGCCCCGGTCGTAGAAGTGGTGCCAGTGCAGGAGCTGATGGAAGACCGCCTCGTCGACGAAGGCCACCAGCCCCACACCGAACAGCACGCCCGACCACACGTTCTGCGCCGACCGGGCGGCCCGCCGCGTGAGGACTGTGGCGGACGAAGAGGGGGAACCGGGGCCGGATGTGGTCATGCTTCCAGCCTCTCCGGTGCGCCTTCCGGCAGGGGAAGGGCTGGACAGCGCCCCGCGCCGGCGCTACGCGAGCTGCGACGCGGGGGCGCGGACCACCATGACGAGCGGATCGAACACGCGGGCCAGGGGGCCCTCGTCGTTCTCGACGGGCTGGCCCTCGCGCACCCAGTACTCATATCCGCCGATCATCTCCCTGACGGAGTAACCGAGCTCGGCGAAGGCCAGTGCCCCCTTCACCCCGGCGTTGCAGCCCGGACTCCAGCAGTACACGACCACGGGCACCTCTGGATCGATCTCGTACGGCGCCCGCTCGGCGATCTGCCGGTAGGGGAGGTGCACGGCGCCGGGGATGCGGCCCTGGGCCCATGCGTCGGCGCCACGGACGTCGACCAGGGTGAGCGGTTCGCCGGCGTTCAGTGCGGCATAGACGTCCGAGGGGTCGGTCTCGGCGGTGAGGCGTGCGCGGAAGTGGGCGGCGGGGTGAGACATGCGCTCAGGCTAGGGGCGCGCCGCCCACGGGTGAGGAGCGCGGAGTGCCGAGGCGCGGTGGAATCCTGCCAGGCATGCGGAAGGCCCCGATCCGCAGAGCGGACCGGGGCCTTCCGGGTGTCACTTGGCGGTGTCGTCGCCGTGCGGCTCGTTGAGCTCGTCCAGGCGCTTGGGCGAGGGGAATTCGCCGACCGCGACCTGGTCATGGGGGGCGGCCACCGGGCGTCCCTCCTCGATCGCACGCTGGTTGGAGCCCTCGAGCTCCTCCTCGGCGTCGTGCGTGACGTGATCGAGGTCGTGGCGCTGGTGCGCGGCCGCGGCATCCAGCTCGGACTGCGTGAGCGGGGTGAGGCGGTCTTCGAAGAACCACCGCGAGAACCCGGCGCGCAGGTGCTCGTGCCACGGGATGCGTCCCTGCGCGTTCGGCCGCACCACCAGGGGGGCGTAGTTGTCGACGTCCATGAGCTTCCAGCGCTCGTACTCGTCGACGGGCTGGTGCACCTCGATGTACTCGCCACCGGGCAGACGCACGATGCGTCCGGACTCGTAGCCGTGCAGGACGATCTCGCGGTCCTTCTTCTGCAGTGCGAGGCAGATCCGCTTCGTGACGAAGTAGGCGATGATCGGCCCGACGATCAGCAGTGCCTGCAGGCCGTGGATGACGCCCTCCATCGTGAGCCAGAAGTGGGTCGCGATGATGTCGGAGGATGCCGCCGCCCACAGGACCGCGTAGAACGTGACACCGGCGGCGCCGATGGCGGTGCGGGTCGGGGCGTTGCGCGGACGCTGCGCGAGGTGGTGCTCGCGCTTGTCACCGGTGATCCACGCCTCGATGAAGGGGTAGATCAGGACGAGGACGATGAACAGGCCCAGGACGGCCAGCGGGATCAGGATGTTCCACGACCACGTGCGGTCCCACAGGACGAACTCGAGGTGCGGGGGAACCAGTCGCAGAGCGCCGTCGGCGAAGCCGATGTACCAGTCGGGCTGGGTACCGGCAGACACGGGGGAGGGGTCGTACGGACCGTAGTTCCAGACCGGGTTGATCGTGAACAGTGAGGCGATCAGGACGATCACACCGAACGTGATGAAGAAGAACCCGCCCATCTTCGACATGTACACGGGCATCATCGGGTAGCCCACGACGTTGTCGTTCGTGCGGCCGGGGCCGGCGAACTGCGTGTGCTTGTTGATGATCATCAGCATGAGGTGCACGACCAGCAGCGCCACCAGGATCGCCGGCAACAGCAGGATGTGCAGCGTGTACAGGCGTCCGACGATCGCGGTGCCGGGGAACTCTCCGCCGAACAGCAGGAACGAGATCCACGTGCCGACCACCGGGATGCCCTTGACCATGCCGTCGATGATGCGCAGACCGTTGCCGGAGAGCAGGTCGTCGGGCAGCGAGTAGCCGGTGAAGCCCTCACCCATCGCGAGGATGAAGAGGATGAAGCCGACCACCCAGTTCAGCTCGCGCGGCTTGCGGAACGCACCGGTGAAGAACACGCGCAGCATGTGCACGCCGATACCGGCGACGAACACGAGCGCTGCCCAGTGGTGGATCTGACGGACCAGGAGCCCGCCGCGCAGGTCGAAGGAGATGCTGAGGGTCGACTCGAGCGCGGCCGACATCGCGATGCCGCGCATCGGCTCGTACGCGCCGTCGTAGTGGGTCTCCACCATCGAGGCGTCGAAGAAGAACGTCAGGAACGTGCCGGACAGCAGCACGACCACGAAGCTCCACAGCGCGATCTCACCGAGCATGAACGACCAGTGGTCGGGGAAGATCTTGCGGCCGAGTTCCTTGACGAAACCGGAGATGCTCGTGCGCTCGTCGATGTAGTTCGACGCGGCGCCGACGAAACGTCCGCCGAGGGGCTTTCCATCACGGCCGGCGTTCACCGGTCCGGTGTGGCTGGCCGGTTCGGTGGTGACGTTATCCGTGGGATGAGTCGTGGTGCTCAATGGCGCTCCCAGAAGCTCGGGCCGACGGGCTCGTGGAAGTCACTGCGAGCGACGAGGTAACCCTCGTCATCCACGGTGATCGGAAGCTGCGGCAGGGGACGGGCGGCGGGGCCGAAGATGACGGCCGCACCATTGGCGACGTCGAACTGCGACTGGTGGCAGGGGCACAGCAGGTGGTGCGTGTGCTGTTCGTAGAGGGCGACGGGGCATCCGACGTGCGTGCAGACCTTCGAGTACGCGACGATGCCGTCGTACGACCAGTCCTTCTTGTCGTCGGACTCGATGAGGTCTTCGGGCATCAGGCGCATGAGCAGCACGATGGCCTTGGCCTTCTCCTCGAGGTAGCCGTCGTGGTGGCTGACCTCGGCGAGGTCTTCGGGGATGACGTGGAACGCCGAGCCCAGCGTGACCTCCGAGGCGCGGATGGGGCGGCCGGACGGGTCGTGCGCCAGGCGGGTGCCTTCCTTCCACATCGTGTGGCTCATGAGGTAGACCGGGTCACCCGCGTGCGGGTGCTCGGGGGTGTTCTCCGGCGCGAGGCCGCGGAACAGCGTGATGCCGGGGAGGATCGATGCGGCCAGCGCGGCGAACAGCGAGTTGCGGATCATCGTCCGCCGGCCGAACCCGGACTCCTCGTTGGCGGCGGCGAAGGCCTGGACGGCGGCCGCGCGCGTGGAGTCCCGTCCGCGCGTGGCGTGACGCGGCTCGATGTACTCCTTGTCGGACATGATCGCCTTGGACCAGTGGATCGCGCCCAGCCCGATGGCCAGGAGCGCCAGGCCGATGCCGAGCCCGACGAAGAGGTTGTTGTTGCGGATGTCGATCAGCGCGCCGGACTCGATCGGGAAGAGCATGTAGGCGGCGATGGCCCAGATGCTCGCGGCGACCGAGAGATAGAACAGCGTGTAGACGGTGCGGACCGCACGGCGCATGGCCTTGGGGTCCTTGTCGGTCATCCGTTCGCGGTGCGGCGGGAGTTCCGGGCTTCGCACGGGATCCGTCACCGCGACCGCGAGCCCGGAAGACGGCTTCCAGGAAGCCCTCTCGTGCTCGAGCGCGTCGTCCTCGTGTGCCATGGTGCTCCTCGTGCGTTCCGAAATGTCGTTAGTCGGCAGGTGTCAGTTGGATTTCGCCGTGATCCACACGGTGAGCGCGATCAGCGAGCCGATTCCGAAGACCCAGATGAACAGGCCCTCCGAGACGGGGCCGAGCGAGCCGAGCGCGTAACCGCCGGGGGACTCCGCCTCCTGCAGGAAGACGAGGTACGCGATGATGTCGCGCTTGTCCTCGAGAGTCAGGTTCAAGTCGTTGAAGACCGGCATGTTCTGCGGTCCGGTGACCATCGCCGCGTACATGTTCAGCGGCGTGGTGGTGTGCAGGCCTGGGGCGTACTTGCCCTCGGTCAGCGCACCGCCCGCGCCGGCGACGTTGTGGCACATCGCGCAGTTGATGCGGAACAGCTCCGCACCGTGGGACAGGTCGGCGCCTTCACCCTCGAGCACCTCGGCCTCGGGGTAGGTCGGGCCGGGAGCGGTCGACTGCACGAAGGCGGCCATCGCATCGATCTGCTCTTCGGTGAACTGCACCGGCTTCTGCGGGGCCTGGGGCGACTGCGCCTGCATCGGCATACGGCCGGTGGACACCTGGAAGTGCACCGACAGCTCGCCGACGCCGTACAGCGACGGGCCGTTCTCGCTGCCCTGGAGGTCGAGTCCGTGGCAGGTCGCGCAGTTGGCCTGGAACAGCTTCTTGCCGTCTTCCACCGTGAGGGTGGCGTTGGCGGGGGATTCGTCTTCGGTGGCGGCGATGGCCGCCGTCGCGCCGGCGTACAGTCCGCCGGTGACGAGCAGTCCGATACCGATCAGTGCGGCCGCGGCCAGGGGGCTCCGGCGGCCGGTCGAGCGTCGCTTCTTCTCACGTGCCATGTCGAGGTGCAGCTCCGCTCTATTTCAGGAAGTAGATGACGAGGAACAGGGCGATCCAGACGACGTCGACGAAGTGCCAGTAGTAGGACACGACGATCGAGGTGGTCATCTCTTTGCGCCCGAAGTTCTTGACGGCGTACGCGCGGCCGATCACGAACAGGAAGGCGATGAGCCCGCCGGTGACGTGCAGTGCGTGGAACCCGGTGGTGAGGTAGAACGCCGACGCGTACGGGTTGGCCGTGATGGGCATGCCCTCGGCGACCAGCTGCGCGTACTCCCACACCTGACCCGACACGAAGATCGCGCCCAGGGCGAAGGTGAGGTAGAACCACTCGACCATGCCCCACTTCAGGGGGCTGCCGCCGGTGCGGTACGGCTGGTAGCGCTCGGCCGCGAAGACACCCATCTGGCACGTGACCGAGGACAGCACGAGGATGATCGTGTTGACGGTCGCGTAGGGAACGTTCAGCAGTTGGGTCTCTTCGGCCCACAGCTCAGGCGAGGTGCTGCGCAGTGTGAAGTAGATCGCGAAGAGGCCGGCGAAGAACATCACTTCGCTGCCCAGCCAGACGATGGTGCCAACGGCGACCGGGTCGGGCCGTTTCACGGACCGGAGGGCCTGGGGGTATGTCGCTGGCGTGGTCACACTCCCCATTATGGCCGATACCGAGGCCGTCGTTTGGCACCGGCGATGCCCGATTCGCCTCACCCGGGACTTAGGGAGGCCTAAGAATCGCCCGCGAGTTGGCTGCGGGTCCTCCGAGAGCCCTTCCCGGCGGCCGGAACGGGCGCTGGATAGGATCGCTGCATGGCGGAGCGGTATGGGTGGCCCGAACTTCTCACGAGTCTTCTGGGCGGAGAAGACCTGAGCGTCTCGGAGTCGACGTGGGCGATGCGCCGCGTCATGAGCGGCGAGGCGACCCCGTCCCAGCTGGCCGGTTTCCTCGTCGCGCTGCGGGCCAAGGGCGAGACGGTGGATGAGATCGTGGGGTTCCGCGACGCGATCCTCGAGGCGGCGCTCCCGCTGCCCGTCCCCGCCGACGTGCTCGACATCGTCGGCACCGGCGGCGATCGTTACGGCACTGTGAACGTCTCGAGCATGGCGGCCATCGTCGCCGCCGCATCCGGTGTCCCCGTCGTCAAGCACGGCAACCGGGCGGCCAGTTCGTCGTCGGGCTCGTCGGACGTGCTCGCGGCGCTGGGCATCGACCTGGCGCTGAGCCCCGAGGCCGTCGCCGAGACGCTCGCCCGCACGGGCATCACGTTCGCCTTCGCCGCGGCGTTCCACCCCGGCTTCCGTCACGCGGGGCCCACGCGCGCAGAACTGGGCGTGCCCACCGTCTTCAACTTCCTCGGCCCCCTGTGCAACCCCGCCCGCGCCGAGGCCAACGCCGTGGGCGTGGCGCAGCTGGACCGCGTGCCGCTGATCACCGGCGTCTTCCGCACGCGCGGTGCGACGGCGCTGGTCTTCCGCGGCGACGACGGCCTGGACGAGCTGACCACGACGGGCCACAGCCGGCTGTGGGAGATCAGCCTCGGAGACGTGCACGAGCACGACCTCGACCCGCGGGATCTCGGCATCCCGCTGGCCGACATCGACGACCTGCTGGGCGGTGACCCTGCGCACAACGCCGCAGTCGTGCGCCGCGTCCTCGCCGGTGATCCGGGGCCCGTGCGCGACATCGTGCTGCTCAACGCCGCCGCCGGAATCGTGGCCTACCGGCTGTTCCGCGATCCCGCTCAGGCACAGCAGCCCATCGTGGAACGGCTCGCGCAGGCTCGCGACGAGGCGGCCGAGGCCATCGACGACGGCCGGGCCGCCGCGAAGCTGGACGCGTGGGTGGCGGCAACGCACGAGCTGGCAGGCTGACCCGTGGACCCGCTCGACGCCCTCACCGAGATCGCGTATCTGCTCGAGCGGGAGCGGTCGAGCAGGTACAAGTCCAAGGCGTTCCGGGCCGCCGCAGACGCGATCGCCGGTCTCGACGACGCGCAGCTGCGGGATCCGGGTCTGCGCCGGCGCAAGGGCATCGGCGAGTCGACGTACACCGTCATCCAGCAGGCGCTGGCCGGCGACGTGCCGGAGTACCTCGTCGTCCTGCGTGAGAAGGCCGGTGTCGCGGGCCCCTCCGACCTGCGTGCCGCGCTCCGCGGCGACCTGCACAGCCACAGCGACTGGTCCGACGGGCTCACCCCCATCGAGGCGATGGTGGATTCCGCGCGGCGCCTGGGCCACGAGTACCTGGCTCTGACCGATCACTCGCCGCGGCTGCGCGTCGCCAACGGCCTGTCTCCCGAGCGGCTGCGAGAGCAGCTGGGCGTGGTGGCGGGTCTGAGCGGCGAGGGGTTCGCGCTGCTCAGCGGCATCGAGGTCGACATCCTCGAAGACGGGGCGCTCGACCAGGAGCCCGGCTTGCTGGACCAGCTGGATGTCGTCGTCGCGTCGGCGCATTCCCTGCTGCGGATGGAGCGTGCTCCCATGACCCGGCGATTCGTCGCCGCCGTCTCCAGCCCGCACGTGGATGTGCTGGGGCACGTCACGGGGCGGCTGGTCGAGGGTGCGCGGGGCACGCGCCCGCAGTCGACGTTCGACCCCGTGGCCGTGTTCGAGGCGTGCGCGGCGCACGGCGTCGCGGTGGAGATCAACTCCCGGCCCGAGCGCCAGGATCCGCCCGACGACCTGCTGGCGATCGCGCTGGAGAAGGGGTGCCTGTTCGCGATCGACTCCGACGCCCATGCTCCCGGACAGCTGTCGCTGCTGGACTACGGCGCGGCGCGCGCCGAGCGCGCCGGCGTTCCCGCCGAGCGCATCGTGACGACGTGGCCGCTGGCGAAGCTGCGGGAGTGGCTCGGCCGCGACCGGTGAGCCGCTCGTAAACTGGGGGGATGACCTCCGGGCGTGCGCCTGCCGCCGGGCGGGCACTGCCGTGGCTGCTGATCTGGGGTGTGCTCGTCGCGGCGCTGAGCCTGCGCGGTCCCATCGTCTCGCCCACCCCCGTGCTGCGCGACATCGAACGCGACCTCGGCCTGACCCCCGCATCGGTTGCGCTGCTGACGACGGCGCCCGTGCTGATGTTCGCCATCCTGACCCCGGTGGCCGCGTTCGTGATCCGCCGCTCGGGGCCCGAACGGGCGCTCCTGATCACCCTCGCCGGCGTGCTCGTGGGGACGGTCATGCGGGCCGTGCCGGGTTTCGGGTGGATGCTGGCGGGCACGGTCGTGATCGGCGCCGCCATCACGATCGGCAATGTCGTCATCCCCGTCATCATCCGCCGCGACGTGCCGCCCCCGCGCGTGAGCCTGGTGACCGCCGCCTACGTGGCGATGCTCAACGCCGGGTCGCTGCTGACGTCGCTGCTGACCGCCCCGCTGGCCGCACTCACGGGGTGGCCGGTGGCGCTCCTGCTGTGGTCGCTGCTGACGGTGGCGGGCATCCTCCTGTGGGGCGCGCACCTCGCCCGATGGCGTCGCGCAGGCGTCGACCCCGACACGAGGTACTCCGGCGAGGACCCCGTGCGGCCGGTGGCGACCGACGAGATCGATCCGCGCACCCTCACCGGTCCCATGCCCGTGATCTCCGCACACGGCGGTTCGTTCCTGCGCCGCCCGGTGCCGTGGCTGCTCCTGGCGACCTTCGCGTGCCAGACGTTCATCTACTTCGGCCTCACCACGTGGCTGCCGGTGATCTCCGGCGATCTGCTCGCGCTGGATCAGACGGCTGCGGGTGCCCTGGCGTCGATCTTCCAGGGCGCGGGCATCGTCGGCGCGTTCGTGGTGCCGCTGCTGACGCGGGTCGCGCCGTCGTGGGTGACGGTGGCGATCATCAGCGGCAGCTGGCTCATCCTCACCGTTGGGGTGCTCACGGCGCCGTCGCTGATGATCGTGTGGCTGTCCATCGGCGCGATCGGTCACTCCGGCGGTTTCGTCGCAATCTTCAGCGCACTCGTGCAGGGCGCGCGCTCCGACAGTGAAGCCGCCGGCATGTCGGCCCTCGTGCAGGGCGGCGGCTACGCGATCGGGGCACTGGCCGGACCCGTGCTGGGCGCACTGTACGCGGCCGTCGGCGACTGGTCGGGGGCGCTGACGCTGCTGATCGTCGTGGCGGTGGTGTACACCGTCCTGCTGGCGGCGTCCTTCATCGCAGTCCGTCGCGCGGCCCTCTGACCCGTAGGCGGGGCGAGGCGCGCGTCAGACGGCGAGTGCGGCGAGGGCTCGGGTCATGGACGAGCCGAGGTTCCATTCCCGGGCGAGCGCCTCGGCGGCCTCGCGACGCCGGTCGTCCACCCCCGGGAGCCGGTCGTCGATCGCCGGCAGGTCCAGGTCGCGCACGACCTCCACGACCGTCGGGGCGACCCTCAGGTAGTCGGCGCCGGCGAGGATCTTCGCGCGCTGACCCGCCGGCATCCCCTCACCCGCTTCGGCTGCTGCGACGATGCCGGCGAGGTCGCCGTGCGCCGTCAGGAGTGTGGCGGCCGACTTCTCCCCGATGCCGGCGACGCCGGGGAGCCCGTCCGAGCTGTCGCCTCGCAGTGCGGCGTAGTCGGCGTACTGGGCGGCGTGCACGCCGTACTTGGCCAGGACCGTGGCATCCGTGACGATCTCGAGGTTGCTCATACCCCGCGCGGTGTAGATGACGCGCACGTCGCGGGAGTCGTCGATGAGCTGGAACAGGTCGCGGTCGCCGGTGACGATGTCGACGGGCATGCCGGCGCGCGTGGCGAGAGTTCCGATGACGTCGTCGGCTTCGTGCTCCGCGGCGCCGACGATCGGGATCCCCAGGACGTCGAGCGCCTCGCGGATGATGGGGACCTGCGCCTCCAGCGGGTCGGGCACGACCTCCACGTCGGGCGAGCCCGCCACCACCTCGGCGACGCGGTGGGTCTTGTAGCTCGGGATGAGGTCGACCCGCCACTGCGGTCGCCAGTCGTCGTCCCAGCACGCCACCAGGTGCGTCGGGTGGTACGTGCTCACGAGCTTGGCCACGATGTCGAGGAGCCCCCGTACGGCGTTGACGGGGGTGCCGTCCGCCGAGCGGACCGTGTCGGGCACGCCGTAGAACGCCCGGAAGTACAGCGACGCGGAGTCGAGGAGGAGCAGCTTGTCTGACCGAGAGGACACGTCGTCAGCGTATCCGCGGTACCCCTCACATCCCAGCCCGATTCGGTGTCGGTGGCACTCGTCAGCGAAGGGCGTCCGGTGTCCAGCACGGCCAGGCCGGCTCACCGATGAGGATGGCGTTCTGGTACTGCAACGCGGCGGACCGTGACCTCGACCGGCACCAGCATCACGTGCAGGTGAACCAGATAGTCATGGGCGCGAGCTACCCCCAGGGACGGGGAGGCGATCCTTCGTCGAGCTTGGGCACCGTGCCGTGCCGGTACAGTGACGGAATGCTCGCGACGATGACGACCACCACCTTCCGAGGCGCCGTCGGTATGGCGATTCTCAACGCGCTTGCTGCCGCCGCCGGGGCGTGCATCCTCATCGTGCGGATCGCCGACGAGAGCAGCCGCTTCGGAGTCCTCGCCGGGGCTGCGATCCTCCTCGCGTTCGGCACGCTCGCCGTGGCCTACTCGGGGAACGCCCTGCGGCTGCGCCGACAGGCGCTGAGCCCGGTCGGATCCGCACCACCAGCCGCGCAGGAAGGCTGAGTGCCGCCGCGATTCTCGCCTGTTCCTTGACTACTGCGAGACGCGGGCGAGCCAGTCGCCCAGGGCGGCGCGGAAGGCCGCGGGCTGCTCGATCCACGGATAGTGGCCGCAGTCATCCAGCAGCGTCAGGTGGGCGCCGAGCGCATCGGCATAGGCGCGGACGGGTGCGACGCCGCTGAGGAGGTCGTCGCGGCCACCGAGCACGAACGTCGGTGGCAGGGGAGAGGCCGTGATGCGCGCGGCCGCATCGGCCGGGATGTCGCGGAACCACGCCGACGACGCCGCCCATGTCATGGCACCGACTCCGGCGTGCTGGCGCTCGACCGGCGTCCAGCGGGCATACCCGGCTGCCGCTTCGGCCTCGAGCGCACGCTGGAATGTGGTCTCGTCGCCGGGTGATTCCCCGTTCATCGACGCGAATGCGCGGGTGATCTCCGGCTCGCTGCGGTGCGCCGCCAACGCCGCGCCGTCGTGCGGTGTCCCCGTCAGCCACGCGGCGGCCGGGGTCACCAGCGCCAGCGATCGGATGCGGCCGGGATGCTGGGCGGCGGCCGCCAGCGCGAGCCGCGTGCCGGCGGAGTGCGCGATGACGTCTACGGCCGGCGCCTCCAGGTGGTCGGCGACCTGGATGAGGTCGTCCGCATCCGTCCACCACCCGCGCGACAGTCCACCGGATGCGGGGGTGCCCCGGGGATGCAGGATGACGAGTGGCCGCGTGCGGGCGAGGCCGGCGAGGTCGCCGAGATACGCGGGGTCGCGGCACGGGCCGCCGGGTACCACGACGACCGGCACGGCTCCGGGAGAGTCGTGGATCTCGACGGCGATCCGGGAGCCGTCGGTCGTGTCGATGAACCGCACGGCTTCACACTAGGGCGGGGGCGCCGGCTCAGCAGGCCGGCCCTGCAGGGTTCTCGTCGCACGTCTTGTCGACGAGGGCCGTGCGCACTTCGAAGACCTCGACCGGGTACCCCGCCGTCGTGGAGGTGACTGGCCCGTTCACGGGGAACCAGCGCCCCACGCCGAAGTCGACCTCCGCGAAGTATTCCGTCGTGACCGCGACCTGGTAGACGCCGCGCTCGCCGTACGCGTGGCTCGTGGCCGTGGGAGTGAACTGCGCCTGCCCCAGCTCGCCCCAGGATGCTCCGCCCGAGGTGGAGCGCGCGGTGGTGCCGTCGCCGTAGTCGAAGACGAACGCCGAGGGGGTGAACCGCACAGTGACGGGGCGGCCGAACAGCGTGCCGCTGACCGACTGCGCCGACGCGGAGGCGACGAAGTTCACCGGCATGCCCACCACACCCACACCGTCGGGCTCTCCAGCGAGGGCAGGCCCTCCGGGCGCGAAGCTCGCGACATCCCGCGCCGTCACGGCGGGGATGCCGGGGAGCACTTCACCTTCGACGGGTTCGCACACGGCGAACCCGCCTCCGATGAGCGTGCAGCCCGGCGGCAGCGCCTCCGGATCGCTGGGGGACTCCGGGCCGGCGGAGTCCGATCCGCCCGGGTTCCCTCCCCCTCTCGGCGGACGCTGCGGCGTGATCGTCTCCCCGACGATGTCGATCTGACTCCCCGAGTTAGACGCGCAAGCATTCTGCCAGCCGAATCCGCTGCACCCCGTCGGCGCGTTGGTAGCTGCAGGCGTGAGGAGCGCCATTGTTAGAGTCGCGACCGTTATGAGCCGCACGTCGGTTCCCCATCACGCGGTACGAACCGGACTATGGACTCCGCAGCTGGGCTCACCTCGACCGTCAGGGCCTGAATGTCCGGACGCTCTGCGCTGACCACGGACTGACCGGCTGAATCTGTCAGTGACACAGCGGACACGTCCACACACACGTCAACAGAAGCTACGTCCGTGGTGCGAACGGCCGGCTCAACAAGGGTTACGACGCTCTCGCCCGTCACGGTCCATCCGTCGGCGTGCATCTGGGTGAACGATTCGCGGGCCGATGCGTTGGCGTCACCGGTGGTGAGGGCGTAGACGGGCTCGAACGTGGCGGGGTCGCTCAGGTCGACCTGGTTGAGGGCGTCGACGTAGGCGCGGTAGGTCTCTTCGGCGGCGGCGAAGGCCTGCTCGTCGGTGAGCGGAGTGGGCGTGGTCTCCTGGGGCTCGGGGGAGCCGACGCATCCCGTTGCCGCAGCGGCCACCACCGCGAGGACGGCGAGGGCGCGGGCTACTCGGGCGAGCATGGCACCCAGGCTAGGAGCGAGACCTGCCCCTCGCACCCGTTATCCACAACATCGACGACATCGGGCGTAGCAGGTCGGAAACATGCACGCGCCAGGATGGCGGCATGACCCTTGCCACCGCTCTCTCCGCCACGCTCCCCGACTGGCTCGTCGCCGACCTGCCGAACCTGCCGGAGACCCTGCCCACGCTCGAAGACCGCATGGACCTCGTCAACGCGCTCGCCGACCGCAACTGGCGCGCCGGCAACGGCGGTCCGTTCGCGGCGATCGTGGTGGAGGCCGAGTCGGGGCGGCTCGTGTCGGCGGGCGTCAACGTCGTGCTGAGCTCGGGGCTCAGCTCCCAGCACGCCGAGGTGACGGCGATCGGCCTGGCCCAGACCGCGCTCGGGCGGTGGGACCTGGGCGCCTCGGGCGCCGACCTGCAGCTCGTGGTCAACTGGCGCCCGTGCGTCATGTGTTACGGCGCGACGATGTGGAGCGGCGTCCGCTCGCTCGTCGTGGCCGGTGAGGGCCCCGAGCTCGAGTCGCTCAGCGGGTTCGACGAGGGACCGGTCGTCGCCGACTGGATCGCGCAGTTCGAAGCCCGCGGCATCCGCGTCATCACCGACGTGCGGCGCGACGAGGCAGTGCGGGTCTTCGCCGACTACGGTGCGGCGGACGCCGTCGTCTACAACGCTCGCGGCGCAGTCACCTGAGCGGTCGCGCACCCGCCGCCCGCACCGCTCACCCGGCCGTGCCCCAGTACACCCGCGTGTAGCCGGGGAGTTCGAGGACGAAGTAGCCGGTCGCCGCCACGGCAGGGGCGACGTCGAAGACCTCGGCGTAGCGCTCCGTGGCACCGGGCGGCACGGGATCGAGGTCCCACATCGGTGGGAGAGCGGTCAGGTCGGGGAGGTACTCCGCGTCGGCCCGGCCGCCGTCGCCGGTGAGCAGCCATGAGTACGGCGCGTAGTCGTAGTCGTGCACCGGATCGAGCGTCCCCTCGCTGAGGTTGGCCAGCTCGACGGTCACGGCGAGGTAGGCGCCGTTCTCCGGCTCGGTTCCGCCCGATGCGGATGCGGCGGCGGTGACGTCCTCCGGTGCGCCGACGGTCATCGCCCACACCTCGGAGCCGGAGTTCTCATCGATGATCGTGACGGTCGTGCCGTACGGGAGCGGGTCGGCCCGCGAGGCTCCCGCCCCGTCGAGCCCCGGGACGCCCAGTTCCGGAGCGAGCGGCGGCTCGTCCGGAACACCGGGCACAGCCGGCTCCTCGACGGCGGGCGGTGCGTCCCTCGTCTCCCATGGCCAGCTCGGTACGCCCAGGGGAACCACGAACGACCAGGCCATGATCACCGCCGACACCCCGGCCAGTGCGAGCGCGGCGATCGGAAGACCGCGCGGGGCCGCGCGTCGCACGATCGCGACGACCGCCACGATGAGGGCCGCCGGCAGCAGGGGGACGAGGAGGATCCGCCCGGCGACGGGAACGACCGCCCCCACCAGGCACAGGATCCCGAGCACGAGGGCGGCGAGGGCGAGTCCGGAAGGGCCCGGCGGCGGAGCGGCGCGACGGGGGTCGGGGCCGTAGGCGGGAGGAGCGCCGGGATACGGCTGATGGAGCGACGGCGGAACGTCGGGACCGGTCATGATGCTCCTCTCGCCGGTGGCCCCATGGTACGGATCCGTCCCGCCCCTGACGGATCTGCGGGTGATCGTGTGGAAAGCCCGATGCGTGCCCGCCGATAAAGTGGCGGGATGTCGTTCGGTGCCGCCTCCGCTGCGCGCGCGGGTGACGGCGCGCCGTGCCCGTGCGGAAGCGGCGCGGCGTTCGGCTCATGCTGCGGGCCGCTCCTGGCCGGCGATCCTGCGCCGACCCCCGAACGGCTGATGCGCTCGCGATACACGGCGTTCGTCGTGCGGGATGCGGCGCACCTCGAGCGCACGTGGCATCCGCGCACGCGTCCTGCCGACGCGGTGCAGCTCGACCCCGACGTGCAGTGGACGGGCCTGGAGATCGTGGATGCGTCGTCCGACGCCGACGCCGACGCCGACGCCGACGCCGGTGTCGTGGAGTTCCGCGCCTCGTGGCGTGACGGCACCTCACGCGGGGTGCTGCACGAGCGCAGCCGGTTCGCCCGGCGCGGCGGACGCTGGCTGTATCTCGACGGCGACGTCGCCGCGGAATAGCGCGGAGGCAGGCGCGGTTCTGCCGGGTATGGACACCGACGCGCTCCGCGAGGTCGATGTCGCCGTCCTGGGGGCGGGACAGGCCGGCCTCTCCGCCGCCTACCACCTGCGTCGGCGCGGGTTCTCCCCGGTGACGCAGGCGGCGGATGCTGCGACCTTCGTGGTGCTCGACGGCGAGGCCGCGCCCGGCGGCGCGTGGCAGCACCGCTGGGCGTCGCTGCGGATGGCCACGGTCAACGGCATCCACGAGCTGCCGGGCTTCCCGGTGCCGCCGGCCGACCCGGACGCACCCGCGCGCGAGGTGCTGCCGCCGTATTTCGCCGAGTACGAGCGGCGGTTCGCACTCGACGTGCAGCGTCCCGTCGCCGTCCGCGCCGTCCGTCCCGCCGACGACGACCCGCGCGGGAGACTCCTCGTGGAGACCGACCACGGCGCGTGGTCGGCTCGCTACATCGTCAACGCCACCGGCACCTGGACCCGCCCGTTCTGGCCGCACTACCCCGGCCAGGAGCGGTTCCGCGGCCGCCAGCTGCACACCGCCGACTACGTCTCGGCCGACGAGTTCGCCGGGCAGCGGGTGATCGTGGTGGGCGCAGGCATCTCCGGCGTGCAACTGCTGGAGGAGATCTCCCACGTCGCGACGACCTTCTGGATGACCCGGCGCGAACCCGAGTGGATCGAGGAGGACTTCGACATTCCCGCGCGGCTGGCCGCAATCGCCGGTGTGGAGGAGCGCGTTCGTCAGGGCCTACCGCCGGGCAGCGTCATCTCGGTCACGGGCATGCACTGGACCCCGTGGGCCGAGCGTGCGCGCGATCGCGGGGTGTTGGAACGCCTGCCGATGTTCACCCGCATCGAGGAGGACGGCGTGCGCATGCCGGACGGATCGTTCCTCGCCGCCGACGTGATCCTGTGGGCCACCGGCTTCCGCCCCGCACTGGACCACCTCGCACCGTTGCACCTGCGCACGCCCGAGGGCGGATTCCGCGTCGGCGACTCGCGCTCGCTCGACGATCCCCGCGTGTTCTTCATCGGGTACGGGCCGTCGGCATCGACGGTGGGCGCGAACCGCGCCGGCCGAACGGTGGCCGCGGCGATCGCCGCCGAGCCGGTCGGCGTGGACGCGTGAGCGCGGCGTCAACCCCTCGTTTCCGCGCGGACGCGCCCAATAGCGTGGGACCGTGACTGATTCCCGTGTTCTCATCCTCGGCGGCCATGGCAAGGTCGCCCTCCTTCTGGCCCCCCTGCTGGTGGCCCGCGGCGACCAGGTGACCTCCGTCATCCGCAATCCCGCGCACGCCGACGACGTGTCGGCCACCGGGGCCAAGCCCCTCGTGCTCGACCTGGAGGACGGGACCGAGCTCGGCGAGGCGTTCGCCGGATACGACGCGATCGTCTGGTCGGCCGGTGCCGGCGGCGGAAGCCGCGAGCGCACGTACGCCATCGACCGCGACGCGGCGATCCGCTCGATGGATGCGGCGGAAGCCGCCCGCGTGCGCCGGTACGTGATGGTGTCGTGGATCGGGTCATCGCCCGATCACGGCGTGGATCCGGACAACCCGTTCTACGCCTACGCCGACGCGAAGCTCGCCGCCGACGATCACCTGCGCGCCAGCACGCTGAACTGGACCATCCTCGGGCCGGGCGCCCTCACCCTCGATCCCCCCACGGGCCGGATCGCCCTCGACCCCGAAGGTGACGGGGCTGTTCCGCGCGCCGACGTGGCCGCCGTGATCGCCGCCACGCTCGCCGAGGACCACACCGTGGGCCGCTTCATCCGCTTCGGTTCCGGCGACACCCCGATCGCGGAGGCCCTCGCCCGCTGACGGATGCGCGTGCGTCAGTCGCCGACGAGGTTCTCGTGGATGCGGTGCAGGTCGACCAGCAGCGATCCCACGAGCACCCAGTGATCGGCTGACGGCGCGGCCACCTGCAGCGGCCGGGTGAGGGCGGGCGGCTCGGCGGGGGGCGTCTCGGCCGGGCCGGCGACCGCGCCGGCTGACACCCGCAGCCGCACGTCGTGGGCCGCGCGGCGCAGCTGCTCGGCGATGGCCCGTACCGACGGCTCGTCGACGATGCTCGGGTCGTAGCGGTCGACGACGGCACGGGTCATCCCGATCACCTGCGTGCTGATCGGTCCGAACATGTCGAGTTCCTCCTGCGCGCGGGCGACGGCGGTTCGCACTCGACGCCCCCGCGGGTTGAACGTGAGGGAGTCATTGGCTTCGTCGATGGCCTTCTCGGCGGCGTCTCGCATGGGCCGGAGCAGTCGCGCGGTCAGCAGCAGCTCCTCCAGCTCCGCCCTGGTGCGGGGATGGGACAGTGCGCCCGCCAGGCGGTCGAGCGCGTCGGCGATCTCGATGCCGAGCCCGTCGCTCTTGTCGCGAGCGGGGCCGATCGCCACCGGCGGCACGACGGCGAGGTTCACGAGGAAGCCGATCGCGGCGCCGATGAGGGTCTCCAGAACGCGGTCGACCGCGTACCCCGGCGTCGCCGTGCCCAGCGACAGCACGAGCAGCGCGCTGATGCCCACCTGGTTCGACGTTCCCGGGGTGAGCTTGAGCGCCCATGCCGCCAGGAGCGCTACGGCGGTGGCCAGCAGCGTCACCCACGGGTGGGTGCCCAGCAGGATGCCGAGCACCGACGCGATGACGACGCCGGCGACCACCCCGATACTGCGTTCGATGGCCTTCGTGAACGACTGATTGAGGCTCGGCTGCACCACCAGCAGCGCGGCGATCGCCGCGAACACCGGCAGCGGGCCCTGCACGAGCCACGCGGCGAGGATCCACGCCGCGACGACCGCGACGGCCGACTTCAGCACCTGCAGCAGCGGCCCGCGCCGGGGGGATCGGAAGGTCGCGGGAATGCGCATGCACCGAGTGTCGCAGGGACGACAGGGGGATGGTGCGGGGTTGCGCGCCGTCGGGCCGCCACGCTGCGGATCGAGGCCTCCGGCGGCCAGCGCCTGTGACGGCGGGCGTAGCGTGGAGGCATGCCGGATCTGGAGCTCATGCGCCGCGACGTCCTGACGCGGCTCGAGCGCCTGGGCGCCGACGAGCGCTCCCTGTTGCACGACCGGGCCGACGGTACCGCCGACGACGAACACGACCCGGAGGGCTCGACGCTGTCGGGGGAGTGGTCGCGCGTGGACGCCCTGCGCCGGGCGGCGCTGGGCGAACTGGCGGAGATCGACGCCGCCATGGCGCGGCTGGCCGACGGCACCTACGGCATCTGCGCCAGGTGCGGCCGCCCCATCCCGGCCGAGCGCATGGAGGTGCGTCCGACGGCCCACCTGTGCGTGGCCTGCGCATAGGAAAGGAGCCCTCGATCCCTGTTCCTGCGGCGCAGGGTGTCCGCGTCGTCGCATCCCTGAAGGGCTGGCCGGGCGTCAGAAGGGCGGCGGGCCTGCGTCGGGGATGAACACCACGCGGGGTGGGGGTTCGTCGGTGTAGGTGCTGCCGAGGGGGCTGGTGAACTCCAGCGTCCCGTCGGCGCGCTGCCGCACCGTCCACGCCGTCTCCGTCTTGAGGGTGTGGTGGCGGACGCACAGGTGCGAGAGGTTGCCGACCGCAGTCGGACCGCCGTCGTGGTGCTCGTGATTGTGGTCGATCTGACAGCGGTGCGCCGGCTGGCGGCATCCGAAGCCGCGGCAGTGCTGGTCGCGCGCCTGCAGGAACCGTCTCTGATCGGGGCGGGGTGTGTACCGGTCGACCTCGAGGACCGTGCCGGTGACGGGATGGACCAGCACCCGATCCCACCCGGGAGCGTGGGCGGTGAGCCGCCGGGCGGTGTCGGGGTCGATCGGGACCTGTCCGTGCAGGCTCGCACCGGAGCCGACGGCGCCGAGGAGAGTGAGGACCGGCACGACCACCTGCACGTGGGCCCGAACCGCGCCGAGCCCGCCCGGGTAGTGGTCGCCGGTGGTGGGGTCGACGGCGGGTGCGCCGGTGAGGAGCATGTCTGCGGCCACATCCGCGCCGATCTGCGCGAGGGTGCGCGCGTCATCGACCGCCGGCTCGACGTCGGGCGCCGCATCCGGTGCGGCCGTGTTGTCGTCGCCGCGGCGCGCGCGCTCGGCGTTGGCCTCGTCGCGGATCACGCGGGCCTGCTGCCGGATGCGGTCGCGGATCCCGTACGCGATGGCGGCGGGAAGGCGCAGCTGGAGGAGGGCCATCCCGTCGTCGAGATCGAGGATGCTGACCCCACGGGTCTTCGCTGCGCACGCGTGGCGCTCATCCATCCCCACCGGGTTGACGGCCTCGGCGAGCTCACGTGCGTACGCCTTCGTCCGACCCGGCGTCTCCTTGGCGGCGAAGTCGAGAACCGTCTGCTCCCACGCCCCGCGCACATCGTCGTCTGCGACGCCGACGCCCACCTCGAGGATCACGGTGACGTGCCGCTGGGAGATGCGCGCCTCCTCCAACGCCGCCACCGTGGCAGGCAGCTTCGCCACGAGCGTGTACGCGTCGTTCAGTTCCTTCTGCGCCGTGAGGTCGTGCACGTGCGTCGCGAAGGCGATCTCGGCGGCGAGCGAGCGCATGGGCATCTCGCGCTCACGAGAATCGCGCGAGGTCATGCGCGCCGTCTGCTCCAGGGCGACCTCGACGAGGGCGGCGTGATGGCGGATCCGCGCCGCCTGTGCCCGGGCGATGATGGCTTCCTGCTGCCGTGCGGCGGTCAGGCCGGCCCGCAGGCGGGCGGCATCGCCGGGGGATATTTCCCCAGGCCCGAAGCTGTTTTCCATGCCTTCACGCTAGCGGGGGCCACCGACATTGCCTCCGCGCCCGGATGGGTCGGCGACGACCCTGTGGAGAACCCGCGTTCTCCACAGCGCCGCATCCGAAGTGCCCGATGTCTTCGCCCCCCGGCGACGTCAGTCGTCGCTGGAATGCAGCCCGCGTCTGGCCGAGAGCAGGGTCGCCTCGGGATGCTCGGCCATCACGCGCTCGGCGGTGTCGAGCACGTCCCGCACGTGCGCGGGCGACTCGGCGACGACCGCGACGCCGATCTCCGCGCGGCGGTGCAGGTCGTGCGCGCCCGTCTCGGCGGCCGCCGCCTCCGTGCGCCGGCTGAGGCCGGCCAGGATGGGGCGCAGGATGCTGCGCTTCTCCTTCAGCGAGTGCACGTCGCCCAGCAGCAGGTCGAACGCGATCCATCCGACCCACATGTCAGGACGCCGACGCGCGTGGCGCCATGAACCACTCCACGAACCGCCGAGCACGGCCGTCGGAGGCGAAGTGCACCTCCCACAGGTTCGAGTACCTCTCGTGACCGGGGTAGTCGACCCATCCCGTGACGATGCCCAGGTCGTCGTTCTCGATGAGCACGCGCAGGTCGTACACGGGCTCGGCGGGCTCGTCCTCACCCCACATCGCCACGATGGCGTCGATTCCGATCGCCGGGGCGGGATCGTCGGGGCGGAACCAGTATTCGGCGTCGTCGGTGAACAGGGCGCGGACGTCATCGGGGCGCTTGGTGCGCCACGCTCGCTGGTAGCCGGCGAGCCAGTCGCTCGTACGTGTCATGACTCCGGTCTACCGGGTCGGGGCCGCCCACGCCACGACGTTTCGCGTGACGCACTGTGGCCGGGAACGGCGCCTGGGTACGCTGACGCCATGACCACGCTCGTCCTCACCCTCGTCGGCGACGATCGCGCCGGCATCGTCGCCGCCGTCGCGACGATCGTCGATGCCGCGGGAGGCAACTGGGAGAGCAGCCAGCTCGCGGAGCTCGCGGGGGCGTTCGCGGGCATCGTCGAGGTCTCGGTGCCCGACGAACGCGCCGACGAGTTGCGTGAAGCGCTGAGCGGTATGGACGGGCTCGTGACGGTCACCACCGTCGCCGCCGCATCCGCAGCCCACGCGCCGGCGCGGCACATCGCACTGCAGGTGCTCGGCAACGATCGCCCCGGCATCGTGCGCGAGATCACGGCTGCGCTGAGCACGCACGGCCTCAGCATCGACCGGATGACCACCGAGGTGCGGGATGCGGCGATGTCGGGCGGCCGGCTGTTCGAAGCGTCGATCGAGGCACGGGTTCCGGCAGGGCTGAACGTGGAAGACGTCCGCGGTGAGCTCGAGCGCGTGGCCGCGGAGATCCAGGTCGACCTCGCCGTCAGCGACTGACGGGCTCGGTCAGCCGGCCACGCGGGCGGTCGGTTCTCCCGGCGTCGACGTCACCCTCCGCCGAGACACCACTTTCCGCCTGAGACACCCGGCGTCGCCCGGTGTCTCGGACGGGATGTGGTGTCTCACCGTCTGCGCAGGGCAGCGATGGCGCGCCACCCGACCAGGAAGGCCAGGAGCGTCACGGCGGCCACGACGATGAAGGCCACGGCGGTGCCCTGTCCCGACACCGCGCGCAGCAGCATCCCGCCGGCGACTGTGATCGCCCACACCGGCACGCCGGTGCGCAGGGCAGCGGCAGGGCGGCGCCACGCCAGGACGATCAGCCACCCCGCGACGAGGGAGACGAGGAAGGGCCATGCCGTCTGCGCCAGACCGGAGCCGCCCGGGCCGAACGGGTCGCCCTCGTGCGTGGCGCGGCCGATGGCGGCGAAGACCGTCACGAGGAGGGCGTCCAGAGCGAAGGCGCCCAGTGCGGCGCGGCGAGTCGACATGCCTCCATTCTCCCCGCATCGGCGGCGTGGACGGTGTCGGCGGGATCACTCCAGCAGGTGCACGCGGGTGGCGATGAGCCCGCCCACCAGCGCGCCGAGCCCGCCGGCGGCCATGTCGCCGATCGTGTCGGCGTACTCGACGAAGATCTCGTCGGTGATGAAGGTGTAGCCGGCCCACTCCACCATCTCCCACAGGGCGCTGATGGCCAGCCCGATGATCGTCACCAGGACGATCGGGGTGCGTGCGGGCGGGCGCGTCCCGATCACAGCGGGGATGACGCGAAGGCGGCCGGCGAAGACGTACAGCATCACCGCGAGGGCACCGGTGCACTCGAAATGCACGAGCAGGTCCCATCCGGGCACCATGCGGTACAGGTCGATGACGTTGCTCCATGCCGCCACGAGCACCGACACGCTGAAGAGGATGTCGAACCCCGCCCGCACGCCGAGGAACCGGGGGAGCACGAGCGCGGGCAGCGTGAACGCGAGGATCCCGGCGTCGGTGGGGCTCCACACGAATCCCGCGACGAACACGCTCAGCAGGCCGGCCACCCGCAGCGCGTCGGCGACCCATTCGGCGGCGCCGGATGGCGGGCGCAGGAACCGTTCGATCATGCGACGGCGCCCCGCATCCGCACGACCACCTGCACCGGCAGATGATCCGACGCCCGACCGCCGCGCACCGGGCGGGCACCGATGCCGGCGCTCACGACGTCGAAGCCGCGTGCGTGGATCGCGTCGATGCGCGTGCCGCCCGAGCGCGGCCGGCGGCGGCTGGCGTACGTGCCCCACTCCCGCGTGAGATGCGTGCTCGCGAGCGCCCACGTGTCGGCGAATCCGGCGGCGTCCAGCCGTCGCCGCGGGGCGGACTCGGGCCCGGCGTTGAAGTCCCCCGTGATCAGGGCTGCGCCGTCTCCGGCGTTGTCGGCCAGGATCGCTGCCGAGCGCGCCCGGGCGAGGGGGGAGAGGACGTCCAGGTGCGTGTTGATCATCAGCAAGCGCGCCCCGGTGGCGCGGTCGGTGAATTGCACGCGGGTGAGGATGCGGGGGAACAGGGTTCCCCACGACCGCGAACCCGCGACGTCGGGCCGTGCCGAAAGGGCACGCTGGTCCCAGTCGACCAGTTCGAGGCGGGCATCGTCCCAGAACACGGGGCAGCCCTCGCCCCCACCGTCGGCGTCGCGGCCCCGGCCGACGAAGCGGTACGAGGCGCCCAGCGCGTCGCGCACCACGTCCGCCTGATGCGGCAGCACCTCCTGCGCGCCGAGGATCGTCGGCTGCTCACGGCGCAGCAGCGCGCGCATGCTGTCGCGTCGCCGCAGCCAGCCCGCAGAGCCCTTGCGCGCACGCAGCACGTTGAACGTCATGACGGACAGCTGTGGCGCCGGCACCGGCCCGATCAGGGCGTCGTTGTCAGGCACAGCGTCCCGCCCTCGCGCCATCCAGCGCTCGGCGCATCACGAGGTGCACCCAGCGCACAGGGGGAAAGTCCTGCGGCCAGTGCAGCACGACGGTGAGCACGCCGCGGATCGTCCGCACCGCGAAGGCGCGCGGATCGCCGAACGGACGCATCGACACGCCCATCGCGGCGTCGCGTGCGAACCGGATGGGGTAGCGGATCCCGATGTGGAACGCGAGGTCGAAGTCGTCGTGGATGCCGGGGGACAGGTGCACCGATCCGCGGACGCGCCGCCACACGTCGCGGCGGAAACCGAGGTTCGACCCGTAGAGGGGCAGGTGACCGAGCGCGGAGAACGCCACCGCGGTGTAGGCGCCGAGATAGACCGCCGCCAACGGCGCGCGCAGCCGCCGCGGGCCGTCGACGAACCGCGCGCCCCCCGTGAACGCCCCCACGCGGGGGTGGCGCTCGAACGCCGCCGCCATCGTCTGCACCCACGTGACCGCCGGAAGGCAGTCGGCGTCCAGGCGCAGGATGATGTCGCCGATCGCCGCGTCATAGCCGCAGGCGCTCGCCGCCGGGATGCCGCGGCGTCGGCAGGGGACCACACGCGCACCGGCGTCGCGGGCGACCGTGGCGGAGTCGTCGGAGGAGCCGTTGTCGACCACGACCACTTCATCGGGATGCTGCGTCTGCAGCGCGAGGGCGCGCAGGCAGCGGCGGAGCACTGCGGCGTCGTCTTTGACCGGGATGACGACAGACACGCGCGTCACATCGCCTCCAGGCCGGGGTCGGGATCCTCGACTCTCGGGATCACCCCCTCACGCTATGGGGACCTCCGGGCCGGGTCGGCACGGTTGACACCTCCCACGGGAGCAGATACCCGCGGCCGGTCAGTTCCCGTCGCGGATGCTGCGGACGAAGCCGCCGACGTTCTCCCGCAGTGCCTCGATCCGCCGCTGTCGCGCGGCCTCGACGTCGAACCCGAGGTAGGCCACGGGAGGGCGCCTGCGGACGTTGTGCGAACACTCGAAGTGCCCGCACACGAGCGTGCCCACGGTGTCGCCGCGCCGGCCGGCATCGCCCGAGCGCCGGGCGCTGAAGAACACGACGTCGTTGGGGAGCTGCACGTCGGCGCACCACGCGCACTGCGCTCGGGAGCGCGGGCGCGCCTCCGCCTGGCGCAGGAGGACGCCGGCGAGGTCGCCGTCGAGTTCGACGATGACATAGCCCAGCAGAGGGAGCTTGGGGTCGCGCCACCCGAGGTAGTCGAGCCGGTCCCACTCGAGGGCGTCGAAGCCGGCGGGGAGGGAGAGGTTCTTGCGCTCGCTGCGGGAGGCGTTGAGGAAGGACGCCCGGACCTGGGCGTCGGTGATGGGGAGCATGACGACGACTTTCGTGACGGCGCTCGCCGGGGACGGCGAGGCGAAGCGGAGGAGCGCGCGGTGCGCGAGAGAAGCCCCGAGGGGCGAGGAGCCGGCGGTGCCGTGCTACCTCGTGCCGACGCGGGAAGCGCCGGGTACCTCCATCCGGCGCGCAGGCCTGATCGTCCGTGTCACCGTCTCAGGGTAACGCCCGTACGCGGCGGAGGGGGCGTTGTCCAGGGTCTTGCCGCGGAGCGGGCGGCGAGGAGGCTGGAGGCGACGGAAGGGACTTCCATGAGCGATACCACGCACGGCCGGCACGACGACGATGCACGAGCCGACGACGCGCCCCCCACCGACGCGGTCACCGACGAGGTGCGCGCGGACGCCGCATCCGCCGAGAAGCACGCCGGCGCGGCCGACGAGGACGAGTCATGAACGCGGAGGAGAAGACCCGTCTGGCCGCGGGGGAGAGCGGTCAGCTTCCACCGCCGCCTCCGGCCGCACCCGCCACCCCGGCCGTGCCCGCGCGGCGCGACAGCGACGAGGCCGACGAGAACGACTGACCCCCGCGCTCAGGTGTCGCGCTCGATGATGGCGTTCGCGGGGCGCTCGTCGTCCTCGCCGCCCTGCGGGTAGTCGGCGCGATCCGGCCGTGCCCGCAGGTAGAGGATGCTGGCGATGAGGCCGCCCCACAGGATGACGATGGCCAGGGTGAGGAAGACGATCGCGACGGCGCTCATGAGGCCCGCTCCTCACGACGGGTGGACGCCGGGGGATACGGCGGCCACGGGGTGAACTCATCCGGCGACCGCCGCCACGCCAGCAGGGACAGGACGATCGTGGCGACCACGATGAAGGCGATCGAGCCCCACCCGAAGGCGAGGAGGTACCAGCCGGGAAGACCGCCGTACCCCTCGGAGATCAGGGTCACGATGCGCTGGATCAGCATGTACCCGAGTACGACCGGGGCCACCACTCCCACCAGGGCCACCCACACGCGGCCGACCTGGAAGGTGGAGACGGCGTTGAGGTGGGAGCGCAGTTCGCCCGCACGGCGCAGCACCCACACGATCAGCACGGAGCCGAGCACCGCCGATGCGACGATGCCGATGTTGTTGGCCCATTGATCGGTGACGTCCAGCGCCAGCAGCCCGGTCGTGGTGGAGAACAGCAGCACCGACAGCACCGCCGAGACGATGCCGACGCCCAGCGCCGCTGCGCGCCGTGACAGCGCGAACTTCTCCTGCACGGCCGCCGACACGACCTGCAGCACCGAGACGAGCGAGGTGAATCCGGCCATCGCGAGCGAGCCGAAGAAGAGGCAGCCGAACAGGGCCCCGCCGGGCATCTCCGAGACGATCGCGGGGAAGGTGATGAACGACAGCCCCACGCCGGTGAGTCCCTCGAGCTCTCCGATCGCGACGTTCTCCTGTACGGCGAAGAACCCCAGGGTCGCGAACACGCCGATGCCGGCGAGGATCTCGAACGACGAGTTCGCGAACGCCACGACCAGGCCCGGAGCGGTCAGATTCGAGCGCCGGCGCCGGTAGGAGGCGTAGGTGATCATGATGCCGAACGCGATGGAGAGGGAGAAGAAGATCTGGCTGTAGGCGGCGATCCACACGTTCGGGTCGCCCAGCGCCGCCCAGTTCGGGGTGAACAGTGCGTCCAGCCCCACCCCGGCGCCCTCGAGGAACAGCGCGCGGACGACCAGGATGAGGAAGGCGACCACCAGCAGCGGCAGGAACACGACGTTGACGCGCTGCAGGCCCTTCGCCACGCCGGCCGCCAGCACGGCGATCGTGACGATCCACACGAGCGCAAGGGGGATCAGCACTCCGGGGACGAACTCGAAGCTCAACCCGGGGTCGCCGGTCTGCAGGTAATCGCCGGAGAAGAAACCGGCGGGGTCGTCGCCCCAGCGCAGGTCGAAGGAGAAGACGAAGTAGCTCACCGCCCACGCGATGACGACGGTGTAGTAGAGCCCGATCACGAAGGCGATCGCCACCTGGAACCAGCCGAGCGACTCCAGCCAGCGCCCGCGCGGCCCGCCCAGTCGCCGCAGCGACGTCGGCGCCGATCCGCGGAACCGGTGACCGATCGCGTAGTCGAGGAAGAGGATCGGGATGCCGGCGGTGAGCAGGGCGACGAGATACGGGATGAGGAACGCACCCCCGCCGTTCTCGTACGCGACACCGGGGAACCGCCAGATGTTGCCGAGCCCGACCGCCGAGCCGATGGCCGACAGGATGAAGCCGACCTGACCGGTCCACTGCTCGCGGGGGGCTGCTGCGGTGCTCATGCGATCCTTCGGTGCGACGGACGGAGGGCGGTCAGGACGATAGCACCGACGCGGACGGCGCGCACCCGGTTGACCGAGCGTGAGCGCGCGCGGCGCGGCGCGTTCGCATATGCCGGCGCAACATGCCACCGGATGGGATGGGGTCATGCGCGTCTTCGTCCGTGGCCTGTTCGCCGTCGTGGCCCTCGCCGTCGTCGCGGGGCTGACGCTCGCCCCGCGCATGCTCGTCGGCCCCGCCCGCCGCGCGTTCCTGGACTGGGCGGATGCCACGACGATGCCCCTGCTGGGCGGAGCGGAGTATGCCGACGCGGAGCGGCTCCTCAACACCGCGATGTTCGTCCCGCTGGGCGCCGCCCTCGCGCTGCTGCTTCCGCTGCGCGGATGGCCGCTCGCCGTCGCGGCCGGCTTCGGCGTCTCGGTGGCCGTCGAATACCTTCAGGCGGCGATCCCGGGGCGGGTGCCCGATGCCACCGACGTGGTGTGGAACACCGTGGGCGCCCTGGTGGGCGTGGGGGCGGTGACGCTCGTACGCGCGCTCGCCGCAGCGGTGCGGGCTCAGCGGGGCAGCGTCACGCGTACGTGAAGCCCGCCCTCGCCGCGGGCTGTGACCTCAAGGGTGCCGTGATGGGCCCGCACGATCGCGGCGACGAGGGCCAGGCCCAGACCCGATCCCTGAGCGGCGTCGGGGCCCCGGGTGCGGCCGGCGCCGCGGACGAACGGCTCGGTCAGGGTGGCCGCCGTCGCGGAATCGATCACGGCGCCGGTGTTGACGACCTCCAGCGACGCCCCGCCCGGCAGATCGGTCGTGGTGACGCGCACGCGGCCGCCGCGATGGTTGTGGATGACGGCGTTGTGCACGAGGTTGCCGGCGAGCCGCGCCAGCAGCGTCGGGTGCCCGATCACGGGGGCCGGTGACAGATCGGTGTCGACGCGGACGTCGGCGGCCTCCGCATCCGATGCCGCGTCCGTCACCGCACCGGCGGCGATGGGGGCCAGATCCAGACGCTCCCGCTCGAGGGCGTCCCCGCGTCCGGCCCGCGCGAGCGAGAGCAGGGCCTCGGTGGTGGCGATCGCACGGTCGTTGGTCTCGCCGATGCGGGTGAGCAGCCGATCGACGTCGCGACCGGCGGGGTCGGCCTGGGCGACCTCGACGAGGGTCCGCACGATCGTGTGCGGCGTGCGCAGCTCGTGCGAGGCGTTCGCGGCGAACCGGCGCTCTTCGTCGATCGTGTGCTGCACGCGGTCCAGGAGCGCGTCGAACGCGTCGGCGAGGTCGGTCAGTTCGTCCCGGCGCCCGGGCAGCCGGATGCGCGCGCCGAGTGACCCGTCGCGCGCACGGCGTGCCACGTCGGTGATGCGGCCGAGCGGTCGCAGGACGAAGCCGGCGAGGATCCACCCGCCCACCAGCCCGAACAGCAGGAGGGCGATCAGGGCCCACCACGCGTACCGCACGAAGACCTCCATGAGGTCGGAGCGGTTGGGGACGAACAGGCCCCCGAGGTCTTGGATGTTCGCGTCGGGGACGAATCGCAGCAGGAGGAATCCGACCGCGAACAGTGCGACCCCGGCGATGAGGAGGAATCCGGCGTAGCTGAGGGTCAGTTTGACGCGCACGGAGAGCCCGGCCGGGCGGGGGAGCTCAGGGTCCATCGTGTGCGGCCGTCCCGGCCTGGATGCGGTAGCCGACGCCCGGGACGGTTCCGATCCACCATGGCTCGCCCAGACGCTTGCGCAGGGCGGAGATCGTGATGCGCACGGCGTTCGTGAACGGATCGGCGTTCTCGTCCCACGCGCGCTCCAGCAGATCCTCGGCGCTGACCACGCCGCCGCCTGCGGCCACGAGCACCTCGAGCACGGCGAACTGCTTGCGGGTGAGGGCGACATACCGTCCGTCGCGGTAGACCTCGCGGCGGAACGGGTCCACGCGGATCCCCGCGACCTCCATCACCGGCGGGCTGCCGCCGGCAGGGCGCCGGCTGAGCGCACGCAGGCGCAGCACCAGTTCCCGCAGCGCGAACGGCTTGGTGAGGTAGTCGTCGGCGCCGCTTTCGAACCCGGTGACCTTGTCGTCGAGCCGGTCGGCGGCGGTGAGCATGAGCACGCGCGGCCCGGCGGGCACCTGCGACAGTGAACGCGCGATCTCGTCGCCGTCGGGCCCCGGGATGTCGCGGTCGAGCACGACGACGTCGTAGGAGTTGACGGAGAGCTGCTCCAGCGCGGTGTCGCCGTCGCCGGCGATGTCGGCGGCGATGGCCTCCAGGCGCAGGCCGTCACGGATCGCCTCGGCGAGATAGGGCTCGTCCTCGACGATCAGTACGCGCACGCCCCCATGCTAGGTCGGGGTGGATATCGCGGGTGTATGCGAAGTCCGATACGGCCCGGCAACGTCCCGCCGTCTGGGATGGCTCCCATGCAGATCTCCACGAACCTCGTCGCGGCGCCCTCCCGGGTGCGCCAGACCACCTTCGTCGCCCTCGCCGTGTGCCTGGCGGCGATCGTCGCGGCGTGCGTCATCGTCGTCGCGGGCCTGACCACGTCGTTCGCCACGGCTCCCTTCAGCCCCCGCGTGCAGGACGGCCACATCCCGGAGGGGGCGACCGTGTCGCTGGATGACGATCACCTCCCCGCCATCGGCAAGCTCGATCCGGCCCTGCTCAGCGCGATGCGGGAGGCCGCGACCGATGCCGCCGGCTCCGGGCTGGACTTCCCGGTCGCCAGCGGCTGGCGCAGCGCGCAGTATCAGGACTGGATGCTCCGCATCGCCGTGGAGACCTACGGAAGCGAAGACGTCGCCCGGCAGTTCGTCGCGACGCCCGAGGAGTCCAGCCACGTCACCGGGAAGGCGGTGGACATCGGCTCCGTCGACGCGCAGTCCTGGCTCAGCCAGCACGGTGCGGACTACGGCCTGTGCCAGGTGTACGCCAACGAGCCGTGGCACTACGAGCGTCTCATCGACCCGGGTGACGTGTGCCCACAGATGGTGCCCGACGCCTCGTCCGCACGAGAAGGGTGAGGGCGCCCGGGGAGCGGCCCGTCACCAGCCGCCGCGCGTGGGGGTGTGCCCCTCGCGCGCGTCGTCGGGCATCTGCATCTCCGCGCGCACGCCGAGCAGCCGCAGCGGCCGGTCGGGCTCGATCTTCGCCACGAGCGCGAGGATCGCCGCGACGACGACATCCCGATCGGAGGTGACGGGCACCTTCCGCGTGAAGGTCTTCGTCGTGAAGGGCGCGTACCGCACCTTCAGCCCGACACCGACCACCGGCCGGCCCTCGGCGGCGACGTCGTCGAGCACCTGCGCCGCGAGCGTGCGGGCGGCGTGCTCGATCTCGGCCGGGTCGGCCACGTTCTGCTGGAAGGTCGTCTCCCGGCCGTGCCCGCGCGCCACCCACGGGGTGTCGTCCACGACGCTCGCCCCCTCGCCTCGGCCGAGCTGTCGGTACCACGGACCCATGCGCGGCCCGAACTCGGCCATCAACGGTGCCTCGTCCGCGTGCGCCAGCTGCGTCACGGTGCGGATGCCGAGACCCTCCAGCCGCCGGGAGATCTTCGAGCCCACGCCCCACAGGTCGCGCGTGGGGCGATCGCCCATGACCTCGAACCAGTTCTCCGCCGTCAGCCGGAACACCCCGCGCGGCTTGCCGAACCCCGTCGCGACCTTCGCGCGCACCAGCGTGTCGCCGATCCCGACGCTGCAGTGCAGGCGCGTGCGCTCCAGCACCGCGGCCTGCAGGTCACGCGCACGGGCTTCCGGGTCGGAGGTGCTCACCCCCACGAACGCCTCATCCCACCCGAGCACCTGCACGACCGCACCCGGTTGCGCGCGCAGGGTCGCCATCACCTCCTCGGATGCGGCGGTGTAGGCGGGAGCGTCCACCGGCAGGATGACGGCGTCGGGCACCTTGCGCGCCGCCAGGCGCAACGGCATCCCCGAGCCCACCCCGAATTCGCGCGCCTCGTACGACGCCGTGGAGACGACGGCGCGCTCGGTGGGGTCACCGCGGCCGCCGACGATGACGGGGCGCCCTGCCAGCTCGGGCCGTCGCAGCACCTCGACGGCGGCGATGAACTGGTCGAGGTCGACGTGCAGCACCCAGGGCCGCACGGCTGCGTCGCTCATGCGCTCCAGTGTGGCGCAGACTCCGTCACGCGTGGGCGGCGCCGCGGTTGGCCAGCGCGGAGGCGATCCGCTCGATCGCGGCGCGCAGGAGCGGGCGGGGGAGGGCGAAGACGAAGCGCATGTGCCCGATGCCGGCGACGCCGCACGCGGCTCCGTCGGTCATCGCGACGGCCGCGTGCGTGCGGAACCACTCCGCCGGGTCGCCCGCGATGCCGTACGCGCGGAAGTCGATGAGGGCGATGTAGGTCGCCTCCGGCATCGTCATCCGCGCGTCGGGGAGGAGTTCGGCCACGAGCTCGGCGAGGAGGCGCCGGTTGCCGTCGAGGTAGTCCACGACCTCGTCCAGCCAGGGCGCGCCGTGCGTGTAGGCGGCTGCGTTGGCCACGGCGCCGAGTGTGGACGTGCCGTGGCCGGCCCAGAATCCGAACTCCGCCCACGCGGCGGCATCCGCGTCGCTGGAGAGGATCACCTGCGCGCATTTGAGGCCGGCGAGGTTCCACGCCTTCGACGCCGATGCGGCCGTGATCGTGTGGGACGCGGCCTGCTCCGAGATCGACGCGTACGGCACATGGCGCGCGGGGGCGTAGACCAGCGGTGCGTGGATCTCGTCGGAGAACACACGCCCGTTCTTCGAGGCCACGACGTGCGAGACGGCGTCCAGCTCGGCGCGCGTGAAGACCGTGCCGAGGGGATTGTGCGGGTTGCACAGCACGAGCAGCTCCCCTCCGTCGTCGAACGCCCGCGCGATGCCGTCCAGATCCATCGTCATCCGGCCGTTCACGGGGATGCTGGGCACCTCGATCACGTGGCGCCCGTGCAGCTGGGGCACCGTGAGGAACGGCATGTAGGCCGGAGTGGGGACGATGACGGCCGTGCCCGGCGTCGTGAACCGTTCGATCGTCAGCTCGAAGGCGGCGATGACGTCGGGGACGTGGTGCACGCGCTCGGGCGGAACCTCCCATCCGTACGCGCTCCGGTACCACTGCGCCGTCGCTGCGGCGAGGCTCTCGTCCAGGTGCGCGGGGAGGTATCCGGTGAGTCCGCGCTCCAGCGCAGCCACCATCGCCTCCCGGACGGCCGGGGCGAGACCGAAGTCCATCTCCGCCACGAACGCGCCGATGACCTCGGGGAACATCGTCCACTTGACGCTGCCGCCCCGTCGCAGATCCGTCTCGGTGAGCGCATCGAAGTCGGCAGTGGTCACGCGGTCGCCGCCTGCTCGCGGCGGGGCAGCACCCAGTCCGCGCGCGGGAAGTGGCACGTGTATCCGTGGGGGTAGGTGATCAGGTAGTCCTGATGCTCGGGCTCGGCCTCCCAGAACGGGCCCGCGGGCTCGATCGTGGTGACGGCCTTGCCCGGCCACAGGCCCGACGCATCCACATCGGCGATCGTGTCGCGCGCGACGCGCTCCTGCTCGGGGGTGAGCGGGAAGATCGCAGAGCGGTAGCTCGTGCCGATGTCGTTGCCCTGCCGGTTCAGGGTCGAGGGGTCGTGGATCTGGAAGAAGAACGCCAGGATGTCGCGGTAGGTCGTCTTGGCGGGGTCGAACACGATCTCCACCGCCTCGGCGTGGCCGGGGTGGTTGCGGTAGGTCGCGTGGTCGTTGCGCCCGCCCGTGTAGCCCACGCGCGTGTCGAGCACGCCGGGCTGGCGGCGGATGAGGTCTTCCACCCCCCAGAAACAGCCGCCGGCGAGGACGGCGGTCTCCGTGCCGGGGGTGCGGGTGATGGCTCCGGTGTCGGTGGGTCCGCTGGTCATGAGGCGTTCTCCTTCGTGTCGGTGAAAAGCGTGCGGTAGGCGCCGTACCCCTGCTCGTCGAGCTCGTCGAGGGGGATGAAGCGCAGGGCGGCGGAGTTCATGCAGTAACGCATCCCTCCCGCCTCGCGCGGTCCGTCGTCGAAGACGTGCCCGAGGTGACTGTCGGCGATCGTCGAGCGCACCTCGGTGCGCGTCATCCACAGCGTACGGTCGGTCTTCTCCACGACGGCCGATGTGTCGATGGGACGGGTGAAACTCGGCCATCCGGTGCCGCTGTCGAACTTGTCGTTCGAGGAGAACAGCGGCTCGCCCGAGACGACGTCGACGTAGATGCCCGGCTCGTGGTTGTCCCAGTAGCGATTGCGGAAGGGCGGCTCGGTGCCCTCCTCCTGCGTCACGCGGAACTGGACGGGGGTGAGGCGACTGAGCGCCTCCGGAGTCTTGCGGTACTCGTTGCTCACGATTCCTCCTGGCTGACGGCGCTGGCTGCGGCGTCTACCGAGGAGAACGATCGGCCCCGCCGTTTTGGTCCCGCGAAGCTGGGAGCGCGCCGTGACTTCGTCCCCGTGAGGCATCCATCGCGTCCGCCACGGCGACGAGCACGTGGTCGATCGTGGGAACGCCGTCCGCGCGCATCGTCTCGCCGCCCCCGGGGGCTCGCACGATGACGGTCGGAGTGGCCCGGATGCCGCGGGACTCGGCGAGGTCGGGCTCGAACGCCACGTCGTGCTCGGTGACGGCGACGTGCGGCAGGAGCCGGCGGACGCGGTCGAGCACGGCGCGCGTGCGGCGGCAGGCACCGCAGAACGACGTCGAGTACAGCTCGAGCGTCACCGGAAGCTGTGCGGGCATGAGTTCCTCCGTCGTCCGACAACGTCCGGGTCGGCACCCGCATTCCGGAAGGCTCCCGCGCGCGGGCCGGCTGTGCGGGGAGGAGATGTCGCCGGCGGAGGACGGAGACGGGCAGATCCATCCTCCCGCCGCGACATGCCCTCCGCCCGCGTCGTGTGCCCCGTAGCCTGGGGGGATGACCGTCGACGACATCGCCCGCGGCGCCCGCGCGCAGTTGGCGGAACTTGCCCGCGCGGACGCGGGCGTGCAGCCGGCGAGCGGTCTGGGGCGTCCTGCGGCGGTACTCATCCTCTTCGGCGTGCTCGACGAGCGCCCCAGCGACCACGACGCGCAGGCGCGGGCGGTGTCGCGCGACCTCGACGTGCTGCTGCTCTCGCGCGCCGCGACGCTGCGCTCCCACCCCGGACAGGTCGCGTTCCCCGGTGGCCGGATCGACGCCGGCGACGCCGGACCGGTCGCCGCCGCTCTCCGCGAGGCGGAGGAGGAGACCGGGCTCGATCCGTCCGGCGTCGAGGTGCTGGGGGCCCTGCAGCCCATTCCGCTGGAGTACTCGCGGCACCTGGTCACTCCCGTCCTGGCGTGGTGGCGGCATCCCTCTCCTGTGCGGGTCGTCGACGACGCGGAGTCGGCCGACGTGTTCCGCGCCCCCGTCGCCGATCTGCTGGATCCCGCCAACCGCGGGGTGACCGTCGCCCGCGCCGAGGGGCGCGAGTGGCGCGCACCCGCCTTCCTCGTCCCTCACGCCACCGGCGCGCACCTGGTGTGGGGTTTCACCGGGATGCTGCTGGACGGGCTGTTCGACCGGCTGGGATGGACCGAGCCGTGGGACCGCTCGCGCGAGCTGCCCCTGCCGGTGCCCGTCGAGCAGCCCGCTGACACCCGCTGAGCGATGCCGCAACCTGTTGCGCTCGGTGGGAGCCCGCCCCGAAACTCTTCGGCATGGCGATTGATCTGACCGAACTCCTCAGGCTCGAGCACGCGGGATGGACCGCCCTGTGCGATGGGTCGGGAGGCGAGTTCTACGGGGCCGTCATGACCGACGACGGCGTCATGGTGCTCGCCGACGGCTCGGTGCTCGACCGCGACGCCGTCGTGGCGTCGCTGGATGACGCGCCGGCGTGGTCGGCGTACGAGATCACCGACGAGCGGCTCGTCGGCCTGGGCCCGGACTCGGCGGCGTTCGTGTACCGGGGGCGGGCGTTCCGCGCCTCCGGCGGCCCGCCCTTCGACGCCGTGATGACGAGCGTCTACGTGCAGGAGGACAGCGGGTGGCGACTCGCGCTGTACCAGCAGACCCCTGTTCCCGGCGAGGAGAGCGTCGAGCTGTGAGCCGGCGCGCTCACCCCGGCGATGGCACCGGCCGGTAGCGCACGTCGACGGTCACTCGGCCTGCGTCGCCGTTCATGAGCGTGAGCGGGACGGGCCGGCCGCCGGGGTTGTCGTAGAGCCGGATACCGTCCCCCAGGAGGACGGGCGCGATGTGGATGTCGATCTCGTCGAGCAGGCCGCGTTCGAGCAGCTGCCGGCCGATCGAGGGCGAGAGCACCTCGACGTTCTTGCCGCCGGCTGCCGCGCGCGCGATCGCGACGGCCTCGGCCACGTCGCACGAGAGGAACGTGACGCCCGCCGACGGCGCCGCATCCTCGGGATGATGCGTCAGCACGAACGTCGCCCCCTGCCAGCGGCCGCCGTACGTCGCCGTCGCGTCGGGGTAGGCCTCCCATCCGTCACGCCCGCCGAGGACCGCGCCGGTGGTCGAGGTGTACTCGTCGATGAGGCCGGCGCGATCCTTGATCCCGTACATCCACTCCGTCGTGTGCCCGGGGCCGGCGACGAATCCGTCCAGAGACATCGTGAAGTGCCACAGCACCTTGCCGCCGGCCGTCTGGGGAGCCATGTCCTGCATCGTCGTGTTCCCTTCGCTACAGCCCCCGCAGGTGCTTGATGTTGCTCTTGGCGGTGTCGACGACTTGGCGGAGGCCCCCGGTCTGCTCCGCGCCGAGGACGAGCTTGGCCATGGACAGCCCGAAGCCGGTCACCTGCTGGGCGGAGACGGTTCCCGGCACCGAGAGCGCGTTGGGGTCGGTGACGAGGTCGACCAGCGCCGGGCCGGGGTGGGCGAGAGCGGTGGCGACCGCGGCATCCAGGTCGGCCGGATCGGTCACGCGCTGCGTGAGGAACCCGAGGCTCCCCGCGAGCGCGGCGAAGTCGACCATCGGGACGTCGACGCCGAAATCGGGGTAGCCGTTGACGAGCATCTCGAGCTTCACCAGGCCGAGGGTGGAGTTGTTGAAGACGAACACGTTGATCGGCAGGCGGTACGCGGCGGCGGTGATGAGCTCGCCCAGCAGCATCGACAGCCCGCCGTCGCCGGCGATCGCGATCACCTGACGGTCGGGATGGGCCAACTGCGCGCCGATGGCCTGGGGTAGCGCGTTGGCCATCGATCCGTGCACGTACGAGCCGAGCAGCCTCCGGTCGCGCGTGGGGGTGACGTAGCGGGCCTGCCAGACGTTGCCCATCCCCGTGTCGGCGGTGAAGACCGCGTCGGATGCGGCGGCCCGGTCGATCGCGGTCATGGCGCGTTCGGGATGGATCGGGGTGTCGTCGGAGTCGGTGTACACCGCCACCGCGTCCTCGAGAGCCTTCCGGTGCCGCGCGAGCGCGTGGTCGAGGAACGCCCGGTCGGTGCGGGCGGGAAGGAGCTCCTGCAGCGCCGCAAGGGTGCGGCCGACGTCGCCGTGCACCGGGTGGCGGACGGCGGCGCGGCGGCCCAGGCGCGTGGCATCCGCATCGATCTGCGCGATCGTGACGTGCTCGCCGTCGGGGAAGAACTGCGCGTACGGGAAGTCGGTGCCCACGAGGAGGAGGAGGTCCGCCTCCTTCATCGCCCAGTCGATCGCGCCGTAGCCGAGCAGGCCCGACATCCCGACGTCGAACGGGTTGTCGTACTGGATCCACGGCTTCCCGCGCAGGGTGTGCCCCATCGGGGCCTGCAGGTGGTCGGCGAACGCGAGCACCTGCTCACGCGCGTGGCGCGCTCCGGCGCCGACGAAGAGCGTGATCTTCTCGGCCTCGGCGATCGCGGCGGCCAGCTTCTCCACGTCCACGGGGTGCGGGGCGACGCGCCCGGCGCGGACGGGGACGAAGGGCGGCGCGGATCCTGCGGCCTTGTCGGCGGCCAGATCGCCCGGCAGCACGACCACCGCGACCCCCGATCCGCCGGTGGCGTGGCGGATCGCGGAGTCCACCACGCGCGGGGACTGCTCGGGGGTCGAGACCAGTTCGCAGTAGTTCGAGCATTCGGTGAACAGGCGTTCGGGGTGCGTCTCCTGGAAGTACCCCGAGCCGATCTCCACCGTCGGGATGTGGCTCGCGATCGCCAGGACCGGCGCACCCGAGCGGTGCGCGTCGTAGAGCCCGTTGATGAGGTGGAGGTTCCCCGGCCCGCAGCTGCCCGCGCACACGGCCAACTTCCCGGTCAGCTGCGCTTCAGCTGCCGCGGCGAAGGCGGCGGCCTCCTCGTTGCGCACGTGGATCCAGTCGATGCCGCCGTCGGCGGAACCGCCGGTGCGGCGCACGGCGTCGACGATCGGGTTGAGCGAGTCGCCGACGATGCCGTAGATGCGCGTGACCCCCGCATCCTGGAGCTGCTGGATCAGTTGTTCGGCGACGTTCTGTGCCACGGTGGCCCTTCCCTGCGTGCGCGGCGCGCTCGCAGCACCCAGTCTTCGTGCCGTGCGCGCCGACGTCCAGGGCTTGCCGGGGCACCGCTGCCGTATCCGCATCGTGCCCGAAAACAGGAGGATCGCCGGAATCAGGACGGATGGGGCCGGATCGGGCCTGATTCGGGCAGATCTCCTGAACTGGGGAACGCGGCGGCGCAACCTGCGCCGCGCCTTCCTCCGCCGCACGGATCACGCCGGATGTCAACGCCTCGTGGCGGACGGTGCGCGCGGGTTTGCATGGACGGATCCGATCCTCGAAAGGAAGGCTCCCATGACCGCCGATACCGCCGAACTGACCAAGCTGAACGAACTGCTGAAGGGTTTCCGTTTCGCGATGGTGACCACCCGCACCGCGGAGGGCAAGCTCGTGGCCCATCCGCTGACGGTGCAGGAGACGGAGTTCGACGGCGACCTCTGGTTCGTCATCAGCCGCCAGGCCTCCGCCGTGGAGCACATCCGCCTCGACCCCACCGTGGGCGTCTCGTTCAGCAGCAACGACTCGTGGCTGTCGCTGTCGGGCACCGCGCACGTCGTGGAAGACGACGCGAAACTGCGCGAGGAATGGAACGCGGGGCTGGAGGCGTGGTTCCCGGAGGGGCCGGAAGACCCGAACGTCGTGCTGCTGAAGATCGACGCCGACAGCGCGGAGTACTGGGACAGCCCGGGCGGCCGGGTGGCGAGTCTCCTCGCGTTCGTCAAGCACAAGGTCACCGGTGACCGCATGGAAGGCGAGAACGAGAAGATCGACCTGTGACGCCGGGCGCGCGTCGCCCCGCCTCGGCGGAGGGGGCGGCATGCCACGCACCGTCGTGATCACCGGTGCCAGCGACGGGATCGGGGCCGCGTCGGCGCGCCAGCTGCGCGAAGCCGGCGAGCAGGTCGTCGTGGTGGGGCGCGACCCGGACAAGACCCGGGCCGTGGCGGAGGCGATCGATGCGCCCTGGCACGTGGCCGACTACAGCGATCTGTCGCAGGTGCGCGACCTGGCCGCGGTGCTGGCGGAGACATATCCCCGGATCGACGTGCTGGCCAACAACGCCGGCGGAATCTTCGGAGACCGCACGGTGACGCGGGATGGGTTCGAACTGACCTTCCAGGTGAACCATCTGGCCGGGTTCCTGCTCACGAACCTGCTGATGGAGCGGCTGCAGGAGAGCTCGGCGACCGTCATCCAGACCTCCAGCGTGGCCGCGCGCCGGTTCTCGCGCTTCGACATCGACGACCTGCAGGGGGAACGGCGCTACTCCGCGGGCGCGGCGTACGGCAACGCCAAGCTCGCCGACATCCTGTTCACGAAGGAGCTGCACCGCCGCTACGGGGATGCCGGGATCCACGCGGTGGCGTTCCACCCCGGCGCCATCGCCAGCGGTTTCGCTGCCGCATCCACCGGAGCGTGGCGCTTCCTCTACACGAATCCGGTGATGAAGCGCGTGTTGACCTCGGTCGAGGTCGGCGGGTCGCGGCTGACCTGGCTCGCGATGGGCAAACCGGGCGTGGACTGGCAGCCGGGGGAGTACTACGCGAACAACCGCGTCGCTCGGACCAGTCGACTCGCCGACGATCCCGCCCTCGCGAAGATGCTGTGGGATCGCAGCGTCGCCATGCTGCAGGTAACGGAAGGATAACGACTGCGGCGAGGATCGCGTGCGGATTCGTCCCACGTCATGGCGGAAATCCGCCTCGTGCGACGGTTGCGGGGGTGGGCTTCGGTGTCCAGGATGAGGGCGTTGGTAAGGGTAGCCTCACCTACATGAATGCTCGATCCCGATCCGCTGCGCCCCTCGCCGGCCTCGCCGTCCTCGCCGTCCTCGCCCTCTCCGTCACCGCCTGCTCGACCCCGAGCGCCGCGGACGCCGCTCCCGAGGATGCGGCGGACACCGTCGTGGTCGACAACGCGCAGCCGACCCTCGTGCTGGTGGAGGAGGACGGGGAATCGTCCTACCGCGAAGACCCCTCGACCGAGCGCGCGTCCGTAGAGGTGCCGCGGGAGCCCGGCGCCGTCATCACGTTCGACATCGCCACGTTGGACACGCTGGACGCCATCGGCGCCGGCGACGCCGTGGTCGCGATCCCCGACGTCGTGCTGCCGGACTACCTGTCCGAGTACGCAGACCTCCCCAAGGTCGGAACGCTGTTCGAGCCCGACTTCGAGGCCGTGGTGGAGCTGGACCCCGACCTCATCGTGACGGCGGCGCGCAGCACCGGCCAGTACGACGAGCTGTCCGAGATCGCCACGACGATCGACCTCACCGGTACCGCGGGCGGCACGTTCGATCCCGCCGCGGGCCTGGTGCGCGCCGCGCAGCTGGGTGAGATCTTCGGCCGTGAGGACGAGGTCGCCGAGCTGGCCGCAGACATCGAGGAACGCATCGACGCGGTCGCCGCCGACGCGTCGGGCACCGCCCTCGTCATGGCCGTCTCCGGCGGGGAGTACAGCGCGTTCGGTGAGGGCTCGCGCTTCGGATGGTTCTACGACGAGCTCGGCTTCACCCCCGCCGTCCCCGCCGCCGAGCTGCCGGGGGCGGAAGGATCGCCGCACGGCGATTCGGTCACCAATGAGTTCATCCTCACCGCCGACCCGGAGTGGATCTTCGTCTTCGACCGCGGCGCGGCCACCGGTGACGGCGGCAGCGCTGAGGAGACGCTGGCCAACGAGCTGGTCGAGCGGACCGCGGCTGCGCAGAACGACCGGATCGTCCTGCTCCCCGCCGGCGAGCTGTACATCGTGATCAACGGACTGTCCGCGATCTCCGCAGTCCTGGACACGGTCGAGGAAGCGGTCGCGTCGTGACCCTGCTCCGCCGGTGTGGAGAGGACGCGGTCCGCTGATCCGTCGTCCGACCCTGCTGATCGTCGCGGGGGTGGTGTGTGTCACCGCCCTCGCGACGGTCTCGCTGTTCGTGGGCGTCGCCGAGCTGGATGCCTTCATCCTCCTGGCCAGCCGGGTTCCGCGCACCGTCGCCCTCATCCTCGCCGGCGCGGCCTTCGCGATCACGGGCCTGATCATGCAGCTGCTCACGCGCAACCGGTTCGTCGAGCCGGGCACGACCGGCGCGACGGATGCCGCGAGCCTCGCGCTTCTCGCCGTCCTGCTCACCACGCCCGGCCTGCCGCTGTGGGCGAAGGCGATCGTGGCGTCCCTGGGTGCGCTGGCCGGGGTGGCCGGCTTCCTCGCGCTGGTCCGCCGCATCCCGTCGCGATCGAGCGTCCTGGTGCCGGTGGTGGGCCTCCTCTACGGCGCCGTCATCGGAGCGGTCACCACCTTCATCGCCCACCGCACCGACGCGCTGCAGGAGCTGCTCAGCTGGGGAGTGGGCGATTTCTCGGCGGTCCTGCGCGGCCGCTACGAGATCCTCTTCCTCGCCGCGGCGGCGGCGGGGATCGCGTGGTTCGCCGCCGACCGGTTCACTCTCGCCGGCCTCGGCGAAGACACCGCCCGGGGGCTCGGGCTGCACACCCGCGGCGTGCTGGCGCTCGGGGTGAGCATCATCGCCGTCGTGACCGGCATCCTCATGGTCGTCACCGGCACCCTGCCCTTCCTGGGGCTGATCGCGCCCAACATCGTCAGCCGCCTGATCGGCGACAACATGAGGCGCGCCGTGCCGCTGGTGGCCCTTCTCGGCGCCGCGCTCGTGCTGCTGTGCGACATCATCGGGCGCGTCGTGCGGTTCCCCTACGAGCTGCCGATCTCCGTCGTCATGGGCGTGGTCGGCGGTGTCGTGTTCCTGTGGATGCTGCTGGGAACGGCCCGCCCGGCCGACACGGCCGGCGCCCGCCGGCGGCGCGCTCCCGCGCCCCTTCGCCGCGAGGCCGTGCGATGACCGCGGTTCTGCCGGCCCGGCGAGGGAACCGGCGGTGGACGAGCGGACCGTGGCGCGTGGCGCTGCTGGTGCTGCTGGCGGTGGGGGTGACCGGCATCTACGTGTTCACCGACCTCCCCGGCGCATGGGAGTACGCGCTGGGGCTCCGCGGCCGCACCGTCGCGGGCATGGCTCTCGCGGCCACCGCGGTGGGCGTTGCGACCGTGCTGTTCCAGACGATCACCGCCAACCGCATCCTCACCCCCGGGATCATGGGGTTCGACGCGGTGTTCCTCGCCATCCAGGTGGTCACCGCCTTCGTGCTGGGCCCCACCGTGCTGCTGGCGGCGCCCCCGCTGGCCTCATGGCTCGTCGAGCTCGTGCTCATGAGCGTCGTGGTCGTCCTCCTGTACGGATGGCTCTTCCAGCGGCGCCGGCTCGACCTGCACGTGATCGTGCTGGTCGGCCTCGTCCTGGGAGTGCTGTTCCGCTCGGTCACCGCGTTCCTGCAGCGCCTCCTCGACCCCGACACCTTCGCGATCGTGCAGGACCTCGTCTTCGCGAGCTTCACCGCCGTCGAACGCGAACTCCTCGCGCCCACCGCGGTGCTCGTGGTGTGCGCGCTGGTGTCGCTGTGGCCCATCCGCCGTGCGCTGGATGTCATGGCGCTGGGCGAGGACCGCGCGGTCTCGCTCGGGGTCGACCACCGCCGCACCGTCATGCACGTCGTGGTGGTGGTCGCGGTGCTCGTGGCCGCCTCGACCGCGCTCGTGGGCCCGGTGACCTTCTTCGGGCTGCTGGTGGCCAACCTCGCCTACTCGGCCGTCGGTCACCGGCACTCCCGCAGCATCCCGGCGACGATCGCGATCGGAGTGGTCGCCCTCATCGGCGGCCAGCTGATCCTGGACCGCCTGCTCGGCTTCGGCACCGAACTGCCCGTCGTGATCGAGTTCGTCGGCGGGCTGTTCTTCCTCCTCCTCGTCCTCACCGGAAGGGCCCGCTGACATGATCTCCACCACATCCGTCGTCAAGCGCCACGGCGCACTCGTCGCCGTGGACGACGTCACCGTCGACATCGGAACGGGGCTGACCGCGATCATCGGACCCAACGGCGCCGGCAAATCCACCCTGCTGGCCGCGATCGGCCGGCTGATCGGCACCGACGGGGGAGCCATCACGATCGACGGACGCGACGTCGCGACGACGCGCTCGCGCGAGATCGCCCGACGGCTGGCGATCCTCCGGCAGGACAACCACCTCGCGATCCGGCTCAGCGTCGAAGACCTCGTCGCCTACGGCCGCTTCCCCCACGGCGGATCGGGGCGTTCGCCGCAGGATCGCGTGCACGTCGAGTCGGCGATCGAGCTGCTGGATCTGCAGGCGGTGCGCACGCGCTTCCTCGACGAGCTCTCCGGTGGCCAGCGCCAGCGCGCGTTCGTGGCGATGGCCCTCGCGCAGGACACCGACCATCTGCTGCTGGACGAGCCGCTCAACAACCTCGACCCCCGGCACGGCGTGACCCTCATGAAGCTCATGCGCCGCCTGGCCTCCGAGCGCGACATGACGATCGTCGTCGTGCTGCACGACATCAACGTCGCCGCCCGGTACGCCGATGACATCGTGGCGATGCGCGACGGCGCGGTCGTCCACCACGGACCTGTCGACGAGGTCATCACCGCCGAGCGGCTCGAGGCGCTCTACGACACCCCCGCGCACGTCGCCGAGCTGGATGGACGGCGGGTCGTCCTGTGGGAATGACCGGCGACGCTGGGCCAGGATCAGAAGATGAGGAAGAGATCATGACGAACTCCACGCAAGCCCCGTTCGTGCTCACCCGCCGCGGGCTCGACCTGCGGTTCCGCTCTGCCGTCCTCGCGCAGCGGCAATGGGTGACCGACGCGTACGTGCGCCTCCGCCTGGAGGGCGACGATCTGCGCGGCTTCGTCTCCCTCGGATGCGACGACCACATGCGCCTGTTCTTCCCCGACGGGCCCGTCGACACCGTCGAGCAGATGCGCGCAGCCCCCAGCCGCGAGTACACGCCGCTGGCGTGGGGCGAGGGGTGGCTCGACGTCGAGTTCGCCATCCACGGCGATGACGGCCACCGCGGCGTCGCGGCGGAGTGGGCCGCGTCCGCACCGCTGGGGGCGCCGGTGGGCGTGGGCGGACCGCGCGGCTCGATGGTGGTGGAAGGCGCGCCCGACGCGTGGTTCCTCGCCGGCGACGAGACGGCGGTGCCCGCGATGCGGCGGTTCGCCGCATCCATGCCGGCGGATGCGGTGGGCACGGTGCTGGTCGAGGTGCCCGACGCCGCGCACGAGCTGGCGATCGAGGCTCCGGCGGGCGTGGTGGTGTCGTACGTGCACCGCGGCAACGCCGTCGGCGGCACGGCGCTGGCGGCGCGCCTGGACGCCATGGATGCCTCGGACCGCCCCACCGGCGACGTGTTCGCCTTCATCGGCGCCGAGCAGGCGGTCGTGCGGCCCGGGCGGGCGCTCGCGGTCGAGCGGTGGGGCCTGGACCCCGCCCGGATCGTCGTGAAGGGCTACTGGAAGCGCGGCGACGCCGCCTTCCACGCCCCGCACTGACCTCACGGAGAAACACCTGCCCTCGCGGTGGCGCGCCGCCGTCTCGGCGACCGTGGTCGGTATCGTCGTACCGTCCCCGCGCGGGGGAGATCCCGCTCCGGCGCCGGCGGCACAACGCACATCGGACAGGAGCTGACATGACCTCCGCACGCCGCCGTGGGGCACGAGCCGTCGGAGCACTCGCGATCGTCCTGCTGACCGGCGGATGCGCCGCGGTCGCCGAACGGGCGACGCCCCAGCCGGTCACCGTGGCGCCCAGCCCCGACCGCGACGTCACCGCGAGCCCCGCGACTCCCCACCGGCCCGGCGCCGACCCGGCCGAGGTCGCGGCGGGCCTGGACGCACCGTGGTCGGTCGTCGTGATGCCCGACGGCACGCAGCTGGTCAGCGAGCGCGACACCGGCGCAGTGCTCGAGATCGGCGCGGACGGGACCGTGCGGGAGGTGGGCCGCATCCCCGGCGTCGTCTCGGGCGGGGAGGGCGGACTGCACGGTCTGGCCGTCCGCGAGCGCGACGAGCAGCTGTGGCTGTACGCCTACCACGGCGCCGAGACCGACAACCGCGTGGTGCGGCTGGCGCTCACGGGCGATGCGGGGAGCCGCACGCTCGGCGACGCGGAGATGATCCTCGACGGCATCCCACGCGCGAGCACGCACAACGGCGGCCGCATCGCGTTCGGGCCGGACGGGTTCCTCTACGTCACGACCGGCGACGCCGGCCTGCGCGATGCCGCCCAGGACCCGGATTCCCTCGCCGGCAAGATCCTGCGCCTGACACCGGAGGGGGAGGCGGCGCCGGGCAATCCGTTCGACAGTCGCGTGTACTCCCTCGGGCACCGCAACGTGCAGGGCATCGCGTGGACGACCGACGGGCAGACGTGGGCCAGCGAATTCGGGCAGAACACCTTCGACGAGGTCAACCGCATCGTCGCCGGCGGCAACTACGGGTGGCCCGTGCACGAGGGGGTGGCCGGGGATGCGGCGTACGTCGACCCGATCGTCGCGTGGACGCCGTCGGACGCGAGCCCCAGCGGCCTCGCGGCGGCGGGGAGCACGCTGTTCGTCGCCGGTCTCCGCGGCGAGCGGGTGTGGATGCTGGATGTCGCCGACGATGCGCTCGCGGGCGACCCGGTGGCGTTGTGGGCGGGGGAGTACGGGCGGATGCGGGATGCCGTCGTCGCCGGCGACGAACTGTGGCTGCTCACGGGCAACACCGACGGACGGGGGTCGCCGGGACCCGGCGACGATCGCCTCCTGCGCGTACCGCTGACCGCAGGCTGAGGGCTGCAGCTCCCGAGCGCAACCCCCGGCGGGCGCCGGCGGGCTGCTCCTACGCTGGGCGGATGCCGATGAAGACTCTGTGGCTCGTGCGCCATGGCGAGAGCGTGGGAAACGTGGCCGCCACGCGCGCCGAGCGCGAGGGACTGGAGCGGATCCCGCTCGACATCCGCGACGCGGACGTGCCGCTCTCCCCGACCGGGGAGGAGCAGGCCGCCGCGCTGGGCCGGTGGCTGGACGAACACCGTGCCGACGTCGGGATGTATTGGGTGTCGCCCTACTTCCGCGCGCGGCAGACCCTCGCGATCGCGCTGGGCGACGAAGCCGCCGTCGTCGGCGTCGACGAGCGCATCCGCGACCGGGAGCTCGGCATCCTCGATCTTCTGACGACGAAGGGCGTGGCCCGCCTGCATCCGGAGGAGGCGCAGCGGCGGCGGCACCTCGGCAAGTTCTACCACCGCCCGCCCGGCGGCGAGTCGTGGGCGGATGTCGCGTTGCGGCTGCGGTCGTTCCTGGGCGACCTGCTGTCGCGCCCGGAGGAATCCGCCCTCATCGTGGTGCACGACGCCGTCGTGACGCTCATCGCGGCGCTGCTGCTGAACCTGCAGGAGGAGGAGCTGCTCGCCTTCGCCGCCGCCAATCCCGTGCTCAACGCCTCTCTCTCCCGGCTGGATCGCGCGGACGGGGTGTGGGGTGTCACGTCCTTCGCCGACGTGAGTCACCTGCAGGAGGAGGGCGCCGATGTCACGGTGCACCCGGGCACGCCCGACGTCGCCGATCCGCGCCCCGTGGACCCGCCCGAACGGAGGGGATCCGATGTCCGACCCGAGTGAGCCCACGCACGCGCGCACCGCGCGCGAGGCAGAGACGGTCACTGCGGAGCTGCTGCGATCGTGGCGGCTACCCGATCCCGGCGACGACAAGAAGGCGCGCGGCGACGTCGTCGTCGTCGGCGGCTCCCGTCGCACCCCCGGCGGCGTGATGCTCGCCGGAGAGGCGGCGCTGCGTGTGGGGGCCGGACGGCTCGGCGTCTTCGCCCCGGGCTCCATCGACGCGCAGCTGGGTGCCGTGCTGCCCGAGGCGGCGGTGTACGCGCTGCCCGACCGGGCATCCGACCCCTTCGACGACTCCGCGCGTGCCACCCTCGCCGGTGCCGACGCCGTGCTCGTGGGCCCGGGCTTCGACGACGCGGATGAGACGCGCGACACCCTGCTGGCGGTCGCCGACGCGCGGCCGCAGTGCCTCGCACTCGACGCGTACGCGCTCGGCATCCTTCCCGGGGTCGACCGCGACCGGCTGCCCGAGGCCCTCGTGCTCACCCCGAACCGCGAAGAGCTCGCGATCCTGCGCGACGGCGATCCCGGTGCCGATCTCGCGGAAGACCTCGCCCCGGCCGTGGCGGAGGTCGCGCGCCGCTACCGCGCGGTCGTGACGTGCTACGACGTCGTGGCAGCTCCCGACGGGGCGACGTGGCGGATCGTCGGCGGCGGTCCGGGTCTTGCCACCTCGGGAAGCGGCGACGTGCTCTCCGGCGCGATCACCGGCTTCGCCGCGCGCGGTGCCGACCTCGCGCAGGCCGCCGTGTGGGGCTCATGGGTGCATGCGCGAGCCGGTGACCGCCTCACCGAGCGGCTGGGCCTGGGCTTCCTCGCGCGCGAGCTGGTCGCCGAGCTTCCGCTCGCCCTGCGCGAGGTCGCCTGACGCTAGCGTGGAGGGGTGAGTGCACCTGTCGACCCCACGTCCACGTCCGCTTGGAGCCGGCTGACCGCGGCCCGCGACTCCTTCACCCCTGATCTGCGGGGCTGGTTCGCCGGCGACCCCGCGCGCGTGGAGCGGATGACGCACACGCTCGGGGATCTGCACGTGGATCTGTCGAAGAACCTCGTCACCGACGACATCCTCGCCTCCCTCGTGCAGCTGGCCGAGGAGACCGGCGTCGCCGAGCGCTACGCCGACATGATCCGCGGCGGGCACGTGAACACGACCGAAGACCGTGCCGTGCTGCACACGGCTCTCCGCCGGCCCGCGGGGGCGAGCCCCGAGCTGGTCGTCGACGGTCAGCACGTCGACACCGACGTGCACGAGGTGCTCGACCGGCTCTCCGCGTTCGCGCAGGGCGTGCGCGCGGGGGAGTGGCGCGGGGTCACGGGCAAGAAGGTCACGCACGTCGTCAACATCGGCATCGGCGGGTCCGATCTCGGGCCCGTGATGGTCTACGAAGCACTCAAGCCCCTCGCCGACGCGGGTATCGAGGCGCGCTTCGTCTCCAACATCGATCCCACCGACGTGGCTCAGAAGACCGAGGGCCTGGATCCGGAGACGACGTTGTTCATCGTCGCGTCCAAGACCTTCACGACGCTGGAGACCCTCACCAACGCCCGCCTCGCCCGCGACTGGCTGTGGGCGAGGCTTGCCGCAACGGGGGCGATCGATGACACCGACGCGGCGCGCACCGACGCCGTCGCGCACCACTTCGTGGCCGTCTCCACCGCCTTGGACAAGGTCGCAGACTTCGGGATCGACCCGTCCAACGCGTTCGGCTTCTGGGACTGGGTGGGCGGACGCTACTCCGTCGGCAGCGCGATCGGCCTGTCGCTGGCGATCACGCTCGGTCCCGACGCCTTCCG